>NZ_CP155619.1:936074-1248099 GCF_039697315.1 Pseudomonas abietaniphila | reverse complement strand
CGCTCCTACAGGATGGTGTGCGACAGGTAGATGTACGAACCAAGAAAGCGAAGAGCGTTAGCTCCAGCCCGCGTTGCTCTTGTACGCGACATTCCAGACACCACAAAGCGCGACTTGGGTGCAGGCCCACGGAGCGTCGTCGGAGTGCGGGTACCCGACGCAGGAGGGCCAAGCCAGGAGCCAGGACACTTGGTTACTTGGTGTCTTTTCAAGTAACCCGCCGAAGGCGGAACGCTTCTGCCGTTAGGCAGAACTCGCTATCAGCGCCTGGTAATCGCGCCGATTACGCTTGTCGGTTTGCCGCCCCCGACCCCTTCGCCCATAATCGCCTTCTTTATGTGCATCGACCCTGCGGGAGCCCCATGGAGCAATTTCGTAATATCGGCATCATTGGTCGCCTGGGCAGTTCCCAAGTGCTCGAGACCGTTCGCCGACTCAAGAAATTCCTGATGTCGCGGCACCTGCACGTCATCCTCGAAGACGCCATCGCCGAAGTGCTGCCGGGGCACGGCATGCAGACCTCTTCGCGCAAGATGCTCGGCGAAGTCTGCGACATGGTCATCGTCGTCGGGGGGGACGGCAGCCTGCTCGGCGCCGCCCGTGCGCTGGCCAAGCACAATGTCCCTGTGCTCGGCATCAACCGTGGCAGCCTCGGGTTTCTGACCGATATCCGACCTGACGAGCTGGAAGTGAAGGTCGCCGAGGTGCTGGACGGCCATTATCTGGTCGAGAACCGCTTTCTGTTGCAAGCCGAAGTCCGCCGGCACGGCGAAGCCATCGGCCAGGGCGACGCGCTCAACGACGTGGTGCTGCACCCCGGCAAGTCCACGCGCATGATCGAATTCGAAATTTACATCGACGGCCAGTTCGTCTGCAGCCAGAAGGCCGATGGCCTGATTGTCGCGACGCCGACCGGCTCCACCGCTTATGCGCTGTCGGCGGGCGGGCCGATCATGCACCCGAAACTGGACGCCATTGTCATCGTGCCGATGTACCCGCACACGCTGTCCGGGCGGCCAATTGTCGTCGACGGCAACAGTGAGCTGAAAATCGTTGTCTCAAAGGACATGACGATTTATCCACAGGTCTCCTGCGATGGACAGAACCACTTCACCTGCGCGCCGGGTGACACCGTGACCGTTAAGAAGAAACCCCAGAAGCTGCGACTCATTCACCCGCTCGACCACAATTACTACGAAGTCTGCCGGACCAAACTCGGTTGGGGCAGTCGGCTTGGCGGCGGGGGCGACTGATGCTCGATCCCGCGCGTAGCTACGATCTGATCGGTGACGTGCATGGATGTGCCCAGACCCTTGAGCACTTGCTCGACACCCTTGGTTATCGCTTTCAGGCTGGCGTCTGGCGCCACCCTGAGCGCATCGCCCTGTTCCTAGGCGACATCATTGACCGCGGCCCTCGTATTCGCGAGGCGCTGCATATCGTTCATGACATGGTCGTGGCCGGTCAGGCGTTCTGCATCATGGGCAACCATGAATTCAACGCGCTGGGCTGGAGCACGCCTGCACCACCGGAAACCGGCAAACAGTTCGTGCGCGAACACACCCCGCGTCATGCCCGTCTGCTGGGTGAAACGCTGGCGCAGTTCGAACAGCACCCCGGTGACTGGAAAGACTTCCTCAACTGGTTCTACGAGCTGCCGTTGTTCGTCGACGCCGAGCGTTTCCGGCTGGTGCATGCCTGCTGGGATGCGAGCCTGATCGAACCGTTGCGCAGCGCCCATGGCGATGGCCGGATCGATCAGCATTTCGTTCAGGCGTCGGCGGTGCCGGGCAGTTTTGCCAGCGCCGTATTCGACCGGCTCTTGCGCGGCACCGACATGCGCCTGCCGCACGGCATGACGCTCACCGGTGGCGACGGCCTGACACGGGCATCCTTTCGCACCAAGTTCTGGGAAGACGACCCGCAGACCTATGGCGACGTGGTATTCCAGCCCGATGCGTTGCCGGAACCCGTGGCCAAGCGTCCGCTGTCCGACAGTGAGAAAAATGCCCTGCTGCGCTATGGCGCCGATGAGCCATTACTGTTTGTCGGCCATTATTGGCGCAGTGGCGTGCCCGCGCCGATCCGCCCGAACCTGGCGTGTCTCGATTACAGTGCTGTGCTGTACGGCAAGCTGGTGGCCTACCGGCTCGATCAGGAAACCCAAATCGACCCTGGGAAATTCGTCTGGGTCGATGTCACACGGCCGGAGACTGCTCAATGAATCCGGTTGCGGTATTGCGCTTGCCGCTGAACACCGACCTCAGCGGTTTTGTCGAGTTGTTGCGACGCCTCAACGTGCCGCATCGCGTCAGTGAAGAAGCCGGTGAGCAGGTGCTCTGGGTGCCGGACGCGCCATCGTTGGCCGATGACATTCGTCAGCTGTACGAACAGTATCCGCAGGGCGATCCCACGGCTCAGCTGCCACCCGGTCGCGAAGTGGTCGCCGTGACCCGGCCCAGCCCGCTGGTTCAGGTGCGCAGCAGTCCGGTCACCAGCATCGTGTTGCTGGTGTGCCTGATCGTCGCGGGCGTGACGCTGCTGGGCGACAACTACGAAGCGCTGAGCTGGCTGACGTTCAACGATTTCCGCGTCAGCGGTGATTACGTGATGTTCACCCCGGTCGAGGTGTCGCTGGCGGCAGGGCAGTGGTGGCGTGTGGTGTCGCCGATGCTGATTCACTTCGGCGTGTTGCACCTGGTCATGAACGCGTTGTGGTTCTGGGAGCTGGGGCGACGTATCGAGACGCGTCAGGGCAGCTGGCATCTGCTGGGTCTGACCCTGGCCTTCAGTGCATTTTCCAACTACGGCCAGTATTTCTGGAGCGGCCCGAGCCTGTTCGGCGGGCTGTCTGGCGTGCTGTATGGCCTGCTCGGTCACTGCTGGATCTTTCAAATGCTGGCACCCAACCCCATCTACCGTCTGCCGCGTGGCGTGCTGGCCATGATGCTGATCTGGCTGGTGCTGTGCATGTCCGGTGTGATCAGCCTGCTCGGGTTTGGCGAGATCGCCAACGGGGCGCATGTCGGCGGTCTGATCATCGGTTGTGCAACAGGTCTAGTGGGCGGTGCATTAGCTCGCCGTAAACATTAAAATTGCCCGCTTAATTCTGGGAGAGCCCCATGTCCTCATTTGTTGAAATGATCGAAAACATCACCCCGGACATCTACGAGAGCCTGAAGCTGGCCGTGGAAATCGGCAAGTGGTCCGATGGCCGCAAGCTGACGCAGGAACAACGCGAACTGTCGCTGCAGGCGCTGATCGCCTGGGAAGTGCGCAACGTGCCCGAAGAACAGCGTATCGGTTACATGGGCCCGCAAGAGTGCGCCTCCAAGTCGGCGCCCGTGCCGAACATCCTGTTCAAGTCGGATGCCATCCATTGATCGAGATTGGTCGCGGTTCCGTCAACAAGATGTCCGCGCGGCTCGATGCCACGCGGGTTGAATACGCTTTTCGTCTGGGTGATTCGGAAATCCCGGTCAATCCCCTGATCGGCAAGACCGTGCGCCTGGAGTACCTGGGCGCGATCCATTGCAGCCATTGCGGCCGCCGTACCAAGACCAGCTTCAGCCAGGGTTATTGCTACCCGTGCATGCAAAAGCTGGCGCAGTGCGACGTGTGCATCATGAGCCCGGAAAGATGCCACCACGAACACGGCACCTGCCGCGATCCGTCGTGGGGTGAGCAGTTCTGCATGACCGACCATGTGGTCTATCTGGCCAATTCGTCGGGCGTTAAAGTCGGTATCACCCGCGCCACGCAATTGCCGACGCGCTGGCTGGATCAGGGTGCGAGTCAGGCGTTGCCGATCGTGCGCGTGGCGACCCGCCAGCAGTCGGGGTTCGTCGAGGACCTGTTCCGCAGTCAGGTGGCCGACCGCACCAACTGGCGTGCGCTGCTTAAAGGCGATGCGCCATCGGTTGACCTGACGGCCATCCGTCAGCAACTGTTCGAGTCCTGCGCCGAGGGACTGGCCGCACTGCAAACGCGTTTCGGCCTGCAGGCCATCCAGCTGCTGAACGACGTCGCGCCCATCGAGATCGAGTATCCGGTCGAGGCCTACCCGACCAAGATCGTCAGCTTCAATCTGGACAAGGACCCGATCGCCGAGGGCACGTTGCTGGGCATCAAGGGTCAATACCTGATCTTCGACACCGGCGTGATCAACATCCGCAAATACACGGCCTATCAGCTCGCCGTTCACCAGTAGTCGTGAACGGGCAACCTGTAGAGCAACTGAATAAGGACAGCATCATGCGCACCGAACAGCCGAAAATGATTTACCTGAAGGATTATCAGGCGCCTGAGTACCTCATCGACGAGACGCACCTGACATTCGAATTGTTCGACGACCACTCGCTGGTCCACGCGCAGTTGGTCATGCGCCGCAATCCGGCCCGCGGCGCAGGTTTGCCGCCGCTGGTGCTCGATGGCCAGTTGCTGGAACTGCTGTCGGTCAAACTGGCCGACGTCGACCTCACGCCCGGCGATTACGAACTGACCCCGGACAGCCTGACCGTTCAGCCCACCTCCGAGACCTTCACCCTGGACACCAGCGTGAAGATCCACCCGGAAACCAACACCGCGCTGGAAGGCCTGTACAAGTCCAGCGGCATGTTCTGCACCCAGTGCGAGGCCGAAGGTTTCCGCAAGATCACCTATTACCTCGACCGTCCGGACGTGATGAGCTCGTTCACGACAACCGTCATTGCCAGCCAACAGGATTTCCCGATCCTGCTGTCCAACGGCAACCCGATTGAAGCGGGCCCCTCTGAAAACGGCCGCCACTGGATCACCTGGGAAGACCCGTTCAAGAAGCCGGCCTATCTGTTTGCGCTGGTAGCCGGTGACCTTTGGTGCATCGAAGACACCTTCACCACGATGACAAACCGCAAGGTCACGCTGCGTATTTATGTCGAGCAGGAAAACATCGACAAATGCCAGCACGCCATGGACAGCCTGAAGAAGTCCATGCGCTGGGACGAAGAAGTCTACGGCCGCGAATACGACCTGGACATCTTCATGATCGTCGCGGTCAATGACTTCAACATGGGTGCGATGGAGAACAAGGGCCTCAACATCTTCAATTCCAGCGCCGTGCTGGCTCGCGCGGAAACCGCGACCGACGCCGCGCACCAGCGTGTTGAAGCCATTGTCGCCCACGAATATTTCCACAACTGGTCGGGCAACCGCGTGACCTGCCGCGACTGGTTCCAGCTCTCGCTCAAGGAAGGCTTCACGGTGTTCCGCGACGCGGGCTTTTCCTCGGACATGAACTCGGCCACGGTCAAGCGCATTCAGGACGTCGCCTACCTTCGCACGCACCAGTTCGCTGAAGACGCAGGCCCGATGGCCCACGCCGTGCGTCCGGACAGCTTCATCGAGATTTCCAACTTCTACACCCTGACCGTGTACGAAAAGGGTTCGGAAGTGGTTGGCATGATCCACACGTTGCTGGGCGCCGAGGGTTTCCGCAAAGGCAGCGACCTGTATTTCGAACGCCACGACGGCCAGGCCGTGACCTGCGACGACTTCGTCAAGGCCATGGAAGACGCCAACGGCGTGGACCTGACTCAGTTCAAGCGTTGGTACTCGCAGGCCGGTACGCCACGTCTGGCGGTTACCGAGTCCTACGATGCATCCGCGAAGACCTACAGCCTGAGCTTCCGCCAAAGCGCGCCGACCACCCCAGGCCAGCCGGGCGAAGAGAAAAAGCCGTTCGTGATTCCGGTGTCGTTGGGCCTGCTCGATACAGCCCGCAAGGAAATTCCGTTGCGTCTGCAAGGCGAAGCCACGGCAGCGGGCACCTCGCGGGTGATCTCGGTTACGGAAGCCGAACAGACCTTCACCTTCGTCGACGTGGCCGAACAGCCGTTGCCGTCGCTGCTGCGCGGGTTCTCGGCGCCGGTGAAACTGAGCTTCCCGTACAACCGTGATCAACTGATGTTCCTGATGCAGCACGACACGGACGGCTTCAACCGTTGGGATGCCGGCCAGCAATTGTCGGTTCAAGTCCTGCAGGAACTCATCGCCCAGCACCAGAAAGGCGAGAGTCTGGCCATGGATCAGCGTTTGGTGACCGCCCTCGGCACCGTGCTTGCTGACGACAGCCTGGATCAGGCGATGGTCGCCGAAATGCTGTCGCTGCCAGGCGAAGCCTACCTGACCGAAATCAGTGAAGTGGCCGACGTCGATGCCATCCACGCCGCCCGCGAATTTGCGCGTCAGCAACTGGCCAGCAGCCTGAGCGATGCGCTGTGGAAGCGTTACCAGACCAACCGCGAACTGTCGAAAAAGACTGCGTACGTCGCCGAGTCCGAGCACTTCGCTCGCCGCGCGCTGCAGAACATTGCGCTGTCTTACCTGATGCTGACCGGCAAACCAGAAGTACTGACGGCGGCCATCGAGCAGTTCGACAACGCCGACAACATGACCGAGCGCCTGACCGCGCTGGCCGTGCTGGTCAACTCCCCGTTCGAAGACGAGAAGGCCAAGGCGCTGGCGGTGTTCGCCGAGAACTTCAAGGACAACGCGTTGGTCATGGATCAGTGGTTCAGCGTTCAGGCCGGCAGCACCCTGCCCGGTGGCCTGGCCCGCGTGAAAGCCCTGATGCAACACCCGGCGTTCACCCTGAAGAACCCGAACAAGGTGCGTGCACTGATCGGCGCCTTCGCTGGCCAGAACCTGATCAACTTCCACGCGGCGGACGGTTCGGGTTATCGCTTCCTGGCGGACCTGGTCATTGAGCTGAACGGCTTCAATCCACAAATCGCCTCGCGCCAACTGGCGCCTCTGACCCGCTGGCGCAAATACGACAGCGCCCGTCAGGCGTTGATGAAAGGTGAGCTGGAGCGCATTCGCGCTTCTGGTCAGCTGTCGCCGGACGTCTACGAGGTGGTGAGCAAAAGCCTGGCGTAATTCACGTCGGTTGCTGCTGATAGAAGGGCCGTCCGTGCAAGCGGGCGGCCCTTTTTTGTGGGCGTGCATCGTGGGCGGTAGCGCTTGAATAACCTCACGCGCTAGATCCCATTACTTCTTGTAGGAAACATCCCCTCCGGAAGGTTTGGTTTTCACACGCTTGCCTGGGATCGGGCTGGCAGAAATGTCCTTCCTTGATGTTCATCCTTTCGCCGCTTGCCGTGGCGGTGCGTTGCCGCCCGGCGCACCCTCGAATGAAAGGAGCGGATGGTCGATGAAGGTACGGAAAACGCTGGCGCTGCTGGGGCTCGCGACGTTGGGGCAGGAAGCGATTGCGCACGCACACACGACGGATGAACAGCGATTCCAGCTGGGTGGCGTCGAAGTCAGTCTCGGTTTGGGCCTGTTGAACGGGCAGGCGCAGGAGAAGGTGTATGACATCTACGATGGCCAGAAAGTCAGCCAGCTGAATTGGGACCTCAAGCAGGTACCGACCTTGCATCTGGGCCTGACCTACCATCCGCTGGACTGGCTCTCCCTTGAGGCGAAAGGCTGGACCAAAGTGGCCAAGGGTGATGGTCACCTGCAGGATTACGACTGGCTGGGCGAGGAGGGCGAGAACTGGACGCACTTCTCGGATCACCCCGACACGCGCGTGCAGAAGGCCTGGCAGGCGGAAGTCGCTGCGACCGCCTGGGCGCTGAAACGGGATGATCTGGCCCTCGGCGTGATGCTGGGTTATCAGCGCAACGAACTGGGCTGGCAGGCCCGTGGCGGTCGCTACGTCTATTCGTCGGAGGGAGGGCACCGCGATGAAGCCGGAGACATCCCTGCGGGTCTGAAGGGCATCACCTATCAACAGTCCTACGAAACGCCCTATGTCGGTCTGGTCGGTGTCTACCACTACCGTGACTGGACGGTTGAAAGCCGTTTCAAATACAGCCAGTGGGTGAAGGCGCGGGATTACGATCAGCATCACCTTCGTGACCTGACCTTCATCGGCAATCAGGGCAACAGCGGCCGGATGCAGAGCCTGGCGTTGGCGGTGTCCTATGACGTCAACCCGAAACTGTCGCTGAAGGCCGGCGTTGATTACCAGGTTTACGCTGAAGCGAAGGGCAGTGTCCTGGTCAAGAATTCAGTAACCGGTGAGCGTGATTACTACGGCGGCGATGCCGGTTCTCAGTCCAGCAGAACGGTCGTGTCCAACCTCGCCGTGGCGTATCGGTTCTGACGGCTGTCCGGTTGATGCTTGATGATCGATCATCCACAGCATGATCGGTCACGGTTCTCATGTGTGAGTCAGCAAGCTGACTCCCACAGGTTTTGTGTCAGACCCGTGACACGAGTTCTGGACCAATAGCTCATGCGCGCTCCGCTTTTGATCTGCTTTTCATGCCGAGACAGTCCAGACACCACAAAACGCGACTTGGGTGCAGGCTGAACGCAGGCGGCGCGGAGTGGGCCGAGCGGCATGGATGCCGCGAGAGCCGCCCCCGGCCATGGATGGCCGATGGCGGCGGGCCCACGGAGCGTCGCCGGAGTGAAGGAACCCGACGAAGTCGGGCCCAACCAGGAGCAAAGCGTTTTTGGTTACTTTTGTCGCTTTTTACAAAAGTGACCCGCTGTAAGAGCGGAACCGTAATTCGTGTCGCCTACAGAAACGGATATACCCACCAAAACCCGCACCTCCGAAGACCGAAAACCGGTTAGGCCAAAACCCCTCCGAGCCACTCGCAACAACGAATACCTCACCGCTATTAACGCCAATACCGCCCACAAAAAAACCACCGCAGAGGTGGCTTTTTCTATAGATCACGGCCCCATCAGTCGCCGCGATAAACACACCCGCTGGTGCACGTCTCATGAATCCGGATCGCCGACAACTCAGGCAACAACGGCTTCAACTCATTCCAGATCCACTTCACCAACACCTCACTGGTCGGGTTTTCCAGACCGGGAATGTCGTTCAGGTAGTTATGGTCCAGACGCTCATACAGCGGCTTGAAAATCGTCTTGATCTCGGAAAAGTCACGAATCCAGCCGGTATGCGGATCCGGTTCGCCCTGCAGATAAATCGCTACACGGAAGGAGTGACCGTGCAGACGGCCGCACTTGTGGCCTTCCGGGACGTGAGGAAGACGGTGAGCCGATTCGAACGTAAATTCCTTGAAGATTTCCACGGTATTGAGAGCCTTGAAAAGTGGCGATCGCCTGAGCGAAAAAATGCAGGTGGCGAGTTTACCAGCATTGCTTTAGCAAGGAACAGGCAGAACCTGACCGCTCGGTTAAACCCGTTCCATTAAATCGCGTGCATCAAACCAATACTTCCAGCCGATCCGCCAGTCGCCCCGTGTCCGCCAACTCGACGAACTCATCGCCCAGGCGTCGGCTGTTTTCCATAGCCGTCCGCCAGTACGCCTGACGCTCTTTGTCCTTGCCGACGAAACGCTTGAAATCGCTGCGGTCCGGCAGCTTGCCGAACGGCAGCGTCGCCAGGTATTCACGAGACGGTGCCAACAGCACGACGTCCTGCAGCCGGCCCAGATCTCCCCGGCGCCAGGGCAGGGTCTTGTCGAACCAGCCTGGAATGATTTTGTCGGTGAAGTGCGGGTACAGCACGATATCGCTGCCGCTGTAAGGCAGGTCCAGATGGTAGTCGAGCAGTCCGCCATCGCGAAACGTGCCAGGACCGACGCCCGGGATGTCCATCACCCCTTGCATGACCATTGGAATGGAGCCTGAGGCCAGCAAGGCCTGACGCAGGTTGGACTCATTGAGGTGCAGGCTTCGGGAGGGAAAATCCGTCAGCGTCGACAGCGGAGGGGCAAGGCGGGCGTCGTGCATGATCAAGCGTTCGAAATGCCGTGACAGCCGCGCGCGCCCGATCAGGTTGTTGGCGATCACCGACCCGAGCCCGAGCCCCAGGCTGCCGCGATGGTCCAGCGCCAGCAGCCCGTGGCTTTTGACGATCATGATGTTCAGGCGGTAATGCGGATTGCTCAGCACGCTGGCATCACGCCCCTGCAACAGGTCGTCGAGCATCTTCACGCAACTTTGCGTGACCTCTGCCATGGTCACGCCCTTGGCGAAGCTCTGCTCGTTATACAGCCTGCCCAGCCGTTCCAGACCTTCCACCGGATCGGGCAGGCACGCACTCGCAAACCGCCACGAGCCAATCGATGCGCCAATCAGAGAACGCTCGCGCTCGAAGCGAGGCAACCATTCGCCAAATAACGCCAGATCCAGTCCTTGGATGCCCAGCGCCTTCGGACCGCCCGCCGCGCCGGGGATGATCCCGACATCGGCGGGTTTCAGGCCCTGCTCGCGAATGCGCGCCATGGCGCGTCGGCCGGCCTTGATCGTCAGCGCGGGGGATTTGATGTGGACGGCGCTCATGGGCACTCCAAAAGTGGACAGGCGCGAAGTATATCCCCTGTCAGGCAATCGGGAAGCCGGAGCAGGGTGATGGCATGTAGCCAGAAGATTAAGCTTCAATTAAGTTCGGTTGGTTATCGTGAATCCCGTAAACATGACGACTACAACGGAGATTCACTGATGAACACTTTGACTGCTTTTTTTGCCGCCACCGCCCTCACTGTCACCGCCGGTTACGCTCAGGCCAAGGATCTGGGCCCCGATGAAGCGCTCAAACTGCGCGATGCAGGTACTATTCAGTCTTTCGAGAAACTCAATGCTGCGGCGCTCGCCAAACACCCGAACGCGACCGTCACCGATACCGAGCTGGAACAGGAATATGGCAAATATGTTTATCAGGTCGAACTGCGAGACGCCAAGGGCGTCGAGTGGGATGTCGAACTTGATGCGGTCAGCGGCCAGGTCCTCAAAGACCATCAGGACACCTGATGAACGCGTGTAAACGTCGCTTTGCCGGTAAACGTCCGGGTCAGTGTTTCGTTTACTGTTTACTCACGGTCGGCGCCGTCATGGCCTGTACGGTCAGTACGGCCCGCGACCTGGATCAGGATGAAGTGCTCAAGTTGCGTCAGCAGGGCGTGATCCTGCCGCTTGAGCAATTCATCGAACAGGCACTGGGGCGATACCCCGGCTCAAAGCTCCTGGAAGCGGAGCTCGAAGAGAAACATGACGTGCTGGTCTACGAAATCGAACTGCTGACCGCCGACCACGTGGTTCGCGAGTTGAAGTTCGACGCCCGGGACTGCCGTCTGTTGCAAGACAAGGAAGACGATTGATGCGTTTGCTACTGGTTGAAGACAGCGTTCCCCTGGCGGATGAATTGATCAGCGGGCTGAACCGTCAGGGGTATGCCGTCGACTGGCTGGCCGATGGTCGGGACGCCCTTCACCAAGGCGCGAGCGAGCCTTACGACCTGATCGTGCTCGACCTGGGACTGCCCGGCGTTCCTGGCCTTGAGGTCCTGCAGAAATGGCGTACCGACGGATTGTCGACCCCGGTGCTCATCCTGACCGCGCGCGGTTCGTGGGCCGAGCGGATCGAGGGCCTCAAGGCCGGTGCCGATGACTACCTCACCAAACCTTTTCACCCTGAAGAGCTGCAATTGCGCATTCAGGCGTTGTTGCGCCGCGCCCGTGGCCTGGCCAATCAACCGACGCTGGAAGCCGCCGGGTTGCATCTGGACGAAGGGCGCCAGTGCGTCAGTCGCGATGGCGAAGAGATTCAGCTGACCGCCGCCGAGTTTCGATTACTGCGTTATTTCATGCTGCATCCCGAACAGATCCTCTCCAAAAGCCATCTGGCCGAACATCTGTACGACGGTGAAAACGAACGTGATTCGAACGTGATCGAAGTTCACGTCAACCACCTGCGTCGCAAGCTGGGCCGCGCGGTCGTGGAAACCCGACGCGGCCAGGGTTACCGGTTTGGCGGGAGCGGCGGGTGAGGTCGATCCAGCGACGCTTGAGTCTTGGCCTGATCAGCGTGCTGCTGATCGTCGGGCTGGTGCTGGCACAGATCAGTCTCTGGCTGTTCGAGGTCGGGCTGCAGCGCTATCTGGAATCCGGGCTGCGCAACGACAGCGAGTTACTGCTGGTGGCAATTGTTCGCGGGCCCAATGGTCTTCAGCTGGATGAACACCGCTTGTCACCCGGCTATCAACGGCCGTACTCCGGTCATTACTTTCGCATCGATTTCGACGGCGGCCACTGGCGCTCGCGATCCCTGTGGGACCTTGAACTGCCACAACCGGAACAGCCAGGCCTGCATGCCGACCTTGAGCTGGAAAAAACCCGGCAGTCGTTGCTGTTGCTGCACACCGAATACCGCAAGTTCGGCCAGAAAATCTCGATCACCGTCGCGCAGGATTACACACCGGTTCAGGCCAGCTTCGTGCGGGTTCAGCGCATTGGCCTGGGGCTTGGGCTGGCGGCTTTGATCCTGATACTCGCTTTGCAGCGGGTGACGGTGCGCCGGGCGTTGCGTCCGCTGGACACCGCGCGTGAACAGATTTCCCAACTGCAACAAGGCCAGCGTTCTCAGCTCGACGAAACCGTACCCCTTGAGCTGGAACCACTGGTGGCGCAGATCAACCACCTGCTGGCGCACACCGAGGACAGTCTCAAGCGCTCGCGCAATGCGCTGGGCAACCTCGGGCATGCGCTGAAAACGCCCATGGCCGTGTTGATGAGCCTCGCCGAAAGCGGAAAGCTGGAACAGAACCCACATCTGCGGGACACGTTGCGCGAGCAGTTGCAGCAGATCCAGCAACGTCTGGAGCGAGAGCTCAATCGCGCGCGGCTTTCCGGCGATGCCTTGCCCGGTATGCGGTTCGATTGCGACATTGAACTACCGGGCCTGTTTTCCACATTGCGTATGATTCATGGCGAGCACCTGGAACTGAACAACCATGTCACGCCCGGGCTGGTCCTGCCGTGGGACCGGGAGGACATCCTCGAACTGCTGGGTAACGTGATGGACAACGCCTGCAAATGGGCCGACAGCAGCATCTGCCTGTGCATCACTCAGGCGTCGGGTGGCTATTGCCTGTTGATCGACGACGACGGTCCGGGGATTCCAGTGGTTCAGCGCGAAGAAGTACTGGGCCGTGGCAATCGTCTGGATGAGCAGGTCACGGGGCACGGTCTCGGATTGGGGATCGTCAAGGACATTGTCGAGTCGTGGGGCGGACGCATTCAGTTGCTGGACAGCCCGTTGGGAGGGCTCCAAGTACGCATCGACCTGCCTGAGCGAACGGGGCATTCCATCGCTGACTGATTTCAGCGTGACCTCAACTTTTGCTGTGCGGGGCCGTTAACCGTTAGGGAGCCCAACGGCGTAACGCACACAAAAATAAAAGGTCACGGTATCTATGCGCCTGAATCTGAAAGCCAGAGTTCTGTCTCTTGCGGTGCTTCCGGTCTTGCTGTTTGCGCTGATTGTCAGCGTGAGCACGGTGGTCATGCTGCGCGACCAAGCGAAGCGTGAAGTGGAAGAAACCCGTCAACACCTGCTCGCCGAGGCCAAGGCGACGCTGCAAAGCTACGTCGCAGTCGCCATGGGCACCATCAAGCCCTTGTATGACGCGTCGGCACCGGGCGACATGCAAGCCCGCGCGCAAGTCATCAAGATGCTCTCGCAGGTCCAGTACGCCAAAGACGGTTATTTCTTCGGCTACGACTCTCAGGCCGTACGCCTGTTCAAGGGCAGCAGCCCTGACGGCATTGGCAAGAGCTTCAAAGATACGCTCGATGCCAGCGGCAACGCCTACGTCATCGGCCTGGTAGAGGCAGGCAAAGCGGGCACGCATTACCTGGAATACTCATCGCCCTTGCCGGGCTCCACTGAGCAGTTGCCAAAGCTCGGCTACACCGAATACCTGCCCAAATGGGACATCGCCATCGGCTCCTCGGTCAATCTGGATAACATCGACGCCAAGGTTGCCGACGTGCAGAAAGTGGTCGCCGAGCGTATGCAGAACATGCTGATCAGCATCATCGGCATCGCGCTTCTGGTGCTGGTGATCATTACCGTGGTCGGCGTCTGGATGGCCGGCGGCCTGTTGCGGCCACTGCGTCAGATGAAGGCCAACCTGGATGACATCGCCGCCGGGGAGGGCGACCTGACCCGGCGCCTGACGGTGACGTCTCAGGACGAACTCGGCGAACTGGCCGGCTCCTTCAATCGCTTCGTCGACAAGATTCACGGCCTCGTGCGGCAGATCGCTGAGATGACCGGGCAGCTCACGGGCCTTGTCGGTGAAGTCACTCACCAGGCGCAGCGCTCCGAGCAGGCGATGGAGCGTCAGCGCCACGAGACGGATCAGGTCGCGACGGCCATCAACCAGATGTCGGCCGCCGCGCAGGAAGTCGCCAAAAGCGCCCAAGGCGCATCGGTGGCGGCGCAGCAAACCGACGAAGAAGGTCAGGCTGCCAAGCGCGTGGTCGATGGCAGTATTCAGCAGATTCACGCCTTGGTGAGCGACATTCGCCACAGCGGGACTTCGCTGGACAGCCTGCAGAACGACGTAACGTCGATCGTCGGCGTGCTGGGCGTGATTCGCTCCATTGCCGAACAGACCAACCTGCTGGCGCTCAACGCTGCAATCGAAGCCGCACGGGCTGGCGAGGCGGGACGTGGGTTTGCCGTGGTGGCCGATGAAGTCCGCGCACTGGCCAGCCGCACTCAGCACAGCACCCAGGAAATCCAAGGCATGATCGATCGCCTGCAACAGGGCACACAAGGCGCGGTTGCGGCCATGCGTCGTTCCAGTGAGGCCGGTGATGGGACATCGGCGAGGGCCAACGAAGCCGGTGCGTCGCTGGACACCATTGGTCAGTTGATCGGCACCATCAACTCGATGAACGCGCAGATCGCCAGCGCGGCGGAAGAACAGACCGCCGTCGCTGAAGAGATCAATCGCAGCGTGCATCAGATTGCCGTGGCGGTGGAAAGCGTGGCCGACGAGACCCGCCATAGCGCCACCACTTCGCGCAACCTGACCGAACTCAATCAGCGCCTCGGTCAATTGGTCGGCCAGTTCCGCATCTGACGTTTTTATCGCGGTCATCGTGGCAGGTCGTAACGGCTCGCCACGAACGCTCCGCCCTCATGCTTCCAACCCGTGTCTCATCAGCGTTACAGGCGGCACTCCTGTGACGATTGGCGGACTAACCATTAGGCCGTGCGTTCAGCGCGGCTCAATGACACGGAAGGAACATGAACGAAACCTCGCTTCAAAACAAAACCCTGATGCTCCTTTTGGTGTTGGTGACCATCGCCTTCATCTGGATTCTGCTGCCTTTTTACGGCGCGGTGTTCTGGGCGGTCATTCTGGGGATCATCTTTGCGCCACTCCAGCGCCGCCTGCTGGCGCGTTTCGGTTGGCAACGCAACCTGACCTCCCTGTGCACCTTGATGGTGTGTCTGGTGATCGCGATTCTGCCGGTGATCATCATCAGCATGCTGATGGTTCAAGAGGGGGCGGCGCTTTACAAAAACGTCGAAAGCGGCCAACTGGATATTCCCAAGTACCTGGCAGAGTTCAAGGCGTTGTTGCCGACCTCGCTGCAGCATTGGCTGGACCGGTTGGGCATGGGGGACTTCAAGGGGCTGCAGGACAAGATCTCCAAGGCCGCGATGCAAGGCAGCCAATACTTGGCGACGCAGGCATTCAGTTTCGGCCAGGGCACGTTTGATTTTGTGGTGAGCTTTTTCATCATGCTGTACCTGCTGTTCTTCTTCCTGCGTGATGGTCAGGACCTGACCCGCCGAATCCGTATGGCCATTCCATTGGCTGAGCCGCAGAAGCGCCGTCTGCAGTTGAAGTTCACCCGAGTGGTCCGTGCGACAGTGAAGGGCAACGTTGTCGTGGCGCTGACCCAGGGGGCGCTGGGCGGTTTGATTTTCTGGGTGCTGGACATTCCCAGTGCGTTGCTCTGGGCGGTGGCGATGGCGTTTCTGTCGCTGTTGCCGGCGGTGGGGGCGGGGATTGTCTGGGCGCCGGTGGCGGCGTATTTCCTGCTCAGCGGGATGATTTGGCAGGGTGTGGTGTTGGGGCTGTTCGGGGTGTTTGTGATCGGCCTGGTGGATAACGTGTTGCGGCCGATTCTGGTGGGTAAGGATACGCGGATGCCGGATTATCTGATTCTGATTTCGACACTGGGCGGGATGGCGGTGTTCGGACTGAACGGGTTTGTGATCGGGCCGATGATTGCGGCGTTGTTCATGTCGACGTGGGGGTTGTTCACCAGTGCGAAGAAGACGGTGCGGTTGCCGGGGTGATGCTTTCGGCTGCTTATCTGCTTATCTGCGCTCGGTTCTGGTTGCCAATCCGAGCGCTCGGGTGGCGCTGATGTTGGGTTCGGCCTGACGGCCGAGCTGTTCCGCCTTCGGCGGACTACTTGATAACCCAAGGTAACCAAGGGTCTGGGCCCCCGGTTTGGCCTCGCCTGCGTTCGGCCTGCACCCAAGTCGCGTTTGGAGGTGTCTGGTCCGTCGCGTACAAGAGCAACGCGGGCTGGAGCTAACGCTCATCGCATTTTGCTCCGTGCATCCATCCCCCGATTTCCATTTCTCATTGTAGGAGCGTGGCTTGTCCCGCGATCTGCCGGGAACCGGCAGTAAACCCTGCGCCTGCGGTGTATCAGGTACAACCGAGTCGCCTGATTTTGCTACCGCTGCGCGGTAGATCGCGGGGCAAGCCACGCTCCTACAGGATTCGGGTGATCCGATGCTTTAGATTTTGCTTTTCTAGCGTGATAGTCCCGGCACCACAAAACGCGACTTGAGTGCAGGCTGAACGCCGGCGGCGTGGAGTGCTGATGGTTCCAAAGCTCCGCGTGGTAACACCTCTCTCGACGCTCTGCGTCGCCCTTTTGAACCAGAACGTCAGCCGCAACATGACGAGGCAGCGCGTGGATTTAAACCGTATGTCTCTGACCTCACCCCAGTGGCCCGGAAAGTCACTAAATATGAGCGGCTCGCCACAGCGGTCGTTGAGGGCGAGGATTATGATCGGCCTGCACACGGGAAGAGTGTCTGTGGAGGTGCTTCATGGGCTTCACGATTTGTTATCGTTTTTTAGGCAATCAACGCGTTCTGGAATGCCAGGAAGATCAGTTGTGTGGGCACGATGCGGTCTATTACGCGCTGCTTCATTCGGGCGCGGAGTTGGGGAATATCGTGGGCACGTGGCAGGGCAGTTACCCGTCGATGGTGGAGGCGGCGGAGCGCTCGGGCGTGAGTAACGTGCTGTGGCACAAGTCGATTTCACACGCTTCGCCCCAAGGGCAGGAAAGCTGATGACGCGGCTTGAAAGGGCTCTGTCGGTGAGCCCTTTTTCCCACAGCTACTGCAGGCCATCCGTGGCCATGGGCATGAATGCGGTCAGAACTTGAAGCGTCCCACCAGGCCTTTGAGTTGACCGGAGATGTCCGTCAGGCGTCCTGAGCCGGACTGTGCCGAGTGCGCGAATTCTTCTACCAACTGAGCATCGGCATGAATCTGCGCGATGTGCCGGTTGATCTCCTCTGCGACTTGATGCTGCTCTTCTGCGGCCGTGGCGATCTGGGTGTTCTGATCGCGGATGGAATCGACGGACGTGCGGATCTTGTCGAAGCTGTCGCGAGCCTGCTGGATGCACTCGACGCTGTTTTGCGAGACCTGCAAGCTGCCCTGCATCTGCAGCGTCACTTCTTGAGTACGCCGTCCGAGGTTGCCCAGCAGGCTGTCGATTTCGCCTGTTGAGTCCGCCGTGCGTCGGGCCAGTGCTCGCACTTCATCGGCCACCACCGCGAATCCGCGCCCTTGATCACCGGCACGCGCTGCTTCGATGGCGGCGTTGAGGGCCAGAAGGTTGGTCTGTTCGGCGATGGAGCGAATGGTGTCGAGGATGCTGTTGATGTTCTTGCTGTCCTGCTCCAGCAACTGCATGGTTTCCGTCGATTGCTGCAGTTCCTTACTCAGTTTCATCACGCTGCCCGTGGCTTCGCTGATGTGCTGCTGGCCGTCTGAAACGTCGCGATATCCCGAATCCGCGCTGGACGCCGCCTCGCTGCAGGAGCGCGCAACTTCGTTCGCGGTGGCGACCATCTCGTTGAATGCGGTGCTGACCAGCTCTACCGCTTCGCGTTGACGACCGGCGACTTCGTCCATGTTCCTGGCCACCTGATGGGTGTCGGCGGCCGCTGCTTGGAGGTCTGTGGACGCACTGCTGATCCGTTGCACCAACTGCGAAATCATCCCCAGGAACTGGTTGAACCAGCCTGCCAGCGTGGCCGTTTCGTCCTTACCCTGCACCTTGAGCTGACGCGTGAGGTCGCCTTCGCCTTCGGCAATCTCTTGCAGACCGTCAGCAACGCCACGAATCGGGCGCACGATCACACCGGCGAAGCTAGCGCCGACCACGGCGAAGATCACCGCGAGCGCGGCGGCAATGGCGGCAATCAACCAGGTCAGGTTCGAGGCTTTCGCCATGACCTCATCGCGCTCGATCAAACCAATGAAACGCCAGCCCAACCCTTTGGAACTGATCACGTTGGCCATGTAGACCTTGCCGTCGATCTCAACCTGAGCGGGGCCGTCACCACGTTGCGCCAGCTCGGCGTAGTTGGCGCCGAGGCCGGCCATCGGTTTGAAGTTGTGCTGTGCGTTGCTTGGGTCCACGAGCACGTTGCCGTTGGCTTCGACCAGCATGAGGTAGCCGCTGTTGCCCAGCTTGATGTTCTTGACCAGCTCGGTCAGCTGTTTGAGCGAAACGTCCAGCCCGACCACACCTACCAGCTTGCCCGCCGCGTCGGTGACGGTACGCACGGTCCCAATCAACGAAATGTCATCCGGGGCCCAGTAGTAGGCGCCTGTGCGGACCGTGGCGCCTGGCGAAGCGATCGCTGCCTGATACCAGGGACGCTGGCGCGGATCGTACTGGGAGAGCTTGGCGTCGTCCGGCCAGCTCGCGTAACCGCCATCCGTCAGACCGAGTGACAGGTAAGCAGTGCTCGGATGGCTCTTGGCGAAGGCCTCGAACATATCGAGGAATGCATGGTTGTTTTCAGTCAGCGGAATCTGAGCCGCGTCGGCCCCTGAGTAGTTCTTCAAATCCTTGCCAGCGACAACCCGCGGGTCCTTCGCGATGTACTCGACGTTTTGGCTGATCCCGTCGAAAAACTGCTTCATCCCGTTATCGATCTGACGAATCTCGCGGCCACTGCTGTCCACGAAATCGGCCTTGGCCCCCTCCCGCACGTTCAGCACGACAAGCACCGCCACCACGATAACCGGGAGACACGCGATGGCCGCAAACGCCCACGTCAGCTTCTGTTTGATGTTCATGAAATATTCCGCTGGTTTTATAAGTGTTGGAAGGCAGAAACAAAAAAGTGCGTGGCTGGATTTTTTAGAACAGACGTCCACGGCTACCTACACCGTATCGACCGCAGAAGCTGGAAACTGAGGCGGATTCAGAAGGTTGCAGACAATCGGTGGTGGGGGAGAGGTATCGAGGGTGAATGACACATCGCGTTCGTCAGCAAGCTAACTCCCACCGGTTTTGTGTTCACCCCGTCATGGTCGCATCGACGCCAGAACTGTGGGAGCGAGCTTGGTCTGGGCGGCATTCCGACGCATGCGGTGGATCAGGGACATTCAGGGTGAATGACACATCGCGTTCGTCAGCAAGCTGACTCCCACCGGTTTTGTGTTCACCCCGTCATGGTCGCATCGACGCCAGAACTGTGGGAGCGAGCTTGGTCTGGGCGGCATTCCGACGCATGCGGTGGATCAGCGACATTCAGGGTGAATGACACATTGCATTCGCTGCCGTCGTAACCTCCGACGTCTCCCACAGGGGATTTCTATCGGTCATGAGAGAGCGAAGCGCGTCAGCGCTTCCGACCTTGATCTTGATCTTGATCTTGATCTTTCACCGCGAAAGTCCAGACACCACAAAACGCGACTTGGGTGCAGGCTGAACGCAGGCGGCGCGGAGTGGGCCGAGCGGCATGGATGCCGCGAGAGCTGCCCCCGGCCATGGATGGCCGATGGCAGCGGGCCCACGGAGCGTTGCCGGAGTGAAGGGACCCGACGCAGGAGGGCCAAGCCAGGAGGAAGACTTTTTGGTTACTTTTGGGGCGCCTTTGCCAAAAGTGACCCGCCGTAAGGGCGGAAAGGTGATCCAGCGCCGCCCGAAGTAATGGATGTAAACCCAATCCATGCGCCCCCAAAAACTCCAGGCCCCCAAAACCAGCCATAAAAAAACCCTGCTCAAGAGCAGGGTTTCTTCTACCTCACCGAACCCTCACAGCCCGGCGTGCTGCACCAGAGACAACAACGGCTGCGGGTAAACGCCCAGGAAGAACGCCAACAGCGTAATCCCCAACAACATCACACCACCGGCACGCTGTGCCCAATTGAACGGAGCATCGTGGCGCTGAATCTTCGAGTCCTGCAGATACAAAGTGACCATCACCCGCAGGTAATAGAACACACCGATCGCACTGCCGATCACCAGCGAACCGGTCAGCCACCACAAGTGAGCCTCGACACCGGTTGCAATGATGTAGAACTTACCGATAAAGCCCGTCGTCAGCGGAATACCCGCCAGCGACAGCATCATCACCGTCAGCACGGCCGTCAGGTACGGACGACGCCAGAACAGACCACGGTATTCGAACATCGCATCGGCGTCGCGACCGCTGTACGGCGACGACATCAGGGTGATCACACCGAAAGCACCCAGGCTGGTCAGGACGTAGGTCACCAGGTACACGCTGATGGCTTCAACTGCCAGGCCTTTGCTGGCGACCATCGCGATCATCAGGTAACCGAAGTGAGCGATGGACGAATAACCCAGCAGACGCTTGAGGTTGTTCTGAGTCAGCGCCAACAGGTTACCGATCAGGATCGAAGCGACCGCGATAACCGACATCACGTCCGTCAGCACACCGCTGGTGGCCGCCGGGGAGATCTGGAACAGACGCACCAGCACACCGAACACCGCAACCTTACTGGCGGTCGCGAGAAACGCCGCCACCGGAGCAGGGGCGCCTTCATACACGTCCGGCGTCCACAGGTGGAACGGGACCAGCGACAGCTTGAAGCCCAGACCGATCAACATCATGCCCAGACCCAGGCTGGCGATCGGGCTTGGCATACCGGTGGCCGCGATGGCCTTGCCGATTTCGCTGAAGCCCAGGCTGCCTGCTTCGGCGTACAGCAGCGCCATGCCGAACAGCAGGAATGCAGACCCTGCCGCCGACAGCACCATGTACTTGATACCGGCTTCCAGCGAACGCTTGTTGAAGAACGCGTAAGCCACCAAGCCGTAGACCGGAACCGACAGCAGTTCCAGACCGATGAACAGGCTCGCCAGGTGTTGCGCGGCGACCAGCACCATGCCGCCGGCAGCGGCCATCAGGATCAGCAGGTAAAGCTCTTCGCGGTTGCCCGGGTAACCCGCTTTGCCTTCACCCATGTAAGCGTGGGCCAGGGTGACGCAGGCCAGGGTCGAAACCAGGATGATGCCGATGTACAGAAGGGCAAAGCTGTCGATCTGCAGCAGGGGAGTGACCACCAGCGGCGCGACCTTGAGGGCCGGGTAGATCGACAGCAGGGCCAGGTTGAGTCCTGCCACGGTCAGCAGGAACGATTGCGAGTGATTGCGACGCCATGCGATGCCCAGCATCACCACCACAACGGTGATGCTGGTAATCAGCAGCGGCGCCAGCGCAATAAAGTGTTGAATCGTCAGGTCCATAGCGCTCTTACCGGGCCGAAGCGAGTTGAGTGAAGGCAGTGCCGAGCCATTGCTGCACGCCATGCATGGTCGCCGAGGAAGTGTCGAGGACCGGCTGCGGGTAGATACCCAGCAGGACCAGCAACACGGCCAGGCCCAGCACCATGATCAATTCCCGTCCATCCATGCCTTTGAGAATCTCTTCGGTCTTTGCAGGGCCGAAGTAGGCGCGGTGGATCATGATCAGCGAGTAGACCGAGCCGAACACCAGGCCGGAGGTGGCGATGGCGGTGATCCACGGTGCGCTGACGAAGGTGCCGATCAGGATCAGGAACTCGCCGACGAAGTTACCGGTGCCCGGCAGACCCAGAGAGGCGGCTGCGAAGAACAGGCTGATGGCCGGCAGGTAAGCGATCTTGTTCCACAGGCCGCCCATCTGGCGCATGTCACGGGTGTGCAGGCGCTCGTACAGTTGACCACTCAGGATAAACAGTGCAGCGGCCGACAGACCGTGCGCCAGCATCTGAACCACGACGCCTTGCAGCGCCTGCTGGCTGCCGGAGTAGATACCGATCAGCACGAAGCCCATGTGCGACACGCTGGAGAACGCGATCAGACGCTTGATGTCGGTCTGGGCGAAGGCCAGGAAGGCGCCGTAGAAGATGCCGATCAGGCCGAGGGTCATCGCGATCGGTGCGAACTCTGCCGACGCGTTCGGGAACAGCGGCAGGGCAAAACGCAGCAGACCATAAGCGGCGGTCTTCAGCAGGATACCCGCCAGGTCCACCGAACCTGCGGTCGGTGCCTGGGCGTGAGCGTCAGGCAACCAGGAGTGCAGCGGCACGATCGGCAGCTTCACCGCAAAGGCGATGAAGAAGCCCAGCATCAGGATGTACTCGGTGCCGTGGGACAGCTTGGTCTTCAGCAGGTCGGCGTAGCCGAACGTGATCACACCGGTCTGATTGAAGTGCACCAGCACCAGACCCAGAATCGCCACCAACATGATCAGGCCGCTGGCCTGAGTGAAGATGAAGAACTTGGTCGCGGCGTAGATACGGGTCTTCTTGCCGTCTGCCGAGCTGTGACCCCAGAGCGCGATGAGGAAGAACATCGGCACCAGCATCATTTCCCAGAAGAAGAAGAACATGAACAGGTCGATGGCGAGGAACACGCCGACGACACCGCCCAGGATCCACATCAGGTTCAGGTGGAAGAAGCCGACGTTACGCTGGATCTCTTTCCACGAGCAGAGTACCGAGAGGACACCCAGCAGACCGGTCAGCAGGATCATCAGCAATGACAGGCCATCAAGCGCCAGATGAACGCTGATGCCGAAGCGCTGGATCCACTGGGCCTTGAATTCAACTGCCCAGGTAGGGTCGACGCCAGGGGCGGGTGCGTAGGTGTACGTACCGGTGCTCCACAGCCACAGACCCAAGGCGGTCAGGAGGGACATCGTAACCAGCGCAATCCAGCGCGGCAGGGTAGGGCCGAAGCGCTCACCTTGCCAGCACAGCAGGCCGCCGATAAAGGGGATCAGGATTAGCCAAGGCAGAATCATGACGGGCTCAATTCCTTTCGCAGGGTCGCAAGGTTCATATCAGATCGACTCATCAGACCAACACAATCGCGCCGAGTACCAGTACGGCACCTGCGGCGATCGAAGCGGCGTACCAGCGGAGCTGACCGGTTTCAGTACGGCTCATCAGGCCGTTACCGGCTTTGACCAGACGTGGGATCACACCGATCGTGTGGTCGAGCGGGTCGCCACGCAGGATGCGGCTGATTGCCAGGTAAGGTTTGACGAACAGCACGTCATACACCCAGTCGAAGCCCCATGCCGCAAACCACCAGGCGGACAGGAAACGACCCGGACCGCTGTTGGCGATGGCCGTGACCAGACGACGCTTGCCGAGGAACAGCAGCGCGGCCAGCAGGATACCGGCCAGGGCGATGGCGCCCGACGCGATTTCCAGACTGTGCTTGGCTTCGCCACCGGCATGACCCGCGCTTTCCGGCAGCACGCCGGCCAGTGGCGGATGAATCCAGGCACCGATGAAGGTCGACAGCACGATCAGCACACTCAGCGGCAACCAGTGGGAAATCCCGTGGCCGGCGTGAGCTTCGGTCTTCGCTTCGCCGTGGAAGGCGATGAAGATCAGGCGGAAGGTGTACAGCGACGTCATGAAGGCACCGACCAGACCTGCGTACAGCAGGTACTGATGGCCGCTGGCGAAGGCTTCCCAAAGAATTTCGTCCTTGGAGTAGAAGCCTGCGGTCACCAGAGGCAGTGCCGCCAGGGCCGCGCCGCCGACGATGAAGCTTGTGTAGGCCAGTGGCAGTTTCTTCCACAGGCCGCCCATCTTGAAGATGTTCTGCTCGTGGTGGCAGGCAACGATCACCGCACCGGACGCAAGGAACAGCAGGGCCTTGAAGAACGCGTGGGTCATCAGGTGGAAGATCGCGCCTTCCCATGCACCCACACCCAGCGCCAGGAACATGTAGCCGATCTGGCTCATGGTCGAGTAGGCGAGGATACGTTTGATGTCGGTCTGAACCAGTGCCGCGAAACCTGCCAGCACCAGGGTCACACCGCCGACGATGCCGACCAGGTGCAGAATGTCCGGCGCCAGGGCGAACAGGCCGTGAGTACGGGCGATCAGGTAGACACCGGCGGTCACCATGGTGGCCGCGTGGATCAGTGCGGAAACCGGGGTAGGACCGGCCATCGCATCCGCCAGCCAGGTTTGCAGCGGCAGTTGCGCGGATTTACCGACAGCGCCGCCCAGCAGCATCAGCGTCGCCAGAACGATCCAGAAGTCGCCGACCTTGAAGTGCTGTGGTGCACGAACCAGCAGTTCCTGGATGTTCAGCGTGCCCAGTTGCTGGAACAGGATGAACAGGCCGATGGCCATGAACACGTCGCCGATGCGGGTCACGATGAAGGCTTTCAGTGCTGCGTTGCCGTTGTTGCGGTTGCTGTAGTAGAAACCGATCAACAGGTACGAGCACAGGCCCACGCCTTCCCAACCGAAGTAGATGAACAGCAGGTTGTCGCCCAGGATCAGGAACAACATGCTGGCAATGAACAGGTTGGTGTAGGCGAAGAAACGCGAGTAGCCGTCTTCACCGCGCATGTACCAGGACGCGAACAGGTGGATCAGGAAGCCCACGCCGACCACGACGCCCAGCATGGTGATGGACAGGCCATCCACATACAGCGCGAAGTTCGGGTCGAAGCCGTCCACCGACATCCAGCGCCACAGCACCATGGTCAGGTGACCGCCCTCAGGCGGCGAGACGTTGAACTGGAAGATCACGTAGGCGGCCACAATGGCCGACAGACCAATGGAGCCAACGCCGATCAGGGCTGAGAGGTTTTCCGACCATTTGCCGCGTGAGAACGACAGCAGCAGAAAGCCGATCAGAGGGAATACGAAAGTCAGGAAGAGTAGGTTCATCCGCGCATCTCGCTGGCAGCGTCGATATCGAGAGTGTGGAAGCGGCGATACAGTTGCAGCAGGATCGCAAGGCCAATGCTGGCCTCGGCTGCGGCAAGGCTGATCACCAGGATGAACATGATCTGGCCGTCAGGCTGCGCCCAGCGGCTACCCGCCACGACGAAAGCCAGTGCGGCCGCGTTCATCATCACTTCCAGGCTCATCAACACGAACAGAATGTTGCGGCGTACCAACAGGCCCGCCAGGCCGAGGCAGAACAGGATGCCGGCGACGGCCAGCCCGTGTTCCAGAGGGATTTGTGCATGCATGGGATTACTCCTTCGCCTCGTTGCGGCCGACATGGAACGCCGTCACCGCTGCGGCGAGCAGCAGCATCGAGGCGAGTTCGACCACCAGCAGGTACGGACCGAACAGGCTGATGCCCACGGCCTTGGCGTCCACGGTCGTGTGGCCGATACCGGCGCCGGTGGAGTTGGCGAACAGCACATACAGCAGCTCCGCCAGCAACAGGCCGCCCAGCAGAATCGGGCCCAGCCAGATGCCGGGCTTGAGCCAGGCGCGTTCTTGCTGAACCGAGGCCGGGCCCAGGTTCAGCATCATCACCACGAACACGAACAGCACCATGATGGCGCCGGCGTAGGCGATCACTTCCAGAGCTCCGGCGAACGGCGCGCCGAGACTGAAGAAGGTCATGGCCACGGCGATCAGCGAAATGATCAGGTAGAGCAGGGCGTGCACCGGGTTTGTGTTGGTAATCACCCGAAGGGTGGCTACAACAGCGATGCCGGATGCGAAATAGAAAGCGAATTCCATCTTTCTTCCTTAAGGCAGCAAGCTCTTGACGTTGATGGGCTCGGCTTCGTTCTGCGCAGAGCCTTTCGGCTTGCCGGCGATCGCCATACCTGCAACGCGGTAGAAGTTGTAGTCAGGGTTCTTGCCGGGACCGGAGATCAGCAGATCTTCCTTCTCGTACACCAGATCCTGACGTTTGAACTCGGCCATTTCGAAATCCGGCGTGAGCTGGATCGCGGTGGTCGGGCAGGCTTCTTCACAGAGACCGCAGAAGATGCAACGCGAGAAGTTGATGCGGAAGAAGTCCGGGTACCAGCGACCGTCTTCGGTCTCGGCTTTCTGCAGCGAGATGCAGCCGACCGGGCAGGCCACGGCGCACAGGTTGCAGGCCACGCAGCGCTCTTCGCCATCGGGGTCGCGCGTCAGCACGATACGACCACGGTAGCGAGGCGGCAGGTAAACCGCTTCTTCCGGATATTGCAGGGTGTCGCGCTTACGGAAGCCATGGCCAAAGACCATGATCAGGCTGCGTAGCTGGGTACCCGTACCCTTAACGATGTCGCCAATATATTTGAACATGGGTCAAATCCTCACTGAGCCGCCAAGACGACCGCAGCGGTCACTAGCAAATTGATCAGGGTCAGTGGCAGGCAGAACTTCCAGCTGAAATCCATCACCTGGTCATAACGCGGACGCGGGATGGACGCGCGCAGCAGGATGAACAGCATGATGAAGAACGCGGTTTTCAGGACGAACCACATGAACGACAGTTGCGGCAGGATGTTGAACGGACCGTGCCAGCCACCGAAGAACAGGGTCACCAGCAGGGCCGAGATCAGGATGATGCCGATGTATTCACCGACGAAGAACATGCCCCACTTCATGCCGGCGTATTCAATGTGGTAACCGTCGGCCAGTTCCTGTTCCGCTTCCGGCTGGTCGAACGGGTGACGGTGAGTCACGGCCACGCCAGCGATGAAGAAGGTACAGAAGCCGAAGAACTGCGGAATGATGAACCACAGGTGATCGGCCTGGTACTGAACGATGTCGCCCATGTTGAACGAACCGACCTGAACGATGATGCCCATCAGCGACAGGCCCAGGAACACTTCGTACGAGACGGTCTGGGCCGAGGCACGCAAGCTGCCCAGCAGGGCGTACTTGTTGTTCGACGACCAGCCGGCGAACAGCACCGCGTAGACCGACAGACCAGCCATGGCGAAGAAGAACAGCAGGCCGATGTTCAGGTCCGCGACGACCCAGGTCTGGGTGACCGGGATGATCGAGAACGAGATCAGCAACGCACTCATGGCCACGACCGGCGCCAGTGTGAAGATCATCTTGTCGACGAAGGGAGGATTCCAGTCTTCCTTGAAGAACATCTTCAGCATGTCGGCGGCGATCTGGAACATACCGAACGGGCCGACGCGGTTAGGACCGTAACGGTCCTGCCACCAGCCCAGCAGACGGCGTTCGACGAAGCTGAGCAGCGCGCCGCAGACCACGACGGCGAGCAGCACCACGATGGCCTTCACGACAGCGATGATCGAATCGATCACTTCAGGGGTAAACCACGTGGTCATTGTGCTGCCTCCTGCAGACCTTCAACGGTTTTCCCGGCCAGCGCCGGAGGAATGCCCGCCAGACCCGATGGCAATGCCACCAGACCGGCGCCCAGCTCTTCGTTGATGCGCAGTGGCAGACGCAGGGTCTGACCGGCAACGTTGAGGCTGAGCATGGCACCGTCGTTGACGCCCAGGCGGTCCGCTTCGGACTTGGCCAGTGCGACATAGGCAGCCGGAATGCGCTCTTGAACCGGCGCGGCTTTGGACGAGGTTTCGTCGCTGCCGAACAGGTGATAGAACGGCACGACCTGCCAGGTCCCTTGAGCAGGGGAGAAGGCGCGCGGCACGTTGGAGAACCAGCTCAGCTTGTCGCCGCTGCTTTCGATCAGGCGCACGCCCGGATCGCCTGCACGCAGGTGACCGCCGACTTCGTCCTGGAACTTGTTCCACGCTTGTGGCGAGTTCCAGCCCGGCGACCAGGCGAATGGGACCTGGGAGCGAGGTTCGGCGGAGCCCGAGTAACCTTCCATCGAGAACGAGAACGCGGTGTCCTTGTCCTGGGACGTGCGTGGCTCATGCACGCTGATGTTGGCGCGCATGGCGGTCCGGCCGCTGTAACGCAGCGGTTCGCGAGCCAGTTTCAGGCCTTTGATACGGAACGCAGCGGAAGGCGCTGCACCGACGATGCCGGCCAGTTGCGCGTTGCTCGCGGCACAGGCTTCGGTCACGTGGTCCAGTTGGGTCCAGTCCACCGGCTTGTTCAGCAGGGTTGCGCGCAGGGCATGCAGCCAGCGCCAGCCTTCGTGGATCTGGATGCTGGCGTCCAGGTAGGTCGGATCGTAGACCTGGAAGAAGCGCTGGGCGCGGCCTTCCTGGCTGACCAGCGTACCGTCGCCTTCAGCGAAGCTGGCGGCCGGCAGCACGAGGTGGGCGCGGTCGGTGGTCGCGGTCTTCTGATGGTCGGCAACGATCACCACTTTTGCGGCTTTCAGTGCGGCATCCACCGTTGCGGCATCCACGCGAGTGAACAGGTCGTTTTCCAGCACGACGATAGCGTCGGCCTTGCCCGAGATCACCGCTTGCAGCGCGTCGTCGACCGAGTCACCACCGAACAGGGTCAGGCCCATGCTGTTGGCTTCCGGCACGATCAGGCTCAGGGAGCCATTCTTGTCGCGCAGTTTCAGGGCTTTGGCGATGTTCCCCGCGGCTTCGATCAGCGCGGTGGAACCCAGCGAGGCGCCGGAGACGATCAGAGGACGCTTGGCGGCCAGCAATGCATCGGCGATGCGTTGGGCCAGTTCCAGTGCTTCGCTGTCCAGGCCGGTGACGGCCGGCGCGCTTGGGTCGATGGCGTGTGCCACGGCGAAACCGATGCGGGCCAGATCATCAGGAGCGGCATGCACGCACTCTTCGGCGATATCGTCCAGACGGGTTTCAGCCAGGCTGGCGATGAACAGCGGGTTCATCTCGTGCTGACCGATGTTTTTCACCGCAGCGTCGAGCCAAGGCTGGACTTTCATCGCAGCGGCCATGTCTTCGGCTTTGTTCTTCACCAGCTGACGCAGGCCCAGCGCCATGCGCGCTGCGGTCTGAGTGACGTCTTCGCCGAGGATGAACACGGCGTCGTGTTCTTCGACTTCACGCAGGGTCGGAATCGGCAGCGGGCTGTCTTTGAGCACCTGTGCGACCAGACGCAGACGCGCCAGTTCACCGGCCTCGATACCCGAGTAGAAGTGCTCGGCACCGACCAGTTCACGCAGGGCGAAGTTGCTTTCAAGGCTGGCACGCGGCGAACCGATACCGACGATGTTGCGACCGCGCAGCATGTCGGCGGCCTTGTCCAGCGCAGCGTCCAGGCTCAGCTTGACGTTGCCTTCGGCCAGCAGTGGCTGACGTGGGCGGTCGGTGCGGTTGACGTAGCCATAACCGAAACGGCCACGGTCGCACAGGAAGTACTGGTTGACCGAGCCGTTGTAGCGGTTCTCGATACGGCGGATTTCGCCATAACGTTCGCCCGGGCTGATGTTGCAGCCACTGGAGCAGCCGTGACAGATGCTCGGCGAGAACTGCATGTCCCACTTACGGTTGTAACGCTCGGAGTGAGTCTTGTCGGTGAACACACCGGTCGGGCAGACCTCGGTGAGGTTGCCGGAGAACTCGCTTTCCAGCGTGCCGTCTTCAACGCGACCGAAGTACACGTTGTCGTGGGCGCCGAACACACCGAGGTCGGTGCCGCCGGCGTAGTCTTTATAGAAGCGCACACAGCGATAGCAGGCGATGCAGCGGTTCATCTCGTGAGCAATGAACGGCCCCAGTTCCTGGTTCTGGTGGGTGCGTTTGGTGAAGCGATACCGGCGCTCGTTGTGGCCGGTCATCACCGTCATGTCCTGCAAATGGCAGTGACCGCCTTCCTCACAGACCGGGCAGTCGTGGGGGTGGTTGGTCATCAGCCATTCGACGACGCTGGCGCGGAACGCCTTGGACTCTTCGTCGTCGATGGAAATCCAGGTGTTGTCAGTGGCGGGCGTCATGCAGGACATGACGATACGACCCCGGGTGTCGTTCTCGTCGGTGTACTGCTTGACGGCGCACTGGCGACAGGCGCCAACACTGCCAAGTGCTGGATGCCAGCAGAAATAAGGGATGTCGAGCCCCAGCGACAGACAGGCCTGTAACAGGTTGTCTGCGCCATCGACTTCGAGCGCTTTGCCGTCTACGTGGATAGTAGCCATGGTTCAAAGTTCTTCGTTGGCCCGGTGTCAGCGGGCGTGGCTAATGGAATCTCGGTGCTGCTCCGGTTCAAACAGCCTGTAGGCGCAATCGGAGCAAAGGGCAGTGGTCTTTTGGATCACTGCCCCGTCAGTCTTGTTATGCGCCGACTATCGTGGGCGCTTTGCCTGGAACGAGGCCCGCTGCACGTGCTGCCGGTGCGATGCCTGCCTCGAATTCCGGACGGAAGTATTTGATCGCGCTGCCCAGAGGTTCCACGGCGCCCGGTGCGTGGGCGCAGAAGGTCTTGCCTGGGCCGAGGAAGTTGACCAACCCCAGCAGCGTTTCGATATCGCCCGGTTGACCCTGGCCGTTCTCGAGCGCTCGCAGCATCTTCACGCTCCACGGCAAGCCGTCGCGGCAAGGTGTGCAGAAACCGCACGACTCCTGAGCGAAGAACTCTTCCATGTTGCGCAGCAGCGAGACCATGTTGACCTTGTCGTCCACCGCCATCGCAAGACCGGTACCCATCCGGGTGCCGACCTTGGCCACGCCGCCCGCGTAGAACGCGCAGTCGAGATGTTCGGGCAGCAGGAAACCGGTACCGGCGCCGCCTGGCTGCCAGCACTTGAGCTTGAAGCCGTCGCGCATGCCGCCTGCGTAGTCTTCGAAAAGCTCACGCGCCGGCAGGCCGAATGGCAGTTCCCAGATACCCGGGTTCTTCACTTTGCCGGAGAAGCCCATCAGCTTGGTGCCGTGGTCTTCACTGCCTTCGCGGGCGAGGGACTTGTACCAGTCGTTGCCGTTGTTCACGATCGCCGGGACGTTGCACAGGGTTTCGACGTTGTTCACACAGGTCGGCTTGCCCCACACGCCAACGGCGGCGGGGAAGGGCGGCTTGGAGCGCGGGTTGGCGCGACGGCCTTCCAGGGAGTTGATCAGTGCGGTTTCTTCACCGCAGATATAACGCCCGGCGCCGGTGTGGACGAACAGCTCGAAGTCGAAGCCGGTGCCCAGGATGTTCTTGCCCAACAGACCCGCGGCCTTGGCTTCAGCCACAGCGCGGTTCAGGTGCTTGGCCGCCGTGACGTATTCGCCACGCAGGAAGATGTAACCGCGGTAGGCCTTCAGTGCGCGGGCACTGATCAGCATACCTTCCACCAGCAGATGGGGCAGTTGCTCCATCAGCATGCGGTCTTTCCAGGTGTTCGGTTCCATCTCGTCCGCGTTGCACAGCAGGTAGCGGATGTTGAGGGATTCGTCTTTGGGCATCAGGCCCCACTTCACGCCCGTGGGGAAGCCGGCGCCGCCACGGCCCTTGAGGCCGGAGTCCTTGACCGACTGGACGATTTCGTCAGGCGTTTGCTGGGCGAAGGCTTTGCGGGCAGCGGCATAGCCGTCTTTGGCCACGTACTCGTCGAACCACACCGGCTCGCCGTCGTCGCGCAGACGCCAGGTCAGCGGATGGGTTTCCGGCGTGCGTGTGATCAGGTTGGCCGGACCGAATGAAGTGATGGTCATACGTAACCCTCCAGCAGCTGGGCGACGCCCGCAGGCTGCAGATTGCCGAAAGTATCGTCGTCGATCATGACCGCCGGTGCCTTGTCGCAGTTGCCCAGGCAGCAGGCCGGCAGCAGCGTGAAGCGGCCGTCGGCCGTGGTCTGACCCAGGCCGATGCCCAGCGTGCTTTGAATCTCACCGACGATGTCTTCGTGACCGGCGATGAAGCAGACCATGCTGTTGCAGACGCGGATGATGTGGCGGCCGACCGGTTGACGGAAGATCTGGCTGTAGAACGTGGCCACACCTTCAACGTCACTGGCGGGGATGCCCAGCACTTCGCCGATCGCATAGATGGCGCCGTCCGGCACCCAACCGCGTTCTTTCTGGACTATCTTCAGGGCTTCGATGGACGCCGCGCGCGGGTCTTCGTAGTGATGCATTTCGTGCTCGATGGCCGAGCGCTCGGATTCGCTCAGGGCGAAACGGTCTGTCTGGATAAGCGTGCTGTTCATGCTTAGCGGTCCACGTCGGCCATAACGAAGTCGATACTACCCAGGTACGCAATCAAGTCCGCGACCATGCTGCCTTTGATCACCGAAGGGATCTGTTGCAGATGCGGGTAGCTTGGGGTGCGGATCCGGGTACGGTAGCTCATGGTGCCGCCGTCGCTCGTCAGGTAATAACTGTTGATGCCCTTGGTCGCTTCAATCATCTGGAAGGACTCGTTGGCCGGCATGACCGGACCCCACGAAACCTGCAGGAAGTGCGTGATCAAGGTTTCGATGTGCTGCAGCGTGCGCTCTTTCGGCGGCGGCGTGGTCAGCGGGTGATCCGCCTTGTACGGGCCTTCCGGCATGTTGCGCATGCACTGGTCGATGATCTTGATGCTCTGGCGCATCTCTTCGACGCGGACCATGCAGCGATCGTAGGCATCACCGTTGTGCGCCAGTGGCACTTCGAATTCGAAGTTCTCGTATCCCGAGTAAGGGCGCGCCTTGCGCAGGTCGAAGTCGCAACCGGTGGAACGCAGGCCTGCACCGGTGACACCCCATTCCAGGGCTTCTTTGGTGTTGTAGGCGGCAACGCCGATGGTACGACCCTTGAGGATGCTGTTCTGCAGGGCGGCTTTGGTGTATTCGTCCAGGCGCTTGGGCAGCCATTCGACGAAGTCCTTGACCAGCTTGTCCCAGCCGCGTGGCAGGTCGTGAGCGACACCACCGATGCGATACCAGGCCGGGTGCAGACGGAAACCGGTGATGGCTTCGATCACCGTGTAGGCTTTTTGCCGGTCGGTGAAGGTGAAGAACACCGGGGTCATCGCGCCCACGTCTTGGATGTAGGTACCCAGGAACAGCAGGTGACTGGTGATACGGAAGAACTCGGCCATCATGATGCGGATGACATCGACCTTCTCCGGCACCTTGATGCCGGCCAGCTTCTCGACCGAGAGCACGTACGGCAAGTTGTTCATCACGCCGCCGAGGTAATCGATACGGTCGGTGTACGGGATGAAGCTGTGCCAGGACTGACGCTCGGCCATCTTCTCGGCACCACGGTGGTGGTAGCCGATGTCCGGAACGCAGTCGACGATTTCTTCACCGTCCAGTTGCAGCACGATACGGAACGCACCGTGAGCGGAAGGGTGGTTCGGACCCAGGTTGAGGAACATATAGTCCTCGTTGGTGCCGGAACGCTTCATGCCCCAGTCTTCCGGACGGAAGCGCGCGGCTTCTTCTTCCAGTTGCTGTTTGGCCAGCGTTAGGCTGTACGGGTCGAACTCGGTGGCGCGGGCAGGGTAGTCCTTGCGCAGCGGGTGACCTTCCCAGGTCGGCGGCATCATGATGCGGCTCAGGTGCGGATGGCCCGGGAAGTCGATCCCGAACATGTCCCACACTTCACGCTCATACCAGTTGGCGTTCGGCCAGATGCTGGTGATGGTCGGCACGCTGAGGTCGCCCTCGGACAAGGCGACCTTGATCATCACGTCACTATTACGCTCTACCGACAGGAGGTGGTAGAACACAGTGAAATCGGCGTCCGGCAAGCCACGGCGTTTGGTACGCAGGCGCTCGTCCACACCGTGCAGGTCGTACAGCATCGAGTACGGCTTGGGCACGTTGCGCAGGAACGTCAGGATTTCGAACAGCTTGGCACGGGCGACCCACAGCACCGGCATGCCGGTGACAGTGGATTGGGCGGTGAACGCCTCGGCGCCAAAGCGGTTGTGCAACTCAACGACGACATCTTGGTCGTCAGCCTTGTAAGGCGGGATGTACAGAGCGGTGTCTGCAGTCATAGGTCTCGATCGCTATCGGTCAACGTACAGAATGAACCCAGGTTCAGGCTTCTTTTTGTAAAAGAAAAACTGGATCAGACTTCGTCGGGGCTGCGCAGGTTTGTCACAGCAATACGCTGTTCGCGGCGCTGTTCCTTCTGCGACGGCATCTCGGCGCGGTACACGCCTTGGTCGCCGACGACCCAGGAAAGAGGACGACGCTCCTGGCCAATGGATTCCTGCAACAGCATGAGGCCTTGCAGGAATGCCTCTGGGCGGGGCGGGCAGCCGGGCACATAGACATCCACAGGCAGGAACTTGTCCACGCCCTGGACTACAGAGTAGATGTCGTACATGCCACCGGAGTTGGCGCACGAACCCATGGAGATGACCCATTTAGGCTCGAGCATTTGCTCATAGAGACGCTGGATGATCGGCGCCATCTTGATGAAGCAGGTACCGGCGATAACCATGAAATCCGCCTGACGCGGCGATGCCCGGATCACTTCGGCGCCGAAGCGCGCGATGTCGTGGGGCGCCGTGAAGGCGGTGGTCATTTCCACGTAGCAGCAGGACAGACCGAAGTTGTACGGCCAAAGGGAGTTCTTGCGACCCCAATTGACAGCACCGCTCAGTACGTCTTCGAGCTTGCCCATGAAGATGTTTTTATGGACTTGATCTTCTAACGGATCGGAAACAGTTTCCCGTTCGCCGATGGGGTACTGCTCGTTAGGAGCATCTGGGTCGATCCTGGTGAGATTGTATTGCATTGCCAAAGCCTCATTGTTTTAGCTTCGCCTGCCGATTACGACGACCTACGGGAGCCCAATCGAGCGCCCCTACACGCCATAGGTAGACAAGACCTGCCAACAGAATTGCTATGAAAACGAGAGCTTCGGCGAAGCCGGTCCAGCCGCTTTCGCGGACGGACACAGACCAGGCGTACAGAAAGAGGGCTTCAATATCAAAAATCACGAACAGCATCGCGACCAGATAGAATTTTGCGGAGAGCCGCAGGCGGGCGCCGCCTGTAGGCAGCATGCCGGATTCGAACGGTTCGTTCTTGCTGCGGCCCCAGGCTTTGGAACCCAGCAGGCTGGAGAGGCCGAGCATGAAGGCACAGAGGCCGATAACGCCCAAAAGGAAAATGGCGAAGCCCCAGTTATGGGCAATCAGACCTGTCGATTCGGGCATGCTGGCAGTCCTTAACAGAGAGCAAAGGTCTCTGAGCTTGAAAAGAAGTAGAAGCAGTGACGATATGTCGCAGTGCGATCAATTCCGGGATTTTATGTGCAAAAGGAGGGCAAGTAAATTTTCTACATCAAATTTATTCGTAGGATTAATGAGATAAGTCACGGTTTTGGTGCGCGGACCCCCGTGGCACGGGCATTACGGCACATTTTGTTAATTATGTTTCCCACAAACAGTAAAGAAAATTGCGCACCTCAAATGATAATTAATATCATTTGAGGTGCGTTTTTAGGTATGTCACTGAAGCGTGACCAAGTTGGCGTTAAAGCAGTCGTCAAATGAAAGAGTATTAACGACGGTGTTTATTAATTCAGGACGGCCGATATGAGGCGTCTATGAGGTCATTGTTGGCGTTGTAAGCAGGTTAATGGCAGTGCTGAAAACACAAAGGTCGCCCGGAGGCGACCTTGTGTTTTAGAGCAAGAGGCTCCGAAAAACCGGCACTCAGTGGAACTGTTCTTCTTCGGTTGAGCCGGTCAGTGCGGTCACCGAGGACTTGCCACCCTGAATCACGGTGGTCATGTCGTCGAAGTAGCCCGTACCGACTTCCTGCTGGTGCGCCACGAAGGTGTAACCCTTGGCTGCGTCAGCGAACTCTTGCTCTTGCAGCTTCACGTAGGCGGTCATGTCGTTGCGGGCGTAGTCGTGCGCCAGGTTGAACATGCTGTGCCACATGTTGTGGATGCCCGCCAGGGTGATGAACTGATGCTTGTAGCCCATCGCCGACAGCTCGCGCTGGAATTTGGCGATGGTGGCGTCGTCCAGGTTCTTCTTCCAGTTGAAGGAAGGCGAGCAGTTGTAGGACAGCAGTTGGTCCGGGTATTCCTTTTTGATCGCTTCGGCGAAGCGGCGAGCTTCGTCCAGATCCGGCTTGGCGGTTTCACACCAGATCAGATCGGCATACGGCGCGTACGCCAGGCCACGGGCGATGGCTTGATCCAGGCCGGCGCGCACCTTGTAGAAACCTTCGGGAGTGCGGGTACCGGTCACGAACGGTTGGTCGTACGGGTCGCAGTCGGAAGTCAGCAGGTCCGCCGCGTTCGCATCGGTACGGGCCAGAATGATGGTCGGTACGCCCGCGACGTCAGCCGCCAGACGTGCCGCAACCAGCTTCTGTACAGCTTCCTGAGTAGGGACCAGCACCTTGCCGCCCATGTGGCCGCATTTCTTCACTGAAGCCAGTTGGTCTTCGAAGTGCACGCCGGCAGCGCCCGCCTCGATCATGCTCTTCATCAGTTCGTAGGCGTTCAATACGCCACCGAAACCGGCTTCGGCGTCAGCCACGATAGGTGCGAAGTAATCGATATAGCCTTCGTCGCCCGGGTTCTTGCCGGCTTTCCACTGGATCTGGTCGGCGCGGCGGAAGGAGTTGTTGATGCGCTTGACCACGGTTGGCACCGAATCCACCGGGTACAGCGACTGGTCAGGGTACATCGACTCGGCGGAGTTGTTGTCCGCGGCGACTTGCCAGCCGGACAGGTAGATCGCCTGGATGCCGGCTTTGACCTGTTGAACCGCCTGGCCGCCAGTCAAGGCGCCCATGCAGTTGACGAAATCCTTGTCGGGACGGAAGGACGGCTTGGCGCCCTGCGTCACCAGATTCCAGAGCTTCTCAGCGCCCAGTTTGGCGAACGTGTGTTCTGGCTGGATCGAGCCACGCAGGCGGACGACGTCAGCAGCGGAGTAGGTGCGGGTCACGCCTTTCCAGCGTGGATTCTCGGCCCAGTCTTTCTCGATGGCTGCAATTTGTTGTTCGCGTGTCAGTGCCATGGGGTAAACCTCGTCGCTTAGTCTTGTGAGTCTTGAGGTGAAGCTCTTTGCTCCGCCAGCGCCTGTGGTTTCTTTAGGGCGCACTTAAGGCTACTCACTGAATCGGAAAGCATTGCGTTCAAGCCTGGATTTTTTTCGCGGTCACGATGGTGATGCGATGAAACTGCCTTTTGAGCGTAAAAGAAGCGAACCGGCTCAACTTGGTTGAGTTTGAGCGCGATCCTGAGGCTTTCTGCGAAAACCTCCAATCAGTGGGAGCGAGGCCATCATGCCTTGGCATTTTTGCTTCGTCAAACACTTTGTAGTGCTTTCTTTGTGGCACTACATCTTTTGTCTAATACGACCCATCAGTCAGTTTCAGGCGCTTTGGTGCTGATACCGCGAAGCCGCTCTGGGACTGGGCGGTCACGGGGTAGGAGGGGTTATGTAGTGCGAAACGGAGCACTACATAAGAGCCGTAGTGCGTATTGAAATGTAGGAGCGCGCTTGCCCGCGATCTGGCGCGAAGCGGCAGCAGAATCAAACGGCTCGTTCTGGCCGCCGTGCAGCGTGCGCAGCTATTGCCTCCGGTTCCCGGCAGATCATCCGAGTGCGACCCCAGAGCAAGCGCGCTCCTACAGTGGTGATGCGATGGGTGTATCAATCCAGGCTGTCGACTTTGACGCGCAAGGTCATGTCATCGCGACCTTGGGTGGAGTAGCGGCGCGCGACGCCTTGTTCATCGGCGCGGGACTGATCGCTGACGCCTGCCAGCGTGATCCATTCACCGAGCCTGCCGCTGACTTGCGTATCAGTGCTCTGCACCTTGATCGCATCGGCGCGTTGCTGGCTCATGCGGTCGTTGTTGGTGCTGATGTTCAGGTGAACGATGTCGCCGGTGACGCTGGCCGTCACATAGAAGCCGCGCGTGACATTGCGGTACTGGGTGTTGCTCTGGGCGTAGCCATACGAATCGGTCTGCACGTCTGTAATCGGAATGCTTTGACCGACTTGAATCAGCGCAGGGGTGCCTTCATTCGCCTGAACCTGCTGAAGGCCGCCATCACGGCTGGCGGTGCCATAGTTGATGATGCGGGTCTGGCTGTTGGCGCTCACCCGGCCGTTCTGTGAGCGGACGGTGCCGTTGACCGAGTAACCCTGATCGTTCTGAACCGTGTTGTCGCTGGTGTCGACACTGATCAGAAGCCGTTTCGGCGCAGTGTCCAGCTGAGACAGCAGGTCGCGCAGCTCATTGATCTTGTCGGGTTCGGCATTGACGATCAGTTTGTTGCCATAGGCATTGACGCTGCCCTCGTCCCCGAGAAAGGACTTCACCGTGGGCATCAGGTCGTCGCTGGTGCGGTAGTTGAGAGGAATGACTTCGGTGGCGGCAACAGCCGTAAAGCTGCAAGCCAACAGCATTGAAGCGAGCAGGGTACGTAACGACATCGGTGTGTTCTCCGCGAGGGGGCGAATCAAAGCGTTGAGTGTGCCCGTTTTTCAGTTTGTCGGCCTGGACATGGCCAAATTGAATCGCAGACAGCAGAACGCCCCGGCTTCCATGGTTCAGCATAGTCAGCTGAGCCAGGAACGGCGGGGCGTTCGCCTGTGCAGCGGCGCGGAATTCAGCGTGAGCTGCGCACCATGTCAACGTGAGGCAGACCGGCTTCGAGGAACTCCTCGCTGACCACCGTGAAGCCGAAGCGCTCGTAGAACGCGGTGGCGTACACCTGGGCGCTAAGCTTCTGTTCCTTGAGGTCGCGTTGCTCCGCCTCGGCGATCACTGCCGTCAGCAGTGCGTCGCCCACGTTAAGCCCGCGCCAGTCCTTGAGCACCGACAGCCGACCGATTTCGCCGTCCGCCAACAGGCGAGCGGTGCCGACCGGGTAGTCGCCTTCCAGTGCCAGGAAGTGTAAGGCGCCTGCGTCCTCGGCATCCCATTCCAGTTCGGGCGGTACCGATTGCTCGGCAATGAACACGGCTTCGCGAATGCGCCGGATGTCGGCGTTGTCTTTCTGCCAGTCAGCTACCCGTACACGGATCTTATTCATCAGCAAACCCCAGACTTCCTTGTTTGACCAGCTCACAGAGCAGGCTACGACCGTCTTCATCCGCCAGCCACTGGCCCAGATTATCCATATGCAGTGCATCGGCCGCACAGACCAGTTTCAACAGCTCGCGCAGACGGCCGGGCAGCAGACGGCTCTGGCCGCTGGCGAACAGCAGCAGGTCGTCGTCGACTTCGGACCACGCCAGGCGCGCGCTTGGGTTGCGGATCAGAATCGCACCCTGTTCCAGGCTGTCGAGCAGTTCGGCGTCGTCCAGTTCCGGGCCGACCACCAGTTCCGGATAGCGCGGCTCGGTCATGAACTGGCCGAACCAGGTCAGCAGCAGGCGCTCGTCACCCATGTGTTCGGCCAGCAACGCCTTGAGGCGGTCAAGGGCGTCACGCTGGATCTGGTGCGGGTCGCTGACCGGCTGTGCATCGGCGTCGGTGTAGCGCTCTTCGTCAGACATGAACTGGCTGAGGAAGTCGGTGAAGTGCGTCAGCACCTCTGCGGCGCTTGGCGCGCGGAAGCCGACCGAGTAGGTCAGGCAGTCGTCTACCGCGACGCCCCAGTGGGCCAGGCGCGGCGGCAGGTAGAGCATGTCGCCCGGTTCCAGGGTCCACTCGTCGGTGCCCTGGAAGTCCGCGAGGATGCGCAGGTCTGCATGCTCCAGCAACGGGCTGTCGGTGTCGCACATCTGGCCAATCTTCCAGTGGCGCTTGCCGTGGCCCTGAAGCAGAAACACGTCGTAGTTGTCGAAGTGCGGGCCAACGCTGCCACCCGGTGCGGCGTAGCTGATCATCACATCATCAATGCGCCAGCTTGGCAGGAAGCGAAAGTTTTCCAGCAGTTCGGCCACTTCCGGGACGAACTGGTCAACGGCTTGAACCAGCAACGTCCATTCGGTTTCCGGCAGTTTGCTGAACTCGTCTTCGGGAAACGGGCCGCGACGCATTTCCCACGGGCGCACACCATTTTCGATGATCAGGCGCGACTCGACTTCTTCTTCCAGTGCCAGGCCGGCCAGTTCGTCAGGGTCGAGCGGGCTTTCGAAATCCGGGATCGCCTGACGAATCAGCAGGGGTTTTTTCTGCCAGTAATCACGCAGGAATTCGCGCGCCGTGATGCCGCCAAGCAGCTGAACAGGAATATCAGGATTCATGTGTAACCTATTGAAAAAACGTATTTTTCAGACTGGAATAAAAACGCCCGGCTCGGCCGGGCGTTCAGAGCGTGTGCGGTGCGATCAGATGCGCTGGGCTTGTGCCACGGCGTTGCCGATGTAGTTGGCCGGGGTGAGCTTCTTGAGCTCGGCTTTGGCTTCGGCAGGCATGTCCAGACCGTCGATGAACGTCTGCAGTGCCTCAGGGCTGATGCCCTTGCCGCGCGTCAGTTCCTTGAGCTTCTCGTACGGGTTCTCGATGTCGTAGCGGCGCATGACCGTCTGGATCGGCTCGGCCAGCACTTCCCAGCAGGCGTCCAGGTCGGCAGCGATCTTCTGCTCGTTCAGCTCCAGCTTGCCAATACCCTTCAGGCTCGCTTCGTAGGCAATCACGCTGTGAGCGAAGCCCACGCCGAGGTTGCGCAATACGGTGGAGTCGGTCAGGTCGCGCTGCCAGCGGGAAATCGGCAGTTTGCTTGCCAGGTGCTGGAACAGGGCGTTGGCGATACCCAGGTTGCCTTCGGAGTTTTCGAAGTCGATCGGGTTGACCTTGTGCGGCATGGTCGAGGAGCCGATTTCGCCAGCGACGGTCTTCTGCTTGAAGTAACCTAGGGAGATGTAGCCCCAGATGTCACGGTCGAAGTCGATCAGGATGGTGTTGTAACGCGCGATCGCGTCGAACAGCTCGGCAATGTAGTCGTGCGGTTCGATCTGCGTGGTGTACGGGTTGAAGCCCAGACCCAGCTCGTCTTCGATGAAGGCGCGGGCATTGGCTTCCCAGTCGATGTCCGGGTAGGCCGACAGGTGAGCGTTGTAGTTGCCCACGGCGCCGTTGATCTTGCCCAGCAGCGGAACGGCCGCGACCTGAGCGATCTGACGCTCCAGACGGTAAACCACGTTCGCCAGCTCTTTGCCCAGTGTGGTCGGCGACGCAGGCTGACCGTGGGTGCGCGACAGCATCGGCACGGCGGCGAAACGGATCGCCAGCGCGCGGATGGATTCGGCGATCTGACGCATCAGCGGCAGCAGGACCGTGTCGCGGCCTTCGCGCAGCATCAGCGCGTGGGACAGGTTGTTGATGTCTTCACTGGTGCAGGCGAAGTGGATGAATTCACTCACCTTGGCCAGTTCCGGCAGTTTCGCGGCCTGCTCCTTGAGCAGGTATTCGATCGCCTTGACGTCGTGGTTGGTCGTGCGCTCGATCTCTTTCACACGCTCGGCGTGCTCCAGCGCGAAGTCATTGGCAAGCGCGTCGAGAATGGCGTTGGCCTCGGCGGAAAATGCCGGAACTTCAGGGATTTGCGGGTGAGCCGCCAGGCGCTGGAGCCAGCGAACTTCGACGAGGGCGCGGAAACGGATCAGGCCGTATTCGCTGAAAATAGGGCGCAGGGCCTGGGTTTTGCCGGCGTAGCGGCCGTCTACAGGGGAAACCGCAGTGAGCGAAGAAAGCTGCATGGGGTGTTCTCGGACAGTCGGGCAACGAAAAGGGGCGCGTATCATACATGAAAATTCGGATCAGCCGAGGCCGGTTGAACGACAGGAGACGCGCTGTGTCGAGTAAATGCGTTGTTTCGATGCGCTCGGCGATCAGCCGTGCAGCAGCGGGTACAGTTCTTTCAATAACTTGCGACGGCTGATGACCAGTTGCCAGCGGTGACCGCCCACTTGTCGCCAAAGTCGCGCGCAACGAATACCGGCCAGCAACAGGGCGCGGATTTTCGAGGCGTTGTTCGGTTGCTGCAGGTTGCGCATGTCGCCGTGGACCTGAATGCGCTGACGCAGGGTGCTGAGCGTGTCCTGGTACAGCGCACCGCTGGCAGCGATGACGTTCTCGTGAACGATGCCGAAGTGTTCGACCTGCGACTTGATCTGCGGCAGGCGCTTGCCGATGGTTTCGAGCATGTCGTCGCGCTTGGACAGCTGACGCTCAAGGCCCAGCATGGCCAGCGCATAACGCAGGGGCTCGCGCTGAAGCGTCCCGGGGTCGCGCTCAAGAGCACTGGCAAGGGCGCGGTAACCCTCGCGCAGGTTCAGGTCGTCGCCGCCGAACACGTCGAGCGTGTCCTTCGGGTCCATGACCAGCAATCCGCCCAGCAGGCAGCCGACAGCCGCCTCGCTGGCCTGACCGGTCTTGGCGATCCGGTCCACCAGCACGGCCGCCTGAAACACGCCGCCGAGTGCGGTGAGTTGCTCTTGAATCGGACTCATCAACGAGGGTCCTTGCTGTGCCAGGGGTCGGCGATTTCGATGACGCCACCGCCGAGGCAGACTTCGCCGTCGTAGAAGACCACGGACTGGCCTGGGGTCACGGCCCGTTGCGGTTCGTCGAAGGTGGCGCGGTAGCCCGTGTCGGTGCGTTCCAGCGTGCAGCGCTGATCGCCCTGGCGATAGCGGACCTTGGCGGTCAGCGTGCGCGGGGTGCTCAGGTCGATCGGGTTGACCCAGTAGATTTCCGAGGCCAGCAGGGCGCGGGAGAACAGCCAGGGGTGTTCGTTGCCCTGGCCGACGATCAGCACGTTGTTCGCCAGGTCTTTTTCCAGCACGTACCACGGCTCGTCGCCAGCGTCTTTCAGCCCGCCGATGCCCAGGCCCTGACGCTGGCCAATGGTGTGGTACATCAGGCCCGCATGACGGCCGATGACGTCACCTTCGGTGGTCTTGATTTCGCCCGGTTGCGCAGGCAGGTACTGCTTGAGGAAGTCGGTGAAGCGACGTTCGCCAATGAAGCAGATGCCGGTGGAGTCCTTTTTCTTCGCGGTTGCCAGCTGGTACTTCTCGGCAATCGCACGAACTTCGGGCTTCTCCAGTTCACCGACCGGGAACAGGGTCTTGGCGATCTGCTCGCCTGCCACCGCGTGCAGGAAGTAGCTCTGGTCCTTGTTCGGGTCCAGGCCCTTGAGCAGCTCGGTGCGGCCGTCAATGTCGCGGCGACGCACATAGTGGCCGGTGGCAATCAGGTCGGCGCCGAGCATGAAGGCGTAATCAAGGAAGGCTTTGAACTTGATTTCCCGGTTGCACAGGATGTCCGGGTTCGGCGTACGGCCGGCCTTGTACTCTTCGAGGAAGTGCTCGAAGACGTTATCCCAGTACTCGGCGGCGAAGTTCACCGTGTGCAGCTTGATACCGATGCGGTCGCACACGGCCTGGGCGTCCGCGAGGTCGTCCATGGCGGTGCAGTATTCCGTTCCGTCGTCTTCTTCCCAGTTCTTCATGAACAGGCCTTCCACCTGATACCCCTGCTCCATGAGCAGAAGGGCGGAGACCGAAGAATCCACGCCGCCGGACATGCCGACAATGACGCGCTTCTTTTCTGTATCGGAAAAGGCTGAATCAGACATAGGAGTTCGATGGGTAGCTTGGAAAAGGACGCGATTCTAACAGGGACTCGGCGTCAAGGCTAAAAGCTATTCAGTTGCGTACGACATCCAGGCTGTGGACCGGGCCTGCCAGGTAATCGTCGATGCATCGCAGGACCAGCTCGCTGCGCCAGCGCTCGGGTTGAGCGGCCAGTTCGTCGCGAGTGAACCACGGCGCGCCGACGATACCGGTGTCCAGTGCGCGGTCGGGATGGTGTTTGACGGCCTTCGCAGTGAAGCACACCCGTTGGTAGGTCACGCCGTTGCTGGGCGCGGTGTACAGATAGATGCCGACCACGCCGGTCAATTCGACGTCCCAGCCGGTTTCTTCCAGGGTTTCGCGAATCGCGGCGTCGCGCAGGGTTTCGTTCGCTTCCAGATGGCCGGCGGGCTGGTTGAGCACCCGCTTGTCATGTTTGACTTCTTCGACGAACAGAAAGCGGCCGTTGTCTTCGACGATGGTGGCGACGGTGATGTGGGGTTGCCAGGTCATGGATATTCCGCTCGTGCGGCAGGTGTAAACCACTGTGGGAGCGAGCTTGCTCGCGAAAGCGGTTTACCTGTCGGCAGTGATGTTGAAGCTTAGGACCCTTTCGCGAGCAAGCTCGCTCCCACAGGTCATATTTCCAGATTGCGTTTTGCGCAGAAACACAAACCCCGGCACTCGGCCGGGGTTTGTGACAGAGCGTTACAACCTTACTTCAACGCGTTGATCGCATCGTTCAGGGTCTTGCTCGGGCGCATGGCTTTGCTGGCCAGTTCTGGGGTGGCGAAGTAGTAACCGCCGATGTCGAGAGGCTTGCCCTGAACAGCGTTCAGCTCGTTAACGATGGTGGTCTCGTTATCGGTCAGGGTTTTCGCCAGTTCGGTGAACTTGGCTTGCAGGGCCGTATCTTCGGTCTGGGCCGCCAGAGCCTGAGCCCAGTACATGGCCAGGTAGAAGTGGCTGCCACGGTTGTCGATACCGCCAACCTTGCGCGATGGCGACTTGTTGTTGTCCAGGAACTGGCCGGTGGCCTTGTCCAGGGCGGTGGCAAGTACCAGCGCTTTCGGGTTGTTGTAGACGTTGCCCAAGTGCTCCAGGGAAGCTGCCAGTGCCAGGAATTCGCCCAGCGAATCCCAGCGCAGGAAGTTCTCTTCGTTCAGCTGTTGAACGTGCTTCGGTGCCGAACCGCCAGCGCCGGTTTCGAACAGACCGCCGCCATTCATCAGCGGAACGATCGACAGCATCTTGGCGCTTGTGCCCAGTTCCATGATCGGGAACAGGTCGGTCAGGTAGTCACGCAGCACGTTACCGGTCACCGAAATGGTGTCCTTGCCGGCGCGGATACGCTCCAGGGAAACCTTCATCGCGTCGACCGGCGACTTGATGCTGATGTCCAGGCCAGTGGTGTCGTGATCCTTCAGGTACTTCTCGACCTTCTTGATCATCACGGCGTCGTGAGCACGTTTCGGGTCCAGCCAGAAGATGGCCGGGGTGTTGCTCAGGCGCGAACGGTTCACGGCCAGCTTGACCCAGTCTTGAATCGGCGCGTCTTTGGTCTGGCACATGCGCCAGATGTCGCCGGCTTCAACGTTCTGTTCCATCAGAACCTGACCTTTGTCGTCGGTCACGCGGACCACGCCGTCAGTTTCGATCTGGAAGGTCTTGTTGTGCGAGCCGTACTCTTCGGCTTTCTGAGCCATCAGGCCGACGTTTGGCACGCTGCCCATGGTGGTCGGATCGAAGGCGCCGTGTTTCTTGCAGTCTTCGATGACAGCCTGGTAGATAGTGGCGTAGCAGCGATCCGGGATCACGGCCTTGGTGTCCTGCAGGACGCCGTCGTTGTTCCACATCTTGCCGGAATCACGAATCATCGCAGGCATCGAGGCGTCGACGATGACGTCGCTCGGCACGTGCAGGTTGGTGATGCCTTTGTCGGAGTTGACCATCGCCAGGGCAGGGCGGGTCGCGTAAACGGCTTTGACGTCCGCTTCGATCTGCGCTTGCTGGTCGGCTGGCAGGTCCTTGATGCGGGCGTACAGGTCGCCGATACCGTTGTGCAGATTGAAACCGATTTCCTTCAGGACGTCAGCGTGCTTGTTCAGCGCATCCTGGTAGTACTCGGCGACGAACTCGCCGAACATGATCGGGTCGGAAACCTTCATCATGGTGGCTTTCAGGTGAACCGAGAACAGAACGCCCAGCTTCTTGGCGTCTTCGATTTCCTTGGCCACGAATGCGCGCAGGGCTTTTTTGCTCATGACCGCGCAGTCGATGATTTCACCGGCCAGAACCGACGTCTTGTCCTTCAGCACAGTGGTGCTGCCGTCTTTGCCGATCAGTTCGATCTTCACGGCGCCAGCGGTTTCGATCAGCGAGGATTTTTCGCTGCCGTAGAAGTCGCCGTTGTCCATGTGGGCAACGTGGGATTTGGAGTCTGCAGCCCAGGCGCCCATTTTGTGCGGGTGCTTGCGAGCGTAGTTCTTCACCGAAAGCGGCGCGCGGCGATCAGAGTTACCTTCACGCAGAACCGGGTTCACGGCGCTGCCTTTGACCTTATCGTAGCCAGCACGGGCGGCCTTGTCGGCGTCGGTCACGACTTCGTCCGGATAGTTCGGGACGTTGTAGCCCTTGGCTTGCAGCTCCTTGATCGCGGCCTTCAGTTGTGGAACCGAGGCGCTGATGTTCGGCAGCTTGATGATGTTGGCTTCCGGCGTGGTCGCCAGTTCGCCCAACTCTGCCAGATCGTCGGAAACCTTCTTGTCGCCCAGCTGCTCAGGGAAGCTGGCCAGGATGCGGGCTGCAAGAGAGATGTCGCGGGTTTCGACGGCGATATCAGCGGAGGCGGTGAACGCTTCGATGATAGGAAGGAGTGAGTAGGTGGCGAGGGCAGGCGCTTCGTCGGTGAAGGTATAGATGATCTTCGAGCGGTTGGACATTTTCGGGATAACTCTCTTCTTTGCTGAGCGTACACAAAATTTCGAGATGCGCAGGGTAGGCACTTTCGCCCAAAGTATCGATGAGCCGAAAGTCGAGAATTTCGTCGCGTGATATGGGGTAGATCAGTCGAGCATCAAGCAGCCGGGCTGTGGTAACGGTCCGGCCTGTCGAGGGCTTTAAGATGGCTCGGCCCCCAATGACCCTGTGGTCACCGGCGCGAGTATATCACCGGTCCCGGCCATTACTACGATAGTAGTGTGAACGCTTTGCGCTCGCGTGGAGCGATTCAGCGCCGTTGGTCGCCACCTCAAAAACAGTGAAAAACCGCCAAACCCCCGTCTCAGGCGGCCTGCGGCAACCTGTCGCAGTTCGGGGCGGGTTCTGCAGGGCAGATGAATAATGAGTCAGTTTTCGACTAAAGGAGCATTCGCTTCGAAGCCCGTTCAAGTGGTCTACGCTCGTGGAGCGCACTCCTGGCGCAACGCTCCATAACCCGAACGCTCTATCACTCGATAACAAGAACAGGCGGAGTCAGCATGGGATACCAGAAGATCAAGGTGCCAGCGGTGGGCGAGAAAATCATGGTCAACGCCGATCACTCGCTCAACGTACCGAACCATCCGATCATCCCGTACATCGAAGGCGACGGCATCGGCGTCGATATCAGCCCGGTCATGATCAAGGTGGTCGATGCAGCGGTGGACAAGGCCTACGGCGGCGAACGCAAGATTGCCTGGATGGAGGTCTATGCCGGAGAGAAGGCGACGCAAGTCTATGATCAGGACACCTGGCTGCCGCAGGAAACCCTGGATGCGGTGAAAGACTACGTGGTGTCGATCAAGGGTCCGCTGACCACGCCGGTCGGTGGCGGGATCCGCTCGCTCAACGTGGCGTTGCGCCAACAGCTCGACCTGTACGTGTGCCTGCGCCCTGTGCGCTGGTTCGAAGGCGTGCCGAGCCCCGTTAAAAAGCCGGGCGACGTGGACATGACGATCTTTCGCGAGAACTCCGAGGACATTTATGCAGGGATCGAATGGAAGGCCGGTTCGCCCGAGGCGATCAAGGTCATCAAGTTTCTCAAGGAAGAAATGGGCGTGACCAAGATCCGCTTCGATCAGGATTGCGGCATCGGCGTCAAACCCGTCTCGAAGGAGGGCACCCAGCGTCTGGCGCGAAAAGCCCTTCAATATGTCGTGGATAACGATCGTGATTCGCTGACCATCGTCCACAAGGGCAACATCATGAAGTTCACCGAAGGTGCCTTCAAGGAGTGGGCCTACGAAGTGGCGGCTAGCGAGTTCGGCGCAACGCTGCTCGACGGCGGCCCGTGGATGCAGTTCAAAAACCCGAAAACCGGCAAGAACGTGATCGTCAAAGACGCGATTGCCGACGCCATGCTCCAGCAGATCCTGCTGCGGCCCGCCGAATATGACGTGATCGCCACGCTCAATCTCAACGGTGACTACCTCTCGGACGCGCTGGCGGCAGAAGTGGGCGGCATCGGTATCGCGCCGGGCGCGAACCTGTCCGACACCGTGGCAATGTTCGAAGCCACTCACGGCACTGCACCCAAATATGCTGGCAAGGATCAGGTAAACCCGGGATCGTTGATCCTGTCGGCGGAAATGATGTTGCGGCACATGGGCTGGACCGAGGCGGCGGACCTGATCATCAAGGGCACCAACGGTGCGATTTCGGCCAAAACCGTGACGTACGACTTCGAGCGGTTGATGGACGGAGCCAAATTACTGTCTTCGTCGGCCTTCGGTGATGCGCTGATCTCTCACATGTAACGCTAGCTCCCGACTTCAGACGAAAAAAAACCGGTCAGTCCAGAAATGGAACTGACCGGCTTTTCAGGTCTCGCGCTTGAACGGTCCGGCTCAGGCGTGATTTCAGCTGTGTTCGTGCTGCTTTTCGTGTGAATGAGCTGCTTCTTTAATGGCACTGACGGTCGACGGATGCCCACTGATTTTTATGGCGTGCAAACCTTTCGGACCCTGGATGATCTCAAATTGAACCGGCTGGCCGGCTTTGAGGGTCTTGTAGCCATCCATTTCAATCGCCGAGTAGTGTGCAAACAGGTCCTCGGACTTGCCGTCTTCAACGATGAAGCCATACCCCTTGGCGTTGTTAAACCACTTGACCTTACCGCTTAGCATAGTCACATCCCTCTGCAAAGGACTCCGATGGGAGTATCATCACCTCTCATCCGCCGGACCTAAAAAATTTTGGTTGACTGCGCGGACCCTTTTTACCCAATGTGGGTTCTATTGTTTGTAACACCGTTTAGCCGTTAGTCAAGGTCACGCAGCGGTCCAGTTGAAAACCTGTATGCCTGTGACTACTTATTTCAATTTCGTCCCCTACGAACCTTCTTTACCATGCATGCAATCAGCAAGATTCGACTAACATTCAATCAGGATGATCCGCAATCCCATGAGGACGACGCGGCGGGCATAGCCGTACAGGAAGCCAAGCCGACATTGCAGGTGCCACCGATGTACAAGGTGGTTTTGTTCAATGATGACTACACCCCGATGGATTTCGTTGTCGAAGTGCTTGAGGTGTTTTTCAACCTGAATCGTGAGCTGGCGACGAAAGTCATGCTGGCCGTCCATACAGAGGGACGGGCAGTATGCGGATTGTTCACCCGCGACATCGCCGAGACCAAGGCCATGCAGGTGAACCAATACGCCAGGGAAAGCCAGCATCCGCTACTCTGTGAGATCGAGAAGGACGGTTAACGCCGGACACTTGGGTATGAGGTGAAGCTATGTTAAACCGTGAGCTCGAAGTCACCCTCAATTTGGCTTTCAAGGAGGCCCGTTCGAAGCGTCATGAGTTCATGACGGTCGAGCACCTTCTGTTGGCCCTATTGGACAATGAGGCTGCCGCCACTGTTCTGCGTGCCTGCGGCGCAAACCTCGACAAACTCAAACACGACCTTCAGGAGTTCATCGACTCCACCACGCCGCTGATCCCTGTGCATGATGAGGATCGCGAGACCCAGCCCACCCTGGGCTTCCAGCGCGTGCTCCAGCGTGCCGTGTTCCATGTGCAGAGTTCCGGTAAGCGTGAAGTCACCGGCGCGAACGTTCTGGTGGCCATTTTCAGTGAGCAGGAAAGTCAGGCCGTGTTCCTGCTGAAACAGCAGAGCGTTGCCCGTATCGATGTCGTCAACTATATCGCCCACGGTATCTCCAAGGTGCCGGGGCATGGCGAACACTCTGAAGGTGAGCAAGATATGCAGGATGATGAGGGCGGCGAGTCTTCTTCTTCGGGCAATCCTCTGGATGCCTATGCCAGCAACCTGAATGAACTGGCCCGTCAAGGCCGCATCGATCCGCTTGTAGGCCGTGAGCTGGAAGTCGAGCGTGTCGCTCAGATCCTCGCGCGCCGTCGTAAAAACAACCCGCTGCTCGTCGGTGAAGCCGGCGTGGGCAAGACCGCCATCGCCGAAGGTCTGGCCAAGCGTATCGTCGACAACCAGGTGCCGGATCTGTTGGCCAACAGCGTCGTCTACTCCCTGGACCTCGGTGCTCTGCTGGCCGGTACCAAATACCGTGGTGATTTCGAGAAACGCTTCAAGGCGTTGCTGGGCGAGCTCAAAAAACGCCCGCATGCGATTCTGTTCATCGACGAAATCCACACCATTATTGGTGCCGGTGCTGCGTCGGGTGGCGTGATGGATGCCTCCAACCTGCTCAAGCCGTTGCTGTCTTCGGGTGATATCCGTTGCATCGGTTCGACCACGTTCCAGGAGTTCCGCGGCATCTTCGAAAAAGACCGTGCGCTGGCTCGCCGCTTCCAGAAAGTCGACGTGTCAGAGCCTTCGGTAGAAGACACCATCGGCATTCTGCGTGGCCTGAAAGGCCGTTTCGAGCAGCACCACAGTATCGAATACAGTGATGAAGCCCTGCGTGCCGCCGCTGAACTGGCGTCGCGCTACATCAATGACCGTCATATGCCGGACAAGGCCATCGACGTGATTGACGAGGCGGGTGCCTATCAGCGTCTGCAGCCAGCAGAGTTGCGTGTGAAGCGCATCGAGGTGGCTCAGGTTGAAGACATCGTCGCGAAAATCGCGCGGATTCCGCCAAAACACGTCAACAGCTCCGACAAGGAACTGCTGCGTAACCTGGAGCGCGACCTCAAGCTCACGGTCTTTGGTCAGGACGCAGCGATCGATTCGCTGTCGACCGCGATCAAGCTGTCCCGTGCGGGCCTGAAATCCCCAGACAAACCAGTGGGTTCGTTCCTGTTCGCAGGTCCTACCGGTGTCGGTAAAACCGAGGCGGCTCGTCAGTTGGCGAAAGCGCTGGGTATCGAGCTGGTGCGTTTCGACATGTCCGAATACATGGAGCGTCACACCGTTTCGCGTCTGATCGGTGCGCCTCCAGGCTATGTCGGGTTCGATCAGGGCGGTCTGTTGACCGAAGCCATCACCAAGCAGCCGCACTGTGTTCTGCTGCTCGATGAGATCGAGAAAGCGCATCCGGAAGTCTTCAACCTGCTCCTGCAGGTCATGGACCACGGTACCTTGACCGACAACAACGGCCGCAAAGCGGACTTCCGCAATGTGATCGTGATCATGACCACCAACGCCGGTGCTGAAACGGCGGCGCGTGCTTCGATCGGCTTCACCCATCAGGACCACTCGTCTGATGCGATGGAAGTCATCAAGAAGAGCTTCACGCCGGAATTCCGCAACCGCCTGGACACCATCATTCAGTTTGGTCGCCTCAGTCATGAGGTCATCAAAAGCGTGGTGGACAAGTTCCTCACCGAACTTCAGGCGCAACTGGAAGACAAGCGTGTGCTGCTTGAGGTGACCGATGCGGCCAGAAGCTATCTGGCGGAAGGGGGCTACGATGCTGCGATGGGCGCTCGCCCAATGGCGCGTCTGATCCAGGACAAGATCAAGCGTCCACTGGCCGAGGAGATTCTTTTCGGCGAGTTGTCCGAGCATGGCGGTGTGGTTCACATCGACTACAAGGACGGCGAGATCACGTTCGACTACGAAACCACGGCGGAAATGGCCTGACGTTTCATCGCGATACAGCAGAAAGGCGCCGATTGAGGCGCCTTTTTGTTGTCTGCAAAAAAACCTGCAGGAGCGCGCTTGCCCGCGATGACGTCGTATCAGTCAACGCATACGTGTCAGGAAGTCGGTAATCGCGGGCAAGCGCGCTCCTACAAAGGGTGTTGAGCTTAAGCCGCGCCAACAAAAACGCCCGGCATGTGCCGGGCGTTTTTGTTAAGACCTGTTAGCGGGCGCGGTAAGTGATGCGCCCTTTGCTCAAGTCGTAGGGCGTCAGTTCAACGCGGACCTTATCGCCGGTAAGAATACGAATGTAGTTCTTGCGCATCTTGCCGGAGATGTGCGCGGTTACGACGTGCCCATTTTCCAACTCCACACGGAACATGGTGTTGGGCAGGGTGTCGACGACAGTGCCTTCCATTTCGAAGCTGTCTTCTTTCGACATGCAGTAAAGCCCTCGGTATCCAATGAATGGCCCGGTGCAAACGGCAGCCAGGCAAAAGCGGGCTGCATTGTGCCCGAAAAATGGGGGTTAAGCCAAGGGCTTCAGTAAAGAGTGACCCATCTTTGATTGGTCAGCAGCTCGATAGGGCGATATTGGGTCTTGTAATTCATCTTTTTGCAGTTCTTGATCCAGTAGCCCAGGTACACCGCATGCAGTTGCAAGCGAGCGGCTTCGGCTATTTGCCAGAGGATCGCGTAACGGCCCAGGCTGCGCTTTTCTTCGGCGGGTTCGTAGAAGGTGTACACCGCCGACAAGCCATTGGGCAGCAGATCGGTCACGGCCACGGCCAGCAATCGCCCTTCGACGCGAAACTCAAAAAAACGCGAGAACGGCAGGTCGCGCACCAGAAAGGTCGAAAACTGGTCGCGACTGGGAGGAAACATGTCGCCGTCGGCGTGGCGCTGCTCGATATAGCGTTGGTAAAGGTCGAAATATTCTTCGCTGAAATGGGGCTTGGTGCTGGTGACTTCGATGTCGGCATTTTTCTTGAAAATGCGTTTCTGTTGGCGATCGGGCTCGAACAGGCCGACGGGAATCCGCGCAGGCACACACGCACTGCAATTCTGACAGTGCGGGCGATAAAGATGGTCGCCACTGCGGCGAAACCCCATGTCCGAAAGGTCGGCATAGACCTGCACATCCATCGGCTGGCTGGGATCGAGGAACAGCGTGGTGGCTTGTTCCTCGGGCAGGTAGCTGCAGGAGTGGGGTTGAGTGGCATAAAACTTAAGCCGCGCCAGCTCGGTCATGATCAACCCTCGAGAAAAACTTTAGTTAAGAGTGTATGCCAGCCGAATCAAACTCGCCTAGGTAGCCAGTCGGCGGAATTGCTCAGATCGAGGTGTTTGTCCAAGTAATCGGCAAAGGTCTGGCGCGTAATGGATCGGGCGCCCAGGCTTTGCAAGTGTTGCGTCGGCATCTGGCAGTCAATCAGGACGAATCCCCACTGCTTCAGATGGTCCACCAGCGTCGCGAATCCGACCTTGGAGGCGTTGTCGGCGCGACTGAACATCGATTCTCCAAAAAACAGTTGGCCCATCGCCAGGCCATAAAGCCCGCCGATCAGCTCGCCGTTCTCCCAGACCTCTACGCTGTGGGCAAAACCGCGTGCGTGCAGTTCTATGTAGGCAGCCTGCATGGAGCCAGTGATCCAGGTGCCATCGGTGTAGTCGCGCGGCTCCGCGCAGGCGCGTATGACCGCCGCAAAGTCCTGGTCGAAGGTCACCTGATACTTTTGCTGGCGCAGCACTTTGGTCAGGCTGCGGGAAACGTGCAATTCCTCAGGAAACAATACCGTGCGCGGATCCGGCGACCACCAGAGAATCGGCTGTCCCTGCTGATACCAGGGAAAGCAGCCGTGGCGATAGGCCCGGATCAGCCGGTCGGCGGACAGGTCGCCGCCTCCGGCCAAGAGCCCGTTCGGCTCGCGCATGGCCTTATCCAGCGGCGGAAAATCAAGCGTGTCGCGTTGTAACCAGGTCAGCATGGCGTCATGACTTTTGCGAGAGGGGAGGGGAGTGGTAAGCCGCGGTGCAACTACGGGCAGTGAATGCGGTCACACGCGGTTGACTGCAGCGACATCGTTGAATGTGAGGTGCACTTAGGGTCTTCAAACGGAGCATGGCCTTTGGACAGTTGTGAAGATTGAGATAAACACGTCATAAGCCTTTGTCAGCAAAGAAAATGCATGCTCAAATCGCCCGTTGTCACCGACGCTTGAAGATCTGCAAGGTCCACGCCAGACTAACGTGGCGTGCAGCGTGCAAATCCGTACAATGCCCGATGTTGTTTAACCTTATTTCAAGTCGCCTGTCGAGCGTGCCTTCAACGATGTTGTCGTCTCAAGGCTCTCAGGGATTGGTCAGTACTATTTCGTCGATGCAGTCGTTCATAGTCAACCACTAAGATGTTCGCGCTAGCGCGCAGGAATTGAAGCGTTTTGAAGAAATCCACCGCAGCACCCAGCCCCGTACCGCTCTGGCGGCAGCATTTGCACTACCGACTCAAGGAAGGTGCGCTGATCGCATTCGGCTTTTTGTGCCTGTACCTGATGATGGCCTTGCTGACCTACGATCAAGGCGATCCAGGCTGGAGTCACACCAGCAGTTCCATGCAGGTGCAGAATGCCGCCGGTCGCGCGGGCGCATTCGCCGCCGACATCCTGTTCATGGTGCTGGGCTACTTTGCCTACATCTTCCCGTTGTTACTCGGCGTCAAGGCGTATCAGGTGTTCCGTCACCGGCATGAGCCTTGGCAGTGGAGCGGCTGGCTGTTCTCCTGGCGCCTGATCGGTCTGGTGTTTCTGGTGCTCGCAGGCGCAGCGCTGGCGCACATTCATTTCCACTCCGCCTCCGGGCTGCCCGGTTCTGCCGGCGGCGTACTGGGTGAAGTGCTCGGTGATCTGGCCAAGCGCGCGCTCAACGTGCAGGGCAGCACCTTGCTGTTCATTGCGCTGTTCCTGTTCGGCCTGACCGTGTTCACCGATCTGTCGTGGTTCAAGGTCATGGACACCACGGGCAAGATCACGCTGGACCTCTTCGAGCTGTTTCAGGGTGCGATCAACCGTTGGTGGACGGCGCGTAATGAACGCAAGCACATGGTTGCGCAACTGCGTGAAGTCGACATGCGTATCGATGAGGTGGTCGCGCCGGTGGCGCCCGATCGTCGTGAGCAGGCCAAGGCCAAAGAGCGTTTGATCGAGCGCGAACAGGTGCTGACCGAACACATGGCAGCGCGCGAGAAACACATCCCTGCCGTCATCGCGCCGGCGCCGACCCGCCCGCCTGAGCCCAGCAAGCGCGTCCAGAAGGAAAAACAGGCGCCATTGTTCGTCGACAGCGCCGTGGAAGGCACCTTGCCGCCGATTTCGATTCTCGATCCTGCCGAAAAGAAACAGCTCAACTATTCGCCTGAATCTCTGGCGGCGGTCGGCCACTTGCTGGAAATCAAGCTCAAGGAGTTCGGCGTCGAAGTCTCCGTGGACTCGATTCACCCAGGCCCGGTCATCACCCGTTACGAGATCCAGCCGGCAGCGGGTGTGAAAGTCAGCCGCATTGCCAACCTGGCGAAGGACCTTGCACGATCCCTGGCCGTGACCAGCGTTCGTGTGGTCGAGGTCATTCCCGGCAAGACCACCGTCGGTATCGAAATTCCCAACGAAGACCGCCAGATCGTGCGCTTCTCCGAGGTCCTGTCGACCCCGGAATACGACAACTTCAAATCGCCGGTCACCCTGGCGCTTGGTCATGACATCGGCGGCAAGCCGATCATCACCGACCTTGCGAAGATGCCTCACCTGCTGGTCGCCGGTACCACCGGTTCCGGTAAGTCGGTGGGTGTGAACGCGATGATCCTTTCGATCCTGTTCAAATCGGGACCGGAAGACGCCAAGCTGATCATGATCGACCCGAAAATGCTCGAGCTGTCGATCTACGAAGGTATCCCGCACTTGCTGTGTCCGGTCGTGACCGACATGAAAGACGCCGCCAATGCCCTGCGCTGGTCGGTGGCGGAAATGGAACGTCGCTACAAGCTCATGGCGAAAATGGGCGTGCGGAACCTGTCGGGCTTCAACCACAAGGTCAAAGAAGCCGAGGACGCCGGTACGCCGTTGTCCGACCCGTTGTACCACCGCGAAAGCATTCACGACGAAGCGCCGCTGCTGACCAAGCTGCCGACCATCGTCGTGGTGGTCGACGAGTTCGCCGACATGATGATGATCGTCGGCAAGAAGGTCGAAGAGCTTATTGCACGTATTGCTCAGAAGGCGCGGGCGGCCGGTATTCACTTGATCCTCGCGACCCAGCGTCCTTCGGTTGACGTGATCACGGGTCTGATCAAGGCCAACATCCCGACTCGTATGGCGTTCCAGGTGTCGAGCAAGATCGACTCCCGGACGATCATCGACCAGGGCGGTGCCGAGCAACTGTTGGGTCACGGTGACATGCTCTATATGCCGCCCGGCACCAGCCTGCCGATTCGTGTCCACGGTGCATTCGTGTCCGATGACGAGGTGCACCGCGTCGTTGAGGCCTGGAAGCTGCGTGGCACGCCGCAATACAACGACGACATTCTGGCGGGCGTTGAGGAAGCGGGCAGCGGCTTTGACAGTGGGGGCGGCGGTGGCGACGGCGACGACAGCGAGACCGATGCGCTGTACGACGAGGCGGTCAACTTCGTGCTGGAAAGCCGTCGCGCGTCGATTTCCGCCGTGCAGCGCAAGCTCAAGATTGGCTACAACCGCGCCGCGCGCATGATCGAAGCCATGGAAATGGCCGGCGTCGTGACCTCGATGAACACCAATGGCTCGCGGGAAGTGATTGCGCCAGCCCCTATGCGTGACTGACACTTTACGTCACGAGTGACTGGACGGCGCCACTAGGGCGCCGTCCGGCTTTAACCCAACTCAAAGAGGAATCCCATGCGTCTTATCCGCATGTTGTTGGTATCTGCACTGGCCGTTTCTGCTTTTTCTGCCCACGCCGACAGCAAAGACGTCGCGCGCTTGACTCAGTTGCTGGAAAACTCGAAAACCCTGAGCGGCAACTTTTCGCAGTTGACGCTGGATGGAGGCGGTACGCAGTTGCAGGAGACCTCCGGCAACATGGTTCTGCAGCGCCCGGGCCTGTTCTACTGGCACACCAACGCACCTCAAGAGCAGACCATGGTGTCCGATGGCAAGAAAGTCACGCTATGGGACCCTGACCTGGAGCAGGTCACCATCAAGACGCTGGACCAGCGCCTGACCCAGACCCCGGCATTGCTGCTGTCCGGTGACGTGTCGAAAATCAGCGAGAGCTTCGACATCACGGCCAAGGAAGCGGGCGGCGTGATCGACTTCGTGCTCAAGCCGAAATCCAAGGACACGTTGTTCGACAACCTGCGTCTGTCCTTCCGCAACGGCATGATCAACGACATGCAGTTGATCGACAGCGTCGGCCAGCGCACCAATATCCTGTTCACCGGCGTCAAGGCGAACGAGCCTGTCGCGGCGAGCAAATTCAAGTTCGATATCCCGAAGGGCGCTGACGTCATTCAGGAATAAGAGGCGCTAACGTCTTCAATGGACCTGTTCAGCAGTGAACCGATTGCCCAGCCCTTGGCTGCCCGCTTGCGGGCCACCAATCTGGATGAGTACGTCGGTCAGCAACACCTGCTCGCCCACGGCAAGCCCCTGCGCGAAGCGCTGGAGCAGGGAGCGCTGCATTCGATGATTTTCTGGGGACCGCCCGGCGTGGGTAAAACCACGCTGGCGCGGTTGCTGGCAAAGGTCTCGGATGCGCACTTCGAAACGGTGTCTGCCGTGCTGGCGGGTGTGAAAGAGATCCGTCAGGCGGTCGAAGTCGCCAAGCAGCAGGCCGGCCAATACGGTCGCCGGACGATCCTGTTCGTCGACGAAGTGCATCGTTTCAACAAGTCGCAGCAAGATGCCTTTCTGCCTTACGTTGAAGACGGCACGCTGATTTTCATCGGCGCCACCACGGAAAACCCTTCTTTCGAACTCAACAACGCCTTGCTGTCGCGAGCGCGCGTCTATGTGCTGAAAAGCCTCGACGAAGCGGCGTTGCGTCAGTTGGTTGACCGGGCCCTGACTGAAGAACGCGGACTGGGCAATCGTCATCTGACCCTGGGTGATGAAGCTTTCAAGACGCTGTTGGCGGCTGCCGATGGCGATGGCCGACGGATGCTCAACCTGTTGGAAAACGCCTCGGACCTGGCTGAGGACGGCAGTGAAATCGAACCGGAATTGCTGGCCAGCCTGCTCGGTGACAGCCGTCGGCGTTTCGACAAAGGCGGCGAGGCGTTCTACGACCAGATCTCCGCCCTGCACAAATCCATTCGCGGTTCCAACCCCGATGCGGCGCTGTACTGGTTCGCGCGGATGATCGATGGCGGTTGCGATCCCCTGTATCTGGCACGGCGCGTAGTGCGCATGGCCAGTGAAGACATCGGCAATGCCGACCCGCGCGCGCTGCCTTTGTGCATGTCGGCATGGGACGTTCAGGAGCGCCTCGGCAGCCCGGAAGGTGAGCTGGCGGTGGCGCAGGCCATCGTGTATCTGGCGTGCGCGCCGAAAAGTAACGCCGTGTACATTGGCTTCAAGATGGCCATGCGCGAAGCGACCGAGCATGGGTCGCTGGAAGTACCACTGCATCTGCGGAACGCGCCGACCAAACTGATGAAGCAGCTCGGATACGGCGAAGAGTACCGGTATGCCCATGACGAGCCGGATGCGTACGCGGCAGGCGAAGACTACTTTCCTGAGGACCTCGAGCCACGTCAGTATTACCAGCCGGTGCCCCGTGGCCTCGAGCTGAAAATCGGCGAAAAACTCAAGCATCTGGCCGCCCTCGACCGCGCCAGTCCCCGTCAACGGAGAAAATAATGATTCAATTGATTCTTGCCGTGTCCGCCGGGGGCGTGGCTGGTACATTATTGCGCTTTGCCACGGGTAACGTTGTTTCCGCGAACTGGCCACGGTATTTCTATACCGCCACGCTGGCCGTCAACCTGGTGGGCTGTTTGTTGATCGGTTTCCTGTACGGGCTGTTTCTGATTCGCCCGGAGGTGCCGATCGAAGTGCGTGCCGGTTTGATGGTGGGCTTTTTAGGGGGCCTGACGACGTTTTCGTCCTTTTCGCTGGACACGATTCGTCTGCTGGAAAGCGGTCAGGCTCCTCTCGCCATTGGCTACGCGTTGATCAGTGTACTTGGCGGCCTGCTCGCGACCTGGGCTGGCCTGTCTTTGACCCGAATTTAATAAACCCGATTCAATAACGAGGCAACGATATGCTCGACTCCAAACTGTTACGTACCCAACTTCAGGACGTAGCGGATCGCCTGGCTTCCCGTGGTTTCACACTGGACGTGGCCCGTATCGAAGCGCTGGAAAACCAGCGCAAGACTGTGCAGACCCGCACAGAGCAGCTTCAGGCAGAGCGTAACGCCCGTTCCAAATCCATTGGCCAGGCCAAGCAACGCGGCGAAGACATCGCGCCGCTGATGGCTGACATCGACCGCATGGCTGAAGAGCTGAGCAGCGGCAAGAAAGAACTGGACGGTATTCAGTCCGAGCTCGACGCCATGCTGCTGAGCATGCCTAACCTGCCGCACGAATCGGTGCCGGTCGGTGCTGACGAAGAGGAAAACGTCGAAGTGCGCAAGTGGGGCACTCCGGCGTCGTTCGATTTCGAGGTCAAGGACCACGTCGCGCTGGGCGAAAAATTCGGCTGGCTGGACTTCGAAACCGCCGCCAAATTGTCCGGTGCCCGTTTCGCGCTGTTGCGTGGCCCGATCGCCCGTCTGCACCGCGCGCTGGCGCAGTTCATGATCACCCTGCACATCAACGAGCACGGTTACGAAGAGGCCTACACGCCTTATCTGGTCCAGGCCCCTGCACTGCAAGGCACGGGTCAGTTGCCGAAATTCGAGGAAGACCTGTTCAAGATCGCCCGCGAAGGCGAAGCCGATCTGTACCTGATTCCGACCGCCGAAGTGTCCCTGACCAACATTGTGTCCGGCGAAATCCTCGACGCTAAACAGCTGCCGTTGAAGTTCGTCGCACACACACCGTGCTTCCGCAGCGAAGCGGGCGCATCGGGTCGTGATACCCGCGGCATGATCCGTCAGCACCAGTTCGACAAGGTCGAGATGGTGCAGATCGTCGAGCCAGAAAAGTCCATGGAAGCCCTCGAAAGCCTGACCGGCAACGCCGAGCGCGTTCTGCAATTGCTGGAGCTGCCTTACCGCGTGCTGGCGCTGTGCACCGGCGATATGGGTTTCAGCGCGGTGAAGACGTACGACCTGGAAGTGTGGATTCCAAGCCAGGACAAGTACCGCGAAATCTCCTCGTGCTCCAACTGCGGTGATTTCCAGGCGCGTCGCATGCAGGCTCGCTGGCGCAATCCGGAAACCGGCAAACCTGAGCTGGTTCACACCCTCAACGGTTCGGGTCTGGCGGTCGGTCGTACCCTCGTTGCCGTGCTGGAAAACTACCAGCAGGCCGATGGTTCGATCCGCGTACCGGAAGTCCTGAAACCGTGGATGGGTGGCATCGAGGTCATCGGCTAAATGGAATTTCTGCCACTGTTCCACAACCTGCGGGGCGCCCGGGTATTGGTCGTGGGCGGCGGCGAGATTGCCTTGCGCAAGTCTCGCCTGCTGGCCGATGCCGGTGCGGTTTTGCGGGTGGTTGCACCCGAGATTGGAACAGAGCTGCGCGAGCTGATCGACAGCAGCGGTGGCGAGCAGATTCTGCGAGGTTACAGCGAGGCGGATCTTAACGGTTGCGTGCTGATCATTGCCGCCACCGACGACGAGCCGCTCAACGCTCAGGTGTCCGCCGATGCCCGTCAGCGGGGCGTGCCGGTCAATGTGGTGGACGCGCCTGCCTTGTGCAGCGTGATCTTCCCGGCCATCGTCGATCGCTCACCGCTGGTGATTGCGGTGTCCAGCGGCGGGGATGCTCCCGTGCTGGCACGCTTGATCCGCGCCAAGATCGAAAGCTGGATCCCGCCCACCTATGGCCATCTCGCCGGGCTTGCGGCGCGCTTCCGCCACCAGGTGAAAAACCTGTTCCCGAATGTGCAGCAACGCCGCGCATTCTGGGAGGAGGTGTTTCAGGGGCCGATCGCCGATCGGCAACTGGCCGGGCAGGGCGCTGAAGCCGAGCGTTTGCTCCAGGCGAAAATCGATGGTGAACCGCCCGCGACCACCGGAGAGGTGTATCTGGTCGGGGCGGGGCCGGGCGATCCGGATCTGCTGACCTTCAAAGCCTTGCGGCTGATGCAGCAAGCCGATGTGGTGCTGTACGACCGTCTGGTGGCGCCCGCCATTCTCGAACTGTGTCGTCGTGACGCGGACCGGATCTATGTCGGCAAGCAACGCGCCGATCACGCCGTGCCGCAGGATCAGATCAACCAGCAATTGGTGGTTCTGGCCAAACAGGGCAAGCGGGTGGTGCGGCTCAAGGGCGGCGATCCGTTCATCTTCGGCCGTGGCGGCGAAGAAATCGAAGAACTGGCGGCCCATGGCATCCCGTTCCAGGTCGTGCCGGGCATTACGGCGGCCAGCGGTTGTGCGGCCTACGCGGGGATTCCCCTGACCCACCGCGACCATGCGCAATCCGTGCGTTTCGTGACGGGCCACCTGAAAGACGGCACCACTGACTTGCCGTGGAAGGATCTGGTGTCGCCTGCGCAAACGCTGGTGTTCTACATGGGCCTGATCGGGTTGCCGATTATCTGCAGCGAACTGATCAAACACGGTCGGTCCGCCGATACGCCTGCCGCGCTGATTCAGCAGGGCACGACGACCAACCAGCGCGTGTTCACCGGCACCCTCGCCAATTTGCCGCAACTGGTCGCGGAGCATGAAGTGCATGCGCCGACGCTGGTGATCGTGGGTGAAGTGGTGATGTTGCGGGAGAAACTGGCGTGGTTCGAAGGCGCTCAGGCGAGCGTTTGATCAAGCGCTGACTCGACGCTGCAGGAGCCGGCTTGTTGCGAGCCGGCTCCTACACGATTGTTGCCCTTATTTCACGCGTTCTGCAGGATGCCTTTTCCGCTCAAACGTTCACGATCATGCTCCCTGCTGAAATCCTGCTCCGGACCTTTCGGCACCACACCCGTCGGGTTGATGGTGGCGTGGCTGGCGTAGTAGTGGTGCTTGATGTGCACGAAATCCACGGTGTCGGCCACGCCTGGCAGTTGGTACATCTCGCGTAGCCAGTTGCTCAGGTTCGGGTAGTCGGCGATGCGGCGCAGGTTGCACTTGAAGTGACCGTGGTACACCGCGTCAAACCGTATCAGCGTGGTGAACAGGCGCACATCCGCTTCGGTCAGGTACTCGCCCGCCAGGTAACGCTTCTCACCCAGCAGCTTCTCCAGGGCGTCGAGTTCGGCAAACACCTCGTCGAACGCCTCTTCGTAAGCGCCTTGCGACGTGGCGAAGCCTGCGCGATACACACCGTTGTTCACGGCCGGGTAAATGCGGTCGTTGAGTTCGTTGATAGCAGGACGCAATGGCTCTGGGTAGAGGTCCAGGTGATTGCCCGTCAGATGGTCAAACGCCGAGTTGAACATGCGGATGATTTCAGACGACTCGTTGCTCACGATGCGTTGCAGCTTCTTGTCCCACAGCACGGGCACCGTGACTCGGCCGGTATAGTCTGGCGTGTCGGCCAGATAGCGCTGATACATGAAGGTGTGGCCGTCGAGCGGATCGCCGCTGGAGCCAGTCTGTTTGTCGAAGGTCCAGCCGTTTTCGCGCATCAGCCAGCTGACGACGGAAACGTCGATCAGGCTTTCCAGGCCTTTGAGCTTGCGCACGATCAGCGTGCGGTGCGCCCATGGGCAGGCCAGTGATACGTAAAGATGGTAACGGCGGGCTTCGGCCTTGAAGCCGCCTTCGCCGGACGGGCCTGGGCGACCATCGGCGGTGACCCAATTACGGCGTTTGGCCTGTTCACGCTGAAACGCCCCATCTTTGCTGCTTTCATACCACTGGTCATGCCAGCGCCCTTCGACGAGAAGGCCCATGTCTGACTCCAAAAAGTGTGTACTGATGTACGTTGGAGATCAGTCTAAAGGCAATCGTTCGAAGAAATAGCGCAAAGACTGGGGTGTAATAATCGGTTAAATCGATCGGTTCCGGTTCGCCCAGAACTGCTCGGCACGCTCGAAGGCTTCAGTTCGCGGCATACCGAGGCCGCGAAGGGCCAAGGCAATGGTCGCGATGAGGGCGAGTTGCGGGTAGCTGTCCTCAGCCTCGCCTCTCCAGAGAGCGACGAGCTGCTGTGGATCGAGGGTGGCCGGCTTGACGTGGCGACGCTCCGACAACGCGGGCCATTCCTCATCCCAGGGTTGACCATCGGTGGTGCCGTACAGGTGGCTGATGGTGTCTGGATTGATCTCGACTTCGCCGCCATCGCCCTTGATCACGATCGCGTGGTCGCCGAGCAGGCTGCTGGCGTCGCGGTGCACGGACTGATAACCCGGATGGAAGATACTTTGCAAACCGCAGCGCGCGCCGAGCGGATTGAGGATTCGCGCCAACGAGTGAATAGGCGAGCGCAGGCCCAAGGTGTTGCGCAGGTCTATCATGCGCTGCAATTGGGGCGCCCAGTCACCCAACGGGATAAAGGCGATGTTGTGTTGTTCCAGCGCTTCGCCGACCGCTTGCCAGCTGCGGCAGAGCGGAATACCGAGCAGCTCCAGTAGCTGTTCGCTGTAAAGACGGCCCGCCGTGTGTGCACCGCCGCCGTGAAGCAGCACACGGACGCCGTTTTGCGCCAGGCACTTGGCCGCCAGCAGATACCACGGCAAGTGACGCTTTTTGCCTGCATAGGTCGGCCAGTCAATGTCGACCGTTATTGGCGGGGCGGTCAGGCGTTCGCGAACGGCCTCGGTGAAGCCCGCCAGTTCCTCGGCACTCTCTTCCTTGTGTCGCAGCAGCATCAGGAAGGCGCCCAATTGGGTGTCTTCGACCTTTTCGTCGAGCACCATGCCCATGGCTTCCCGCGCTTCTTCGCGGGTCATGTTGCGTGCGCCGCGCTTTCCCTTGCCCAGGATGCGCACGAAGGGGGCAAACGGGTGTTCGGCAGGCGTTTCGGTGACGAGGGGGGCGAAATCGGTCATAAGCAATTGGTCGGCTTTGGCAGGCCCGCCAGCTTGGCGGCAAGTTTGGCGGGAGTGCCATTGAACAGGCGGTTGAGGTGCAGGCTGTTGCCTTTTTCCGCGCCCAGCTTCAGTGCGGTGTACTTCACCAGCGGGCGTGTGGCCGGTGACAGCTGGAACTCGGCATAAAAGGCGCGCAGCAGTTCGAGGATTTCCCAGTGATCGGGCGTCAGCACGAGGTCTTCTTCAAGAGCCAAGGCCTCAGCCACGGCGTTCGACCAGTCGTGAAGGTCCTCAAGGTAACCGTCCTTGTCCAGCACCAGGGTGCGCCCCTCGACAATGAGTTGCTTCATAGCCAGGTGTTCACCTTGTCGTACTGAACGGACAGCGCGACGAACTCAGGATAATCGACGCTTTTGACCCAGTCGGGAAGGGTCAGATTGCGCGCTTTGGCGTCTTCATCGAGCACGAACAGCGCCAAGCTTCCGACTTTCGCGTCGAGCGTCTGACGCGCCGTCGTGGACGGCGTGAGCGCGTACGTGGCGTCGCCGCACAACAAGATCGCGTCGTGGCTGCCGAGCACGCGCAGGCAACTGCTCAAACGCGAGTCGGCGAACGGAGAATGAGATAACACATGCAAGGTCGACATCAGATCGTGATCACTTGGTCATAACGGTCAATGAGCGCAGCGATGTCCTGATCGCGCAGGACCTGCAGCGGTTCGACGCTCAGTTCGGTCGGCGACAGGCCGCGCTCTGCGAGGCTGGTATGACAGGCAAACAGATCGTCGACACCGAACATCGACAGCGCCTGAAGGTTGGCGGTGATGTCCTTCTGCTGCAACGCGCTGGCACGCTGCGACGGCATCAACTGCAGTACGCCGTCGTCCATGAACAGCATGCCCAACGGTAAATCAAACGCGCCGCCCGCCAGGGCGATGTCCAGCGCTTCACGCGCGCTCGGACCGGACCACGGTGACTGGCGGCTGATGATCAGCAATGATTTCGGCATATCAAGGCCCTCCGAAGCAGATCAAGCGGTCAGCGGCCTGGACAGCGTCATGCAACTGCCCAAGACCGGACAAGTCCCACGGTTCTGCCAGGTTGGCAGCGGGGCGTGAGTAACGCTCGGCCTCTTGTGTATTCAGAACGCCCCTGCGCAGGCCGGCTGCGATGCACACCACGCCGTCGAGTTGGTGCTGGGTGACGAAATCGCGCCACTGCGCGGGCACGTCCAGCTCATCTTGCGGCGTAACGACGTTGGAGGAGACGCTGTGCACGCCGTCTTGGTAGAAGAACAACCGCACGATCTCATGCCCGCCAGCCAATGCGGCCTGCGCGAACAGCAAGGCTCGGCGCGAGGAGGGCGCGTGGGCGGGAGAATACAGGGCAATGGCGAACTTCATGGGCGGCTCGGTCAACGGACGGGCAAAGGTGAATGGAGGCAATGATAAAGAATTCAAGAACACCAGACAGCAAAAAGCCCGCCGAAGCGGGCTTTTTGTTAAGGCAGACTGTAAATCAGTCTTTGCTGCTGCCCATGATGCCGAAGATCTGCAACAGGCTGATGAACAGGTTGTAGATCGATACATACAGGCTGATGGTCGCCATGATGTAGTTGCGCTCACCGCCCTGAATGATGGCGCTGGTCTGGAACAGGATGCACACCGACGAGAACAGGACGAAACCTGCGCTGATCGCCAGTTGCAGGCCGCTGATCTGGAAGAACATGCTCGCCAGCACCGCGCCCAGCAACACGAAGAAGCCTGCGGTGATGAAGCCACCCAGGAAGCTCATGTCCTTGCGGGTGATCAGCACGTACGCCGACAGGCCACCGAACACCAGTGCCGTCATTGCAAACGCCGACGAAACCACTTCAGCGCCGCCCTGCATGCCCAGATAACGGTTAAGGATCGGGCCGAGGATGAACCCCATGAAACCGGTCAGCGCGAACGCCGACACCAGACCCCACGCCGAATCGCGCAGTTTGTTGGTGAGGAAGAACAGACCGTAGAAGCCGATCAGCACCACGAAAACGTTCGGGTAGCGCACATGCATCTGCTGCGCGACGAACGCCATGATGCCGCTGAAAGCCAAAGTGAGGGCCAGAAGGCCGTATGTGTTGCGCAGGACGCGGCTAACCTCTAGCTGCTCGACCTGCACGCGGTTGTTGACTGCGTAATCCTGTTCGCGCATGGCGCTACTCCTGATGGTGAAATGAGTCGTTTGAAATCTCAAGTTGCAAAGATCATAACAGAGCCGTGAGGACACGCGAGTCAGAGAGTTTGACAGCTTGTTTCATTACGGTATTATGGCGCCCGCAACGCAATTGGAGGTGTGGCCGAGTGGTTTAAGGCAGCAGTCTTGAAAACTGCCGACTGTAACAGGTCCCTGAGTTCGAATCTCTGCGCCTCCGCCATATTCTGTACCGCAAAGCCCTGATTATTCAGGGCTTTGTCGTTTCTGGGATTCGGGTTTTGGGTCAATGAGCGTCGCCCATCGCCCCGTCGAAGAAACCCCTATCCCGCCATTCAGTTATCGCCGTGCCTTCGCCTTCACCACCTTCAACCTCGCAATAGCCTGGTTGTGCAAATACTGCCTCACCGCATCATGGTGCTCGGTGCTGGCGTGATAACAGTCCAGCAACCCCAGCAGATACCCTTCAGCCATCGCGTGATAGCGCGAGACGCTTTCCCGGGTGTCGCTGGTTTGCAGTTTGGCGATCAGCTCATCGATCCGCGCGCGGTGTTCGCTGGAGAACCAGCCGTCTTGGGGCGGTGACCCGGCTTCTTCCGATACTGTGGTGTCCAGACTCACTCAACCTCCCGGGACGCGACGATGCTGTCGCGACGATGTTCAGGCAATCGTCCAGGGTGCTCCCCCGGTGTCGATGTCACTTCGTCACATATAGTGTTTAAAGGGCGGGGAGTAAATATGGCGGCGCGTGGATTGTTGCTATCATTGCGACATCAAGCCACGCCATTTCCTTCCGAAATAAGCACTTCAGCCGCTTACAATTGGCGCCGCACACCAGACCCGTTCATGCAGTAGGCAGTATATGGCGCTCGACCCCACGACTATGTTGACCCTTTCGATCGCCCTCGCCGCGGCCGCTGCGCTGTACTTGGCCATTGAGTGGCGGCATGTGCGTGAGGCGTCGCTGCTGTTCTGGAGCGCGGGGTTTGCCACGATTACGATCGGTTCGACGCTGGCGTTGCTGCGCAGCAGCGGCATTTTGTTGATCGGTATCTGGTTCGCCAACGGCTTGCTGGTGGCGGCTCACTGGCTGTTCCTGCTGGGGGTCGCGCGCTTTACGGCGTCGAGGCTGTCCCGAGGCTGGTACCTGATCTTCGTGATCTGGGCGGGCATGCTGCTGTTGCCCAATGAGCCATGGTGGTCGAAGGTGATGCTGGCCAGCAACTCGGTGCTGGTGAGCGTGTTGATGTTAAAAGCCAGTTCGCTGCTGCGTCCGCACGGCACGTCGTTGAGCGTCGGGGCAGGGCAGTTGCGTTACGTGCTGCTGTTTCACGGTGCGTTCTATCTCGCCAAGGCGCTGATCGCCGTGATGCCGGGGACGCTGATTGACCTCGCGGCGTTTCGTGGCGAGATCATCCAGGTTTCTCTGGTTGAAGGCGCGATGGCGATCATGTTCATTGCGCTGGCAATGACCGGGTCCGAGCGCTATCGCCGCGAAAAGCGGATCGAGCGGTTGGCCGCGCGCGATCCGTTGACGGCGCTGTACAACCGGCGGGCGCTGGAAGTCCGGGCGCCGCGTGTGCTCGAAGACGTCACTGCCGAGCGGCCGGGTGCCTTGCTGTTGATTGATATCGATAATTTCAAGTCGGTCAACGATCTGTTCGGGCATACCGCAGGCGACCGCTTGCTGGTAGCGCTGAGCGAATTGATTCGCTCTACCTTGCCCGAGGGTGCGCTTGCCGCGCGATTGGGCGGCGATGAGTTCGTCCTATTGCTGCGCGGGGCGTCGTGCGAGGGAATCGAGGCGCTGGCAAGCGCTCTGCGCGAACAGTTTAACCGCACGGCGGCGCAGACCTTCGAGACGCCCGAAGCCGTCACGTTGAGCATCGGCGCCAGCCTGTTCGACCAACCACCGGCGAGCCTTGCAGCCTTGATCGAACAAGGCGACGCCGCGCTGTATGAGTCCAAGCGGGCGGGGCGCGACCGCATTCGTCTCGTTGATCGCAGGGTGGCGGGCAATGAAACCACGCGTTCCTGATACAGATCGTCTCTTCCGCCCGGTCTGCTGAACATTCAGATCAAGGGTCACGTTGGGCGCATGCCCTTGGTCTGAACATTGCTACGACCTCGCTGCAGGTTGTCGCAACAACTGAAAATTGGCGTTCTGACACCTCGCACCCATCCCCGCCGCCATGTATCGGCATGCTCCCAGATGAGCGTGCCATGGAGTCCACCTTGAGTACCCTCTCGGAAATTGCAGCAAACCTGTTGAAGCGTGAACGTGTTACTCGAGTGTCGGCTGAGGAAGTCGCAGCGCAGGATTCGGCGGGCTGGGACGCATTGATGACGGATGCCAGACGCAGCGACATCCATCAGTGGCAGGCGTCGCTGAGTCAGCACATTGCGGACAATCAGGGGCAGCGACGAGTCACCGTGCTGCGGGTGATCGAAGGCGGATTGTCCTGATCACGTCGTTCTCGACGTCCGGATGAATACCTGAGGCAGCGCGCCCGGTCGCGCTGCGCATTGCCCGCTTTAACAAAAAAAACGTTTCATCGACAGAAGTCTGTCCTTTAAGCGCTATTCATCGGCTTATTGGCGTTAGCCGGTCCTTGTCCACAGGCGTAGAGTCACAACCCTGTCCCAGGTATATCCGGATATTTCACATGACTCGTCCTCGCTTCCTCCCCGACAACTTCACCCTGGCGCTGGTCACGGTGGTGATCATTGCCAGTCTTCTTCCCGCCAGCGGTCAGGTCGCCGTAGGGTTTGGCTGGTTGACCAATATCGCGATTGCGCTGCTGTTCTTTCTGCACGGCGCCAAGCTGTCTCGTGAGTCGATCATTGCGGGCGCCGGGCATTGGCGGTTGCACCTGTTGGTGTTCGGTCTGACGTTTGTGGCGTTTCCGCTGATCGGGCTGGCGCTCAAGCCAGTGCTGTCTCCGCTGATCGGCAAAGACCTCTATATGGGTGTCCTTTATCTGTGCGCGTTGCCCGCCACGGTGCAGTCGGCCATTGCCTTCACCTCACTGGCACGCGGCAATATTCCGGCGGCGATCTGCAGCGCCGCCGCGTCGAGTCTGTTCGGCATCTTCCTGACACCGTTGCTGGTGACCCTGCTGTTGAACGTACACGGCGAGGGCAGTTCGACGGTCGATGCCATCGTGAAAATCAGCGTGCAACTCTTGTTGCCGTTCGTGGCCGGTCAGATCATGCGCCGCTGGATCGGCGCCTGGGTCGGCCGCAACAAAAACTGGCTGAAGTTCGTGGATCAGGGTTCGATTCTGTTGGTGGTGTACGGCGCGTTCAGCGAAGCCGTGAACGAAGGCATCTGGCACAAGATTCCGCTCTGGGATCTCGGTGGTCTGGTCGTGGTTTGCTGCGTCCTGCTGGGCCTGGTGCTGCTGGCGTCTACGTTGCTGGGCAAGCTGTTCGGTTTCAATATCGAAGACCGCATCACCATTCTGTTCTGCGGTTCGAAGAAAAGTCTGGCCACTGGCGTACCGATGGCGCAGGTGCTGTTCGCGGGGAGCACGATCGGCGTGCTGATTCTGCCGCTGATGCTGTTCCATCAGATCCAGCTGATGGTCTGCGCGGTGCTGGCGCAGCGATATGCCAAACGCAATGAATCCGTGCCGGAGCTGATGGCGCAAGTCGATCCTTGATCGGCGGAGTGTGCGCGTCAGGGGTGTTTTGCGTGAGCTGCATCGGGGACCTCGTAGAGCCGCAACTGCGTGTCTTCGATCGTCAATGTGCTCACGTTCACCCAGCTGGCCGGTATCGACGTGAAGTCGTCCGGTGGTGCTTTGTTGCTGATCAACCAGACTCGGGCAGGTCCGCTTTCCAGCGCCTGAAGCTTGTCCAGATAGACGTTGCTGGAATCCGTGAACAGCGTGCCGAACCCGTAGGCATTTGGCCTTCCTGACGTACCGTCGGGTTTGTCAGGCGTGTAGAGCAGGGGAACGGTCGGGGTCTTGTTGTAATACCGGTAGCTCAGGTACCAGAACATATCGCTGACCACGATGCGGTCGCCCGCGACGTAGTGCTCATTGACGTAGTTGACCAGGTCGTCGAACTGTTCCGGGTCCGTCCGATAGTCGTTGCTCAATCCCGTGAGCTCCAGTGTCAGGAGCAGCGCCACTGCGAATACCGCTGCGGTGCGAAAACGCTCGGCAATGCGATCAATGGCGACGGCCAGGATGATCGGCAAACCCAAGGCCGAGAACATCAAATAGCGCTCCACCAGCAAGGGCGTGATCCAGGAAATGGCGAACACGACAATCGGCGGCAGCAGTGCATAAATGATCAGCAGCCCGTGGAATTTATAAGGGCCCTGATCGTGACGCCAGACGGCGACGACGATCACTGCGAGCGCTACCGGAAGGGACAGGTAAATCCAGCCGGGCACGAACGTCCCGTCAGTCAGCGTAAAGAATTGCCATACGGTCGATGGCAGTGAGTAGGCGTCAACCGGTGTAATCCAGCCAATGTCGTTGCCCGCCCGGAGTTGATCAAGGTGTCGCAACAGATCAAAAAAATCGAAAAGCCAAGGCGTAAACATTACGACGATCAGGCCGTTGGTGATCCACCAGGCCGGTCGACGTATCAGGCAGGGTTGCGCCTTGCGCAGAAGCAACAGATAGCACCAGTGGGACAGCACGCAGAACGCCGTGAAGTAGTGGGTGTAGAAGCTGGCGGTCATCAGCAGGGCGTAAGCCATCAGGTAGGCATGGCGCTGCGGGTTTTTCACCCAGTACACCAAGGCGATGGTTGCGCCCAGTAGCCAGAAGCCCATGAGCGAATACATGCGCACTTCCTGGCTGTAGCGCACGGCGATGGGCAGCAGGGCCAGGAAGAGGCCGGCCAGTAGCGCGGCGCGCCGACTGGCAATGAGCAAGGTGAGCCAGACGCCTAGCACGACGCTGCCGATGCCGGGAAGCACACTCAACAAGCGGATGGAAAAAAGCGAACTCCCGAACGCACTTGTCCAGGCGTGCAGGAGCAGGAAGTAAAGCGGTGGGTGTACGTCGTGTGCGCTGTGGACCCAGATGAGCAAGGGCGAAAACTGACTCATGAACAGGCTCGAACCCTCGTCGCACCAGACCGCCGAAGCCGTCGAGCCGTAAAGCCTGACCAAGGTTGCAAGCACCACGATGGGGATGAGCCAGAATTCTGTTACCCATCGTCTTGCCTGCATGATTGTCTGCACCCTGTCGCTGCGGGGTTTATGGCCACCACAACGCCGCGTTCAGCTTTCGTTACGCCAAACGCGGCCTGCTGTCGTGATTTTCCTGCTGTCGTGATTTCAAAGGAGCATTTCAAGGGGCGACGTGAGGTCAATCGCCGCAAGGGGATCATTCCTCCGCCAATTGCTCCTTATATTCCTTCACGTATTCGCCCGCCAACGATTCCTTTTGCTTGTCGTCCAGTAGTTTGCCCGCCATCTGGAAGAATTTCTGCTCCTCTTCCTTGAGGTGGTGATGGACTTTCTCGGACAGCTTCTTCGCAGTTGCGAGCCACGCCGGGCTGGACATCTCGGTTTCGTCGAGTTCTTCCATCATCTCGTCCATCTCATGGTGCTCGGAGATGGCATGTCGGCTGAGATCAACGCCGTTGTCGAACTGCATCAGCGGTATATAGAAGAAGCGTTCTTCGGCGGTCTCGTGGGCCTGAAGCTCGGCCTTGAGCTGTTCGTAGGCCGCGACACGGTCTTTACTGTCGCCGTGGGTCTGGATCAAGGCATCGGCGTAGCCGCGTTGCCGGTCGTGGCTTTCTCTCAGGGCTTCGAAGATGTTCATGGTCGTTTCCTTAATCGGCTGTGGGTCTGCAATCAGGTGCTTATGCCTAGACCCCGCACGGTGCTCAGACGTTCCATCCGGGCAAGCGGCATAAGCTTAGAGCTATACGTTTCTTTCATAATTCGTGGCAGTTTTTATAATCAAAAGGACTTTAAGGCGCGGTGCTCATGTCTGTTTTCTCAGGCGCGGCGCCAGGCGTCGTTCAAACACTCGCTCACCCAAGGATCGTCATGTCCCTTCGCACACTCATTGTCGCCGCGGCGCTGCTGCTGGCGACCGCCACGGCGCAGGCCGAGCAGGTCATCAGCATCGGCTACCAGCGTTCATCTACGTTGTGGCTGCTGCTCAAGAATGACGGCCAGATTGAGCAACGCCTGAAGCCCTTGGGCTTCACGGTTCAGTGGCATGAGTTCAGCAGTGGGCTGCTGAGCGCGATGAACGCGGGCAGTGTCGATCTGCACGCCGATGTGGCGGATGCGTTCGCGTTGTTCACCCAGGCGGCCAACACGCCGTTGACTTACTACGCACGGGAGAACCCGTCGCCCACCGCGCAGGCGATCATTGTTCAGGACGGCTCGCCCATTCGCAGCGTCGCCGACCTCAAGGGCAAGCGCGTCGCGGTCTCGAAAGGCTCAGGCAGTAATTTCCTGTTGATTTCAGCGCTGAAAAAGGCCGGCTTGACGCTGGAAGACATTCAGCCGGTGTACCTGGAAGCGCCAGACGGCGTGGCCGCGTTCTCAAGTGGCAACGTGGATGCATGGGCGATCTGGGACCCGTTCCTCGCCACACAGGAGCGTGAGCATCATGTTCGTGTGCTGGCGGATGGCAGCAAAGGCGTCGCCAACTACAACCGTTTCTATGTCGCCAACACGAGTTTCGCGAAGGCGCACCCCGAGGTGCTGCAGGTGGTGTTCGATACCCTGCATGACGCCGGGCAGTGGGTCAAAGGCCATCCGCAGGAGGCGGCGAAAAACCTCGCACCGCTGTGGGGCAATATTCCGCCGGAAACCGTGGAGTTGGCCAACAGCCGTCGCAGCTACGACATCGTCCCGGTCAACGTCGATCAGTTGGCCGAGCAGCAGCGCATCGCTGATTACTATTACGAAGCGAAGCTGATTCCCAAGCCGCTGAAGATTTCCGACATCGCCGTCTGGGTGCCCAAGGCTAAATAAGGCAGGAGAAGCATCATGAGTCGTCAAATTCATCTGTCTGCCTTTCTGTTGACCGGCCCGGTGATCCACAGCCATGCCGCGTGGCGTCACCCGGAAACCCTCGGTAATTATCTGGATCCCGAGTACTACGCGCGCACGGCGCGTGTGGTAGAAGAGGGGCTGTTTGACTTTCTGTTTTTCGCGGATCGCCTCGCGGTCGGTGACCAGATGGGCGGCTCGCGGGATATCGCCCTGCGTTATGGTGCGCAGGACGCCACGCGCCTGGACCCGCTGCCGATCCTGTCTTATCTGGTCGGGCAGACACGCAAGTTGGGGTTGGGCGCGACGCGTTCGACCACCTATTACGAGCCCGCGCACATCGCCCGTGAGTTCGCCACACTCGATCATCTGTCCAAGGGCCGCGCAGCCTGGAACATCGTCACGTCAATGAACGACAGTGAGGGGCGTCTGTTCGGCAAGGACAAACACCTTGAGCACGACCTGCGTTACGACCGTGCCGACGAGTTCGTCGAGGTGGCGCTGAAGCTGTGGCGCAGTTGGGCGCCGGGTGCGTTGAAGCTCGACCGTGAGACCGGTGTATTGGCCGATCCGTCGAAGATCACTTCAGTGCAGCATCAGGGGGAATGGTTCAAGGTCGAAGGCCCGCTGAACATTCCGCGTACGCCGCAGGGGCGACCGGTCTTGATTCAGGCCGGGTCCTCGGGGCGCGGGCGGCGATTCGGCGCGCGGTGGGCTGAGGCAATTTTCACCATTCACCCGCATTTGAAAGCGATGCACGCGTTTCGCGAAGACGTGCGCGGCCAGGTCGTGCAGCAAGGACGCCAGGCCGACAGCTGCAAGGTGCTGACGGCGGTCATGCCGTTCATTGGCGGCAGTGAGGCCGAAGCACGCGCCAAGCGTGACAAACACAACGCGCTGGCGCGCCCTGAACTGGGGTTGGTGACGCTGGCTTCGCAGCTTAACGTCGATCTGTCGCCGTTTCCCTTGTCGGCGGCCTTGGCGGACATTGCCCGCTCACCGTCGATTCCTCCGGCCGCTGCCGAGAAGCTGTTGATGCAAGGGCCTGAAACCACACTGGAAGAGCTCGGCAGGATTTTCGCCAGCAGTGTCAGGGTGCCGCAGCTGGTGGGCACCGGTGCGCAGATTGCCGATCAGTTGGCGGAGATGTTCACCCAGGGCGGTTGCGATGGCTTCGTCATTTCACCGGCGTATCTGCCGGGGTCGTTCAGCGAGTTCGTCGAAAGCGTGATCCCGCATTTGCAGCGCAAGGGGCTGTTTCGCACGGCGTATGAAGGCTCGACCTTGCGCGAGCATTTGGGGTTGGCGGCGTTGGAGGATTGAAGGGCTCAGCTTCAGCAGTTGTCCGAAAAATCTGCAACCTGTACAGCCTTCTGACAGCATCCCCCGGTCGATTACGGGCTGACATCCGAAACATGCTGCGTATGATGGGCCCGACGTTTTTCTGAAAGGGCCCGTTCTCAATGATGAAGTTTTTCGCTGCGCTGCTCTGTGTGTTCACCGGTTTTGCTCATGCCGAGCCTGCCTTGCTCACCGACCTCGCCTTGCCTTACCTCGCTGCCGCCCCCGCCGATACCAAAGACAAACCCCTGATCATCTTCCTGCACGGCTACGGCAGCGACGAGCGTGACCTGTTCGGCATCAAGGACGAGTTGTCGTCGGATTACACCTACCTCTCCGTGCGCGCGCCGCTGGAAGTCGACGGTGGCGGGTACAAGTGGTTCAGCCAGGACACCGATCAGGCCGAATACGAAGGCGTGACCAGCGATGTGGATAAGAGCACCGATCTGCTCAGGACCTTCATCGAACAGGCCACTGAGAAGTACGGTACGCAACCGGACAAGGTGGTGCTGGTGGGCTTCAGCCAAGGCGCGATGATGAGTTACCAGATCGGCCTGCAGCACCCGGAAATGGTGCGCGGCATTGCGCCGCTGAGTGGCAAGATCCTCGCTTCCCTCAACGCTCGCCTAAAGCCCGACGATGCACTCAAGCCACTGAAAGTCTTCATCGGTCATGGCTCGGCGGATAATCGCGTGCCGTTCTCCGGCGCGACCGAGGCTCGGACGGTCCTGGAGAACCTGCTGATCAATCCTGAGTTTCATGCGTATGCCGGGGCAGGGCATACCATCACGTCGGCCGAGGTTGACGACCTTAAGCGTTGGATTGAAGGGGTGTTGAAAGGCTGACGCGTCTGATGGCTGCCGCTGCGCGCCAGATCGTCCGAGTGCGGCCCAGAGCAAGCGCGCTCCTGCGCCTTCGGCAGAATCAAAGGAGTCGGGGGGGGTCATAACCCCTGACTGCCGCGGATCAGTTCATAGGCCCGGCGCGCCAATGGGTTTACGGTATTGGGCCGGATCCACAGGTGATAGGTCACGTCGGGCATTCTTGGCAATCCGTCGGCTTCGCCCAGCACGCGCATGTCCGGCCCGAGCATTTCCATGCTGCGCGCCGTAACGCCCAGACCCGCCCGGGTGGCGGCCTTGATGCCGATCAGGTTCGAGGCCAGATAGGCCTGGCGCCAGGGAATGTGGGCGCGCTCAAGTGCTTCGATCGCGTACCGCCGATAGATGCTCGGCTCATCCACCAGAATCAGCGGAATTGGCTCGCCGGGCACGTGCAGGTACTGCGCCGAGCAGATCCACCACACCGGTGATGTGCGCAAGGCGAAGCCTTCCAGGGCGGGATCCTCGCGGGTCGAAATCACCATGTCGACCTTGCCGCGATGCAGATCTTCCATCAGAAACGGGCTGCGACCCACGTCGATCTCCAGCCGCAGCCTCGGCGCGGACCGGGCGATGTGGCTGAGAATCGGCGGCAGGATGGTGTCGGCGATGTCGTGGGGCGAGCCGATGCGCAACACGCCGCTGAGGCTGCTTTCTCGCAGTGAATTGAGCGCATCATCGTTGAGCGACAGCATCTGCCGCGCGTGGCGTAACAACTGCCGACCGGGTTCGGTGAGTTGCTTCTGACGGCCCTGTTTCTGGAACAGGCTGACGCCGATCTGCTGTTCGAGACGCTGCATGTGCTGCGTCACCGACGATTGCGTGCGCGACAACTGCGCCCCGGCGCCGGCGAAGCTGTGGTGATCGACAACGGCGACGAAGGTGCGCAGCAATTCGAGGTCTAGGGTGGAGGACATGTTGTGTATCCTGTAAACGTCAGTTTTGTAGGAGCGTGGCTTGTCCCGCGATCTGCCGGGTACCGGCAGTAGAATCAGACGTCTCGGTAACCTCAGGTGCAATGCAATCGTTGGGTTGACGACGGGTTCCCCGCCGATCGCGGGACAAGCCGCGCTCCTACAGCTCCGTATTACATCAGCGGAATCGCTCAATACATTACGTTTTTTTATGAATTGGAAAAGCCCTCTCTTTCAAAATATCCATAAGGCCCAATAAAACAGCTCTTATGCCGTTTTGCTCTAAATCGCGAAACCAGAAAGTTATAACCATATTTGATATTTGAATTTCCGCTCATCCCGTTCTCTCCCTAGGATGCGGTTCATTACAAGGCGCTGACGTCACACCGTCGCAAGCGCCGAGCCGATGACCATTTGAGGGGAAGTCCATGCCGTACACGCACTCGCCATTTGCTCGTTTCCTGCCGTTAATGATCGGCGCTGCCGTAACGCTGGGCGCCAGCTTCGCGGCCCAGGCGGATACCACGCTGGACAAGATCGATCAACGCCACCGTGTGGTGGTCGGCGTGCTGTTGTCAGGCGGGCCGTTCGGCTCCATCGATCCTTCCAGCCAGAAACCCAAGGGCCTGAACGTCGACATGGCCGAAGACCTCGGTCGTCAGCTCGGTGCAGAGGTGGAACTGGTGCCCGTACTGCCCGCCAACCGCGTGCAGTTCCTGCAGCAGGGCAAGGTCGATCTGCTGATCGCCAACATGGAGTGGACCGCCGAGCGGGGCCAGCAGTTGGGCTTCGTACCCACCCCGTTTTATCGCGTCGGCGGCACCGCAGCGGTGCTCAAAGACAGCAAGATCACCCGCTGGGAAGACCTCAAGGGCCAGCCGGTCTGCACGTCTCAGGGCAGCAGCTACGTGAAGCCGCTGACCGAATTCGGCGCTGAATTGAAAGCATTCAAAAGCTCGTCGGAATCCTTGCTGGCCTTGCGCGGCAACAACTGCGTAGCGGCGGTGCACGACGCCACGCTGATCAACCCGCTCATCGCCGACAGCGCCGAATGGAAGGACTACCGCGCGATCACCCCCGAGCTGAATCCGGCGCCATCGGTGATATGGACCCGCCCTGGCGAAGCCGACACCCAAGCCAGACTCGACGCCATCGTCAAAGGCTGGCACCGCACCGGCTGGCTGATCGAGGCCGAGAAGCGCCACCACATCACCCCGGCCTCGCCAGCGCTGGTCGAATTGCACGACAAGTTCCAGGCCGCGGGCGCCTGAGTCGCTGCTTTTTCTACCCTTGGTTTTTCAGGTTTCTTACAAGGCATTCGTTCATGAGCAGCTTTTCCATCGGCAAGACCCTGTCCGTTATTGGCCTCTCGATCGGGCTGGCGATGGGCGCAACCCTGGCCCACGCCGACGCCACGCTGGACAAGATCAACCAGCGTCACAAAATCAGCATCGGCGTGATTCTCAGCGGGCCGCCGTTCGGCACCATCGATCCGAAGACTGGCGAACACCTGGGCTACAACGTCGAGCTGGCCAAAGGCATCGCGCAAAAGCTGGGTGTCGAGGTCGAAACCGTGTCGGTGCTGGCGCCCAACCGCGTGCAGTTCCTGCAGCAAGGCAAGGTCGACATCCTGATTGCCAACATGCAGTACACCGACGAGCGTGCCGAGATTCTCGACTATGTGCCAACCCCGTACGAAGAAGTCGGCGGCGCCGCGCTGATCCGCAAAGGCGCTGGCATCAGCCAGTGGGAAGACCTCAAAGGCAAACCGGTTTGCGTGTCTCAGGGCAGCAACTTCATCAAGCCGTTGCAGGAAACCTATGGCGCAGAGATCAAGGCGTTCCGCAGCCAGTCCGAGTCGCTTTTGTCTCTGCGTGGCAACGGTTGCGTGGCCGCCGTGCACGTCAGCCCGACCATGCACGCGCTGCTGGATGATCCGGAGTGGGCCGACTACAACCTCCCGCTGGCCAACGACCTGATCCCCTCGAAATCGGTGATCTGGGTGCGCAAGGGCGAACACGACACGCAGGCGAAACTCGACGCGATCATTCGCGACTGGCACCGCAGTGGCTGGTTGATCGACGTGGGTCAGCGCACCGGCATGGCACCGTCGCAAGCCTTGCGTGATCTGCATGAACAGTTCCGTAACGCCGCGCCGCTGGCCACGAAATGATTCTGAGAGGCCAACGATGAACAGCGATCTGTTCCAGACGTTGCAGCAACTGCTCGGCGCAAGCCATGTGCTGCCGGGCGCCGAATCCCCGGCGCAGTTGACCGACAAGCAGGGCAGCTACGTCGGTCGGGCGCTCGCTGTCGTGCGCCCGGCTAACGCCGACGAAGTCGCTGCGGTGGTGCGCGCCTGTGTCGCCCATAAGACCCCGATCGTGGTGCAGGGCGGCAACACCGGGTTGATGGGCGCGGCAACGCCGGATGCCAGCGGGCGTTCGGTGTTGTTATTGCTTGACCGCTTGAACCGCGTGCGCCAGATCGATACCGACAACGACACCCTCACTGTCGAAGCCGGCTGCATCTTGCAACACATTCAGGACGTGGCCCGTGAAGCGGGACGGCTGTTTCCCCTGAGCCTTGGCGCAGAGGGCAGTTGCACCATCGGCGGCAACCTCGGCACCAACGCGGGCGGCACCGCGGTGCTGCGCTACGGGAACACCCGCGAGCTGACGCTGGGCCTTGAAGTGGTCACCGCCGAAGGCGAGATCTGGCATGGGCTGCGAGGTCTGCGCAAGGACAATACCGGTTACGACCTGCGTGACCTGTACATCGGCAGTGAGGGCACGCTCGGCATTATCACGGCCGCGACGCTCAAACTTTTTCCGCTGCCCAAGGCGCAAAGCACGGCGTTTCTGGCGTTCGATTCGCTGGGCCAGGCGGTGAGTTTTCTGTCCCATGCCCGCGCCGGATTCGGTGCCAGTCTGACCGCATTCGAACTGCTCACCGCCGAATGCCTGGCGCTGCTGCGCGAGCAGTTTCCCGAAGGCCCCCAGCCCTTTTTGAATGCCGCTCAACCCTGGTTCGCGTTGCTGGAGCTGTCCGATAACCACAGCGAAGCTCACGCGCGCCAGGCGTTCGAGGACGTGCTGGGCAGCGCGTTCGATGAGGGCCTGCTGGCCGATGCACTGATCGCCGAAAGCCTGGCCCAGAGCGAGGCACTGTGGCTGCTGCGCGAGAACATGAGCGAGGCGCAGAAGCGTGCCGGACGCAACATGAAGCACGACATCTCGATCCCGATTTCGCGCATCGTCGAATTTGTCGAACACACCGACGCCTTGCTGCAACAACACTTCCCCGGCGTACGCAATTTCACGTTCGGCCATCTGGGCGACGGAAACCTGCATTACAACGTCGCGCACCCACTCGACTCCACGGTCGAGGCGCACATGGCGCGCTATGCCGAACTCAGCGAGATCGTCCACGACAGCGCACATGCCTTTGGCGGCTCGATCAGCGCCGAGCACGGCATCGGGCAACGCAAGCTGGCGATGCTGCCGCGCTACAAGAGCAGCGTTGAGCTCGACTTGATGCGCCGCATCAAGCAGGCGCTAGACCCTCTCAATCTGCTCAACCCAGGCAAGGTCCTGGCGAGCGTCGAAAGCCGGAGCACAGCCCCATGAGCCTACGTTTATCTCAACGCATACAGCGTGTCTCGCTGTCCGCCAACGCGGCGGCCAAATCCCGGGCCACTGCCTTGCGCGAGGCCGGTCGCGACATCCTCGATCTGACCACCGGCGAGCCGGACTTCGACACGCCGGAGCACATTAAGCAGGCCGCCTACGCCGCCATCGATGGCGGTGCGACCAAGTACACACCGACACCCGGTGTGAAGGCGTTGCGCGAGGCCATTCAGCGCAAGCTGCAGCGAGAGAACCGGTTGGATTACGCGTTGCCTTCGATTGTGGTGGGCAACGGCGCCAAGCAGGTCATCTTCAACGCCTTCGCCGCGACCCTGGATGACGGCGATGAGGTGCTGGTGCCGGTGCCTTACTGGCCATCGTTTCCGGACATCGTGCGGGTCAACGGCGGTGAACCGGTGTTTATCGAATGCGGTCTTGAGCAGGGCTGCAAACTGACCCCCGTGCAGCTGGAACAGCACATCACCGCGCGCACCCGTTGGCTGATCCTCAACGGTCCCGGCAACCCGAGTGGCGCGGTCTACAGCGAGGCGGAGCTAATGGCGCTGGCCGACGTGTTGCGTCGTCATCCCCACGTGCTGGTGCTTCTAGACGAGTTGTACGAGCACATTCGTTTCGACGGCCAGCCTGCCCTGAGCCTGCTCAATGTGGCGCCCGACCTGCAAGCCCGTGCTTTGTTGGTCGGCGGTGTGTCGAAAACGTACGCGATGACCGGTTGGCGCATCGGTTTCGGTGCGGGGCCGCAAGAACTGACCAATGCGATGACGGTCATGCAGTCGCAATCGACATCTGGCGCGTCCTCCGTTGGGCAGGCCGCAGCGCTGGCCGCGTTTGAAGGCGGCTTGGGTTTCTTGCCCGATCAGGTGCACGCCTATCACCAGCGCCGCGATCTGTTGGTGACTGCGCTGAGCAACGTGAATGGGCTCGATGTGCTTACGCCCGAAGGTGGATTTTTTGTCTTTGTCCGCTGCGCCGGATTGTTGGGCCGCATTCGCCCCGATGGCCAGCGCCTGAATAACGACGGCGACGTGGTGGATTACCTGCTGGAACAAGGCGTGGCGGGTGTCGCCGGCAGCGCTTATGGGTTGTCGCCGTGGTTTCGTCTATCGATCGCAACGGCCACCAGCAGCGTGATCGAAGCCGGACGGCGCATCGCCAACGCCTGCGTCGAGCTGCGAACCGAGGCCCTGGCATGAGTCATTGGCTTGAGGGGTTCGTGCACTGGACGGCGACGTTCGGGCTGAACTACAGCTTTCTGCTGGACGCCTATCAGCGCGGCTCGATGGTCAATGGCGCGTTGACCACGGCCTTGCTCTGCGTGTTCACCATCATCGGCAGCCTGGTCGCGGGCGTGGCGCTGGCGGCGATGCTGACCAGCGGCAAGCCTTATCTGGCCAAGCCTGCGCGGATTTTCATCGAAGTCACCCGCAACACGCCGACGCTGGTGCAGCTGTACTGCGCGTTTCTGGTGTTGAACATGCTGCTGACCCAGGCGGTTGGCGCTGCGAACCCGCTCACGCCGTTTGCCTGGGTGGTGATTGTGATTTCGCTGCACAAGGGCGCATTCCATGCCGAGGCCTTGCGCGCCGGGATCGAAGCGGTGCCTGCGGTCACGCTGGAAGCGGCCAGTTCGCTGGCCTTCAGCAGCCGGCAGTTGCTGTGGAACGTGCAATTGCCGCTGGCCATGCGCTTCGCGCTGCCGTCGCTGATCAACAACCTGATCGATCTGGTCAAGATGACGGCCGTGGCGTCGGCGATCGCCGTGGGCGACATCACCTACGCCTCGATCATGATCTGGACCCAGAGCGACAATGTGCTGGAATTGATGATTCTGCTGCTGGCGTTTTTCGGCCTGCTCAGCTTCATCGTCAACTGCGTGGGCCGTGCCCTCGAAGCAAAATTGAGGATGCCCGGTTATGGCCATTGAGTCGTCTGTCAGCCTGCCGTCGTCCTGGCCACGCCGGCATCCGGGCAAGCTGTTGTGTGGCGTTGTCGTGGCATTGCTGCTGGTCTTCAGCGCGCCGAAAAGTCCGGTGCTCGCGGCGTTGTACGAGTGGTCGCCCGCCTTGGCAACGGGCTTCGGACAAAACATCCTGATCAGCCTGCTGGCCATCGCCATCGGTTCTGTATTGGGCCTTTTGATTGGCGCGCTGGCGGTGTCGCCGCTGTGGATCAGCCGGCTGCCAGCGAAGATCTGGGTGCAGGTATTTCGTAATGCGCCGTGGCTGGTGCTGATCTATTTCACCACCTATGTGTTTCCGTTCGAGCTGCACATCGGCAGCGCCTGGATCGCCTTTCCCGACTGGGTGAAGGTCACCCTTGGCCTGGCGCTGCCGGCCAGCGCCAACGTCGCGGAAATCTTTCGCGGGGCCATCGGCTCGATCCCGAGTACGCAATGGGAAGCCTCACGGTCGCTGGCGTTCACCCGTGGGCAGATCTTCCGCTCGATCATTCTGCCGCAGTGTTTCAAGCGCATGTTGCCGCCGTGGATGAACCTGTATGCGGTGATCACCATGGGCACGGCGCTGGCGTCGCTGGTGGGTGTGCATGACCTGATCGACACCGCGCAGATCGCCAGCAACACGGTCAACCGGACCGGTTTCACGGTGCTGATCTACTTCAGTGTGCTGGCGTTGTTTTTTGCCTACTGCTATCCGATTTCCCGACTCACTCAATACCTGGAGCGACGTTATGCCTTTTCCTGAAACGCGCGCCGAGGCCCCGCTGATCAGCCTGCGCGACATTCACTTGTCCTTCGGCACAAACACCGTGCTCAAAGGCATCGACCTCGATGTGCAGCGCGGTCAGGCGGTGTCGATCATCGGCCCGTCAGGGTCGGGCAAGTCGACCATTCTGCGCTGCATCACGGGTCTGCTGCAGCCGCAGCGCGGGACGATCCGTGTGGGCAACACCGAGGTGCACACGCTCAACAACGAAGCCCAGCGCATCGAGTTGCGCAAGCGCGTCGGCTTCGTATTTCAGCAATACAACCTGTTTCCGCACTTGTCGGTTCTGGAAAACCTGGTCATCGCGCCGCGCAAAGTGCTGGGGCGTAACTCGGTGGACGCCGAGAAAGAAGCTCGCGCGTTGCTGGCGAAAGTGCGCATGGAGCACAAGGCGGATGCGTATCCGGGGCAGTTGTCCGGCGGTCAGCAGCAGCGCGTGGCGATTGCCCGGGCGCTGGCGATGCGACCCGAGTTGATCCTGTTCGACGAAGTGACCTCGGCCCTCGACCCTGAAACCGTCGGCGAGGTGCTGACGGTGATTCGCGAGTTGACCGAGGAGGGCATGACCTGCGTGCTGGTCACCCACGAAATGCGCTTCGCCGAGGACATCAGCGACGTGGTGTATTTCACCGAGAACGGCCTGATCGTCGAACACGGCAGCGCCGAACAGATTTTTCAACGCCCGCAGAGCGAGCGCACACACGCGTTTTTGCGCCATGCCCTCGGCGACGCCGGACGTCGCCCCGCAGCGGCTGGTGACCCGTATCTGTTGAGCAATATCAGCCGTTACAGTTTGTCTGTCTGACCGGTAAGACCCTTCGTTAGAGAGGCTGGACGGGAATCCTGTGGGAGTGAGCTTGCTCACGAAGACTGAGTTTCAGACGCTACAGATGTGTGGAATGTACCGGCCTTTTCGTGAGCAAGCTCACTCCCACAGGGATGACGTTGTCGGGCACCGATGTGCCGTTTCCAAAGCAATAACCGGGTCTGGCAGCGATCTGTTGCCCGCCCTGAAAACCTACAAAAGGAGCACCTGATGAGCACCGAAGACCGCAGCCAAGTGATCGAAGACTTCCTGCAGAAAATCCGCGTTATCCATCAGCGCGGCGTTGACCGTGAAGCGCTGAAAGAGATCGTCAGCCTGCTGGAAGACCTGGCCCAGCGTCGTGAATTGTTCAACTTCACGACCTTTCCCGCGCCCGTGCCGGGTGAGGGCGATACGGCGTTTCGTTATCGCCTGAACGACGATGGCGACACTCCGACGCTGTACATGAACTCCCTGCTGCCGGGCAAAAGCACGTTGCCGCATAACCACGAAACCTGGGCGGTAATCGTGGCCGTCGAGGGTCAGGAGATCAATTACGTGTGGGCGCGCACCGACGACGGCAGCGACCCGGCCTTCGCCAAGCTTGAGCTGGAGAAAGAAGTGGTGGTGCAACCGGGCACCTCGATCAGTTTCCTGGGGGAGGATCTGCATGGCATCAAGGTCGATGGCGAAACCCCGACGCTGCATTTCCATCTGTATGGCCGTCCACTGGAGTCGTTGAACGGCCGCTACGGCGTCAACACCGAAGGCAAGGTGCTCAACTACAACGCCTCGCAAATGGCCCCGTCGATCAAGGCGTACGCATGATCGATCTCTACTACTGGCCGACGGGCAACGGGCTGAAGGTCGGCATGCTGCTGGAAGAACTGGGCCAGGAATACCGGTTGCTGCCGATCAATATCCGCACGGGCGAACAGAAGCAGGACGGGTTCCAGGCGATCAGTGCCAACGGGCGGATTCCTGCGATTGTCGATCATGCTCCGACAGCGGGCGGTCCCCTGAGCCTGTTCGAATCCGGGGCTATTCTGAATTATCTGGCAGACAAGGCCGGTCGTTTTCTACCGCCGCAAGGCACGGTCGCACGTCAGCGGGTGCAGGAATGGCTGTTCTGGCAGGTCGGGCATATCACGCCTTATTTGAGTCAGTTGCAGGTGTTCAGGGAGAAAGCGCCGGAGCCGATTCCTTTCGCCCTCGACCTGCTCGGCGCCGAGGCCGCGCGCCTGTATGGCGTGCTGGAAAAACGCCTGGGCGACGTGCCGTTCGTGGCGGGCGAATACTCCATCGCCGACATGGCGATCTTCCCGTGGATTCAGCCCTTGCGGCAGGGGCAGAACCTGACGGACTTCCCGAACATCCACGCCTGGCGCGAGAGGATCAAAGCCCGACCGGCGGTGCAGCGGGCGTATGAAAAGGGCAGGGAAGTGGCAGCGGGCGAAAGGTCGTTGGCGTTGCAGTAAAGGCGCTCACCGTTGCTGTAGGAGCGCGCTTGCCCGCGATAAACGATAACGCGGACTGCCTGATGTACCGCGGCGCTGAATCGCGGGCAAGCGCGCTCCTAAAAAAGCGAGTTGCATCATTTTCTGAATCACGAGAATTCCATGAGCCAAAAAGTCACCCCGCAACACTTGCAAACCTGGCTGTTCGACGGGCAGGAGATCGCCCTCTTCGATGTGCGCGAGCATGGTCAGTACGGCGAAGCGCATCTGTTTCACGGGGTGAACCTGCCCTACAGCCGGCTTGAGCTGGAAGCGCGTCGGCTGGCGCCCAATCCCGCGGTGCGCCTGGTGATCTACGACCAGACCGGCCACGATGTGTCCGTCCGGGCGGCGCAACGTCTGCAAACGCTCGGCTACACCGACGTCCATGTGCTGGAAGGCGGTGCCGATGGTTGGCAAGCGGCAGGCCTGCAACTGTTTGCGGGGGTGCACGTGCCCTCCAAGGCGTTTGGCGAGTTGGTGGAAGAAGCCAGCCACACGCCGCACATCAGCGCGACCGAACTGGCGGCATTGCAGGCCAATGGCGAACCGTTGGTGTTGCTCGACGGCCGGCCGTTCGACGAATACCGCAAGATGACCATTCCCGGTTCCATCTGCTGCCCCAATGGCGAGCTCGGGTATCGGCTGGCGGATCTGGTGTCGGACGACACGACGCCGATCGTGGTCAACTGCGCGGGGCGCACGCGCAGCATTATCGGGGCTCAGACCCTGATCGACCTGGGCGTGAAGAACCCGGTTTATGCGCTGGAGAACGGCACTCAAGGGTGGTTCCTCGCCGACCTGCCGCTGGAACACGGCAGCACGCGCCGCTACCCGGAAGTGTCCGCTGCCGCGTCGCTGGCGCAGCGGCGTGAGGCCGCCACACGTCTGGCTCAGCGGGCCGGTGTGACGACAGTCGACGCCGAGCAGGTCGTGGCGTGGTCTCGCGACCCCGCGCGCAGTCTGTTCCTGTGTGACGTGCGCACTCCGGAAGAGTTTGCTCTCGGCAGTCTACCCGGTGCGCAACACACGCCGGGCGGACAGTTGATTCAATCCACCGACCTCTACATCGGCGTGCGTGGCGCGCGACTGGTACTGATCGACAACGATGGCGTGCGTGCGCCCATCGTGGCCAGTTGGTTACGTCAGCTTGGGCATCAGGCCTATGTGTTGCAGGGCGGCTTGCACAGTGGTCTGGCGTTAACGCCTGAGCGCTACGCTGTCGCGCCAGCACTGCCTGCGATCAGCGCTGCCGAGCTGGCGGACTCGCTGCGTGACAACACCATTGCGCTGTTGGACCTGCGCGGGAGCATGGCGTTTCGCAAGGCGCAGATCGCAGGCGCTCGCTGGTCGATTCGTTCGCATCTGGCCGATGACCTGGCGACTGAAACAAAGCCGTTGGTGCTCGTGGCCGATCAGGCCGATGTCGCGGCGATAGCGGCACTTGAATTGCCCGAGCGGCAGCGAGCGAATGTGCGATGGCTGGATTTCAAGGCTTGGCAATCGGCCGGCCTGCCTGTGCATGAAGACCCAAGCAACCCGCCGAACGAGCAGTGCATCGATTTTCTGTTCTTCACCCACGACCGTCACTCCGGCAACAAGGAGGCGGCCCGTCAGTACCTGGCGTGGGAGATCGGGTTGCTGGGGCAGATGACCGAGCAGGAAATCGCCAGCCTCAAGCCCTTGGCTTCAAGCGAGAACCAGAGCCGTGTCCGCACCCGATTGGTCCATGCTGCACGGGGCGAAAAAGGCAGTGGCGTACGCGCCGTGAACCCGCCTGTTTCCCGCATGAGCACCGTGCTGTTCGACACGCTCGGCGAGATGCGCGACGCGCGCAAACGGCGCGACACCGAGCGTGTGCTGACGTACGGTGCACGGGGAAATCCGACCGCGTTCGAGCTTGAAGACTTGGTGACGGAACTGGAAGGCGGTTACCGTACGCGGCTGTTTGGCACCGGACTGGCGGCCGTGGCGCAGACCTTTCTGGCTTATCTGCGGCCGGGCGACCATGTCTTGATTACTGACGCGGTGTACTCGCCGGTGCGCCAGGTGGCCGAGGAGTTCCTCGCGCCGTTCGGCATTCACTACAGCTACTTTGCCGCCGATGGCAGCGGGCTGGAAGGCAAGCTCCAGGCCAACACCAAAATGGTCTATGCCGAGGTGCCGGGGTCGCTGCTCTACGAGCTGGCGGATCTTCCGGCCATCGCAGCGTTGTGCAAGTCACGGGGCATTTTGCTCGCCGTCGACAACACCTATGGCTCGGGCTACCAGTACCGCCCGCTGACCCTCGGTGCCGACATTTCCATCATGGCCCTGACCAAATACATCGCCGGTCACAGCGACGCGGTGATGGGCAGCGTCTGCACCACGCAAGCGGTCTGGCAACCTCTGGCAGTAATGACCGACACCTTCGGCAGCACCGTCAGCCCGGACGATGCGTACCTCGTGCTGCGTGGCGCCCGCACCTTGGCCGCACGGCTCGACGTTCATCAGCGCCAGGCCTTGCAGGTTGCTCACTGGCTGCAACAACATCCGCAGGTCAGGCGCGTGTTCCACCCGGCATTGGCGGATCATCCGAATCACGCCCTCTGGAAGCGTGATTTCAGCGGCAGCAACGGCCTGCTGACCTTCGAACTCGCCGACAACGACCCCAAACACCTGGACGCCTTCATCGACGCGCTGCAGTTGTTCGGGCTGGGTGCTTCATGGGGCGGCTTCGAAAGCCTGATCATCGTCGCCAACGTGCGCGATCGCGATAACGCTCAAGACAAGGCGCTGAATCCGCTGCTGCGGTTACACATCGGACTGGAGGACGTGAGTGCGTTGATCGAAGATCTGGAACGGGGGTTTGCGGCGATACGATGATGCGGATGCACCTGTGGCAGCGGACCCATTCGCGAACAAGCAGTCAGACAATAGAGAGCGTTCGTCTGAATGATGATTCGCGAATGCATTCGCTCCCAGAGCGGCTTCGTTCAACCGGCGGGTTTGTGTGTCAAAACCCGGCCTTACCCACCGAAGCACCACCGTCGACAAACAACGTCTGTCCGGTAATGAATCCGCTCTGTTCGGAGAGCAGGAAGGCAATGGCCGAAGCGATTTCTTCGGGTTGGCCGAAGCGGCCCATGGGCACGCCGGACAGGTAGCGTTTTTCGCCCTCGCTGCCCACCGGGTTGTTCTGCCGGAACAGCTCGGTTTCGGTCGGGCCGGGGGCGATGGCGTTCACGGTGATGCCGGTCTGCGCCAGTTCCAGCGCCCATGAGCGGGTGAAGCTGATCAGCGCGGCTTTGGCGGCAGCGTAGGCCGTGCGCTGCGTGATGCCGAGCACGGTCAGGCTGGAGATGTTGACGATCCGGCCCCAGCCTTGTTCGCGCATGTTGGGCAGCAAGGCTTGGGTGGCGAGCAGGGCAGAGTGCAGGTTGACGCTCATCACGGCGTCGAAGTCGTCCAGCTCGATCTGCCCGAGCGGCTGGGGGCGTACCAGCCCGACATTGTTCACCAAGCCATCGAAGCGGTAGTGCTGCGCCAGCTCCGTCAGGCCGCAGCGGGTCTGGTCTTTGTCGCTCAGATCAAGCTCTTTGAGCACCCCCGGAAAGGTCGGGTCGTCAGCGTGGCGGGCAATGCCGACCACCTGATGACCGGCTGCCGCCAGGTGTTCGGAGAGCGCACGGCCTATGCCTTTGCTGGCGCCGGTGATCAGGAAAGTGCGGGAGGTCATGAATATTGCTCCGTAAGACTGGAAGGGGTTTAGATCGGAGTGCGTCCCTGTGGGAGCGAATTCATTCGCGATTGGCCAGCGCATCCGACCTTTTCTTGTCGGCTGTACGATCGCATCGCGAATGAATTCGCTCCCACAAGGGACAGTGTCCGTCTGGCTATCGGGCGCTCAAAACGATCGCGACCCGGACGTCGAATTTCTGAGAAACGCCACCAGCGCGATGAGCGGAAACGCACTGCCGGCGATCACGATCCATGTCCAGCCGCCGTGGTCATACAGCGCACTGGCGATCACCGAACCGATGGCGCCGCCGACAAAAATACTGGTCATGTACAGGGCGTTGAGGCGACTGCGGCTTTTAGCGTCCAGGGCGTAGACCGAGCGCTGGCCCAGGACCATGTTCATCTGCACGCAGAAGTCCAGCACGATGCCGGTCACCGCCATGCCGATCACCGCATACGCTGGCGTGATCAGGCTGGGCAAAAAGCTCAAGGCGGCAAAGAGCATGGCGCACAGGCTGGCAACTCGCGTGTGTCCGGCATCTGCCAGGCGCCCGGCAATCGGTGCGGCGATGGCACCAATCGCGCCGACCAGCGCGAAAATGGCGATCTGGCTCTGCGACAGCCCATGGTTGCGCGCCAGCTCCAGCGGCACCGCCGTCCAGAACAGGCTGAACGTGGCAAACATACAGGCCTGATAAAACGCCCGTTGGCGCAAGACCGGCTGCTTGCGCAACAGCGTCCACAGCGAGGTCAGCAATTGCCCGTAGGTGGCGTTGTGCGTGGGTTGATGCCGGGGAATGGTCGTCGCCAATACCACGCTGATCACCAACATGACCGACGCGGCCGTCCCGAATACCGCACGCCAGCCGAAGTGATCGGCAATGATGCTGGACGCGGGGCGCGCGAGAAGAATGCCCAACAGCAGACCGCCCATGATGCTGCCGACCACGCGTCCGCGTGTTTCTTCGGGCGCCAGATGCGCGGCCAATGGAATCAGGATCTGCACTGCCACCGAACTGAATCCCACCAGCAGCGACGCCAGCAGAAACAGATTGGGCGTCTGCGCGAAGGCGGCGCTCAACAGGCTCAGAATGGCCACGGCCGTGGTGATGATCATCAGCCGCCGGTTTTCCAGCAGATCACCCAACGGCACCAGGAAGAACAGCCCCAGCGCGTAGCCGATCTGGGTCAACGACACGATGAAGCTCGCCAGCGTACTGGACAGCCCGATGTCGGGCGCGATCAAGCCGATGATGGGTTGGGCGTAGTAGATATTGGCAACGATTGCGCCGCAGCAGAACGCGAACAGCACGGCCAGACCCTTGGTCATTGTGGCACCGGGATTAGCGTGGGGCATGGAAGTCATGCGGATCTCGACTGGCAGTGCACCGCAGCCGGCAAAGCGCGCTGCTGCGGTGCATAAAAGGGAAGCGCCAGAGGCTAACGCTTTTTCGTTGCGTTAAGAAGTGCTATCGGGTTGATATGTTTTATGCATGAAAAGAATGATGCTGATGCGCCACCTCCGCACCCGTCGCCCTCCCGAAACTTTTTCTCACTCGCCCCAGTCACTCCTACACGAACCCATAGACTCACTTCTCAAGGAATCACGCGATGGCTCGGTCAATCTGGAAGGGCGCGATCAGTTTCGGGCTGGTGCATATTCCGGTCGCGCTGGTGTCGGCGACGTCGCGGCAGGGCGTTGACTTCGACTGGCTGGACAAGCGGAGCATGGACCCGGTGGGCTATAAGCGGATCAACAAAGTCACGGGCAAGGAAATCAACAAGGAGAACATCGTCAAGGGCGTGCAGTATGAGAAAGGCCGCTATGTGGTGATCAGTGAGGACGAGATTCGCGCTGCGCACCCCAAGTCCACGCAGACCATCGACATCTTCGGTTTTGTCGACAGCAAGGACATTCCGCTGCAAAACATCGACACGCCTTACTTCCTTGCGCCCGACAAGCGCGGTGAGAAGGTCTACGCTCTGTTACGACAGACGCTGGTAGACACCGGCAAGGTAGCGCTGGCCCATGTCGTGATTCGCACCAGCCAGCACCTCGCCGCTGTGATGCCGCTGGAGTCGGCCATCGTGCTGGTGCTGTTGCGCTGGCCTTCTGAAGTGCGCGGGCTCGATACGCTGGATCTTCCGAAGGAGGCGACCGACGTCAAACTGAGCAAGAGTGAGCTGGACATGGCCAAACGCCTGGTCAAGGACATGAGCACCGAGTGGACGCCGGACGCCGAACAATACCGTGACACGTTCCAGGACCAGATCATGTCGCTGGTCGAAACCAAAGCCCGGGAAGGCAAGATCGAGGATGTGGAAACCGACGTTGGGGAAACCGAGCGCAAATCCGCTGATGTCATCGATTTGACTGAGTTGCTCAAACGCAGTCTGGGTAGCCGTGGCGGTTCGGCCAAGGCCCCGGTAAAAACCAAACCTGCCAGCAAGAGCAAAACCGCTGCCGATGATGAAGACGTTCCGGCCAAACGGCGCGCCCCTGCAAGGAAGAAAGCGACCAAGGCATCCTGAAAAGCGATGCCAGGTTGATAAGAAAAATGCAGAGGTCTAATCGATCATGGCGAAATCTGTGAGTGAGTACACCCGTAAGCGCAATTTTGACATCACGTCCGAGCCGCCCGAAACAGCGGGCCGGGCTCGTAGCAGCAAGGGCAAGGCGCTGAGCTTTGTCATTCACAAGCACGACGCGCGCAACCTGCATTACGACTTCCGGCTTGAACTGGATGGCACGCTGAAAAGCTGGGCGGTGCCCAAAGGCCCGAGCCTTGACCCGAAGAACAAGCGCCTGGCGGTGCATGTCGAAGACCATCCGCTGGGCTATGGCAGCTTCGAGGGAAGTATTCCGGAGGGCCAGTATGGGGCGGGTGACGTGATCGTCTGGGACCGTGGGATCTGGCAGCCCCATGGCGATCCCCAGGAGACGTACAAGGCCGGCAAACTTAAATTCACCTTGATCGGCGAAAAGCTCACGGGCGACTGGGCGTTGGTACGCACGCACTTGCCCGGCAGTGGCGACAAGGAGCAGTGGTTGCTGATCAAGGAAAAGGATGAGGCCGTGCGCTCGGCGGACGAGTACGACATCGTCGCGGACAAGCCCGAGAGCGTGGTCAGCGGTGCGACCGTGGGCGAAGGGCGAGCGCCGGCAAAATCCAGCCAGCGCAAGACCGCTGCATTTGGGGCAGTCGCGGTAAAGAAGTCGGCCAGTCAGGCGCCTGGAAAAGCGGCAAGCAAGTCATCTTCCACGAAGAAAACCAAGGTTCCCGAAAAACTCTCGCCGCAGCTTGCCACGCTGATGGACACGCCGCCCGAAGGCGAATGGCTGTACGAAATCAAATTCGATGGCTACCGGATCATGACCCGGATTCTCGACGGAGACGTCCGGCTGATCACCCGCAACGGTCACGACTGGACCGAACGTCTGCCGTTGCAGGCCAAGGCCATCGCCGATCTGAACCTGGGCGACGGCTGGCTCGACGGCGAGATGGTGGTGCTCAACGAGGACGGGCTGCCTGACTTCCAGGCGCTGCAGAATGCCTTCGAGATCGGCCGCAGCAAGGACATCGTCTATTACCTGTTTGACGTTCCGTTCCTGAATGGCGAAGACCTGCGCGACAGGCCGGTGGAAGAGCGTCGTGCGGCCCTCAAAAAACTGTTGGGCAAGAAAAGCCGTTTGCTGCGTTTCTCCGATGCGTTCTCTGCCAGCCACCGTGACATTGTCGAAAGCGCCTGTCTGTTGTCCCTTGAAGGGGTGATCGGCAAACGTGCAGGCAGCGTCTATCAATCAAGGCGCAGCCCGGACTGGATCAAGCTCAAGTGCAAGCTGCGCCAGGAGTTCGTCATCGTCGGCTATACCCAGCCACAGGGAACGCGCAGCGGATTTGGCGCGCTGTTGCTGGCGGTCAACGAGGAAGGGGCGGGACTGGTGTACGCCGGACGGGTCGGCACCGGTTTCAATCAGAAGATGCTTGGTGAACTGCTCGAACAGATGAAACCGCTGGCGCAGGATGCCTCGCCGCTGGCGAAAAAACTCACCAGCACTCAGGCCCGAGGTGTGCACTGGATCAAGCCGAAACTGGTCGGCGAAGTGGAGTTCGGGGAATGGACGCGCGAGGGCATCATTCGTCATTCGGCCTTTATTGCCCTGCGCAGCGACAAGCCTGCCAGCGAAGTGGTCCACGAGTACCCCAAGACGCCAGTGGACATCAAGGCCCCCTTCAAGCCGAATGCCTCCAAAACCGGTGCGACCAAGGCCCGCACGTCCAAGGCGCCCACGACCGCCGAAACGAAAAGCGAGAAGGCCAAGCCGGCCAGCAAGCGTGCCGGCAAAGACAAGGTTGAAGTGGCGGGCGTGATGATCAGCCATCCCGAGCGGGTGATCGACACGTTGAGTGGCTTGCACAAAATCGACCTGGCGCATTTCTATGAGTCGATTTCCGACTGGATCCTGCCGCACCTGGATCATCGTCCGGTGGCCTTGCTGCGTTGCCCGGACGGTGTCGAGGGCGAGCAGTTTTTCCAGAAACATTCCGAGCGGCTGGCGATCCCGAACATCAAGCAGCTCGACCCGAAACTCGACCCCGGCCATGCGCGACTGATGGAGATCGACAGCGTTCAGGCGCTGGTCGGCGCGGCCCAGATGGGCACCATCGAATTGCACACCTGGGGCTCGACGTACGACAAGATCGAGCTGCCTGATCACTTTGTCCTCGACCTTGATCCGGACGAGGCGCTGCCCTGGCGCAGCATGATCGAGGCTACCCAAATGACTTTGTCGGTGCTGGATGAGCTGGGTCTGGATGCCTACCTCAAGACCAGTGGCGGCAAGGGCATGCACATCATCGTGCCACTAGCGCGCAAGGCTGACTGGGACACGGTCAAGGCGTTCGCCAAGGCGCTGGCGCAGTTTCTCGCGCAGCAGTTGCCGGAGCGCTTTACCGCGACCTCCGGGCCGAAGAACCGGGTCGGCAAGATCTTCGTCGATTACTTGCGCAACACCCGTGGCGCCAGCACCGTGGCCGCGTATTCCGCCAGGGCAAGACCGGGTCTGCCCGTCTCGGTGCCGATCACTCGGGACGAATTGAGCAGCCTCAAATCATCGACACAATGGAACATCGGCAACCTGCAAAAACGCCTGCGCAAGCTCAAGGCCGATCCGTGGGCGGGTTACAAAAACACCCAGCGCATCACCAAGCCGATGTGGAAGCGATTGGGGGTGAAGGCGCCGTGATCCGGTGGCGTCCCCGGGATTTGAGGCAGCCATCAGAGCCGTAGGAGCCGGCTTGCTGGCGAATGCGGGGTGCCATTCACCGTCGATGTACCTGACCCACCGCATCGCTGCCCTCGTAACCTCGGACGTCTCCTACAGGTACTGCGTCGTTCCGATGATTTGCAGTGGACGTAGAGTCTGTGGGAGCGAGCTTGCTCGCGAATGCTGTGTATCAGACGACATTGATGTAACTTTTCCACCGCATTTCGCTGCCCTCGTAACCTCGGACGTCTCCTACAGGTACTGCGTCGTTCCGATGATTTGCGGTCGACATCTAACGTGTGGGAGCGAGCTTGCTCGGGAATGCGGTGTATCAGGCGACATTGATGTCACTGACCCACCGCATCGCTGCCCTCGTAACCTCGGACGTCTCCTACAGGTACTGCGTCGTTTCGATGATTTGCGGTCGATGTCTAATCTGTAGGAGCCGGCTTGCTGGCGAATGCGGGGTGTCATTCACCGTCGATGTACCTGACCCACCGCATCGCGGCCCTCGTAACCTCGGACGTCTCCTACAGGTACTGCGTCGTTTCAATGATTTGCAGTGGAGGTCGAACCTGTGGGAGCGAGCTTGCTCGCGAATGCGGTCCTTCATTCAACATCAATCTCACTGAATTACATTCGTCCGGAGGAAACGCGGGACACACTCACTGCCACACAAGATGTCAGCAAGCAGGTGGCTTGAGCTTCCGCCGAAACTGCCCCGGCGCCATGCCGTAGGTGTCTTTGAAGACTTTGCTGAACGCCGCCTGGGACTGGTAACCGACCTGCGCGGCGATGTCGCTGAGGCCGCTCTGCGAGCGGGTCAACAAACCATAGGCGCGTTGCATGCGCACTTGGGTGAGCAAAGTCCAGGGCGAGCTGCCGCTGAGTTTGCTGAACGCACGCATGAAAGTGGCGCGGGACATGCTCGCCAGCTCCGCCAATGCCTCGACCGTCCACTCATGGGCCGGGTCCTCGAGCATCGCCTGCCAGGCGCGACCCAAGCGTCTGTCGCTGAGCAGCGCAAGGCTGCCCTCGCTTTGCGGCGACTGTTGCAGGTGCGCGCGCAGCACGAGGGTGAATAAGGCCGAGGTCAGCGCGTTGACCATGAACTGCCCACCTGCCTGATTGCCATCGGCCTCGCTGCGCAGCAACGACACCAGCGACGGCAGGGGATCGCCGATGTTGAGCGATTGAGTGGAAATCAGCAGGTGATCAGGCAGTGCTGACAGCAGCATCGAGTCGGGCTGGTAGAGGAAGCGCCCGCAAAGCAGGTCCAGCTCCTGGCCGTTTCCGAAGCGTTGCAAAGTCAACAAGCCACCTTCCTCCCTCTGTGGACGGGAAGGCGACACCCGTTCGCCGCGACTGAGGAGCAAATGACTGACCCCGGTGGGCAGCACGAGGATATCCCCGGCGACCAGTTTCAACCGCCGACCGTCCGGCAGTTCGATCAGGCATTCTCCCGCCAGAACGATGTGATAAGGCGCGATGCCGCTGGCTTTCTGATCATGATCCAGCGCCCAGTCGCCCTGGAACTGGCAGCGCAGGTCAAGGCTTCCGCGTACGTCGGCTAGAGTGATGAGCGTGTCAATGGCGTTCATATGCGACTTTCAGACAAGAAAATGAGCCAAACGAGCAAGTTACAGGAACGCCCTTGGCGGACACTGTTTGTGTTCCCGGCGCAGTCTAGTCGCCGCTCTCAGGAGATACCATCATGTTCAGCAATTGGTCCGACCTCGTTTCCACCATCAAACAATCCTTCGGTTCGCTGTCCAAATCCAACCCGAAAATGGTCAAGGCCTATATGGCCCTTGGCGATGCCGCGGCGGAAAACAACGTGCTCGACGCGAAAACCCGCGAGCTGATTTCCCTGGCCGTGGCCATCACCACCCGCTGTGACGGCTGCATCGGCGCCCACTCCGAAGCCGCCATCGCCGCAGGCGCCACCCGTGAAGAAGTCGCCGCCGCACTGGCGACTGCGATCTCGCTTAACGCGGGTGCAGCGTACATCTACTCGATGCACGCGCTGGAAGCGTATGACGCGTTGAAGAAGTGAGTGACGTTGTGAGCGCGTGAGTCGGCCGGGTTTGCTGCCGTGCTCCGGCAGATCGCTGGCAAGCCAGGGGCCTGCGTCTTTGGCGGACGCGGATCGACAACCGGCCAAGTAATTCGCAGAAGCGGCCCGATGTGATGGGCCGCTTTTTGCTTCCTCAGTGCTGCGGCAGGGAGGGAACAGGAGCGGTCGCGCTGAAATCGACCGACGTACTCACGGCTTTCCAGCGTTCGCCAGTCGCTGCGCGGTCGGCTTCCACCGGGGCGAGGTACTGCAAGGCATCGCTGCCCAATAGCAGACGCAGCGGCGGCGTTTCATGTTCGGCGACCTTCAGCACCACCTGTGCCACACGGTCTGGATCACTGTTCTCATTACCCGCGATGTTGCGCAGAAGGTCGCGCATCTGTCCGACATTTGCTTGGTAGGGCGTCATGATGCTGACGTTTCCGCCACGGGCGCGCACCGCCCAGTGGGTGCGCATGCCGCCTGGCTCGAGGGTCGTGACCCGAATGCCCAGCGGCTTCACTTCCGCCGCGAGGACGTCTGAAAAACCACCCACGGCCCATTTCGCTGACTGGTAGGCGCTCATGCCCAACGTGGCCAGACGACCGCCGACCGACGAGATCTGAATGATGTGCCCGGAACCCTGCTCACGCATTACTGGCACGGCGGCGCGGCACAGGTTCACCACGCCGAAAAAGTTGGTCTCGAACTCCAGACGGAAGTCCGATGCCTCGATTTGTTCGAAGGGCAGCATGTGGCCGTACCCGGCATTGTTGACCAGTACATCCAGACGGCCGAAATGCTGAACCGCTGCCTGAACCGCAGCGGTTGCGGCATGAGCGTCCGTCACATCAAGCTCGAAGGGCAAGACCGTCGAAGGGTAACGGTCGACCAGATCATCGAGGCGCCGGATTTCCCGGGCAGCGGCGAGCAGACGGTCACCCGAAGCAAGCACGGCTTCTGCGATGTTGCGGCCCAGGCCGCTGGCGCTCCCGGTAATCAACCAGACTTTAGACATGGAAAATCTCCTGAAATAGAAATATGAGTAAGTAGTCACTCATTTAACGGGTAAATGAATCAGTCCGTTGCCATTGCATTCCAATACGCCTCGAAGCCGGCTTCGCAATAGCGCTCGGCTTGCTCGGGTTCGTTGCTCATGAAGTCCATCGTGGTGTCGGCCAGCGAGCGCATGATCGCAGCGGTAAAGGCGGGCGGATGATTGCGCAACGCGCCAGATGCCGCGCCTTCCTGCATATGTCGACTGATGTCGCTGAAGGCTTCGCTGCCCGCCGCCTTGCTGGCGTCGGTGACGCGGTCCGACATCATCAGCAGCGCCATGACCTTGCGTTGTTCCGGGTTCTCGACGCCCCAACTGACATAGGTGTGCCAGGCATGACGCAGACGTGTCTTCAGATCTTCATTGCGCGGATAGCCGGGGACCATGGCGTCGCGCAACTGCGCCTTCAACTCCAGATACAGCTGATTGAGCAGGTCGTCCTTGGTCTCGAAATAGTTGAAAAGCGTACCTTCTGCGACGCCTGCGCCCTTGGCGATCTTCGAGGTCGGCGCGCCCAGACCCTGCTCGGCGAAAATTCGCAGGGCGGAGTCGATCAGGGCGTTGCGCTTTTCTTCGCTTTTCGGGCGGGCCATAAGCTGTAATATTCAGTAATGAGTGAGTAGGTGCTCATTTATACGCGCGGGTCTGGTCATTCGCAAGGGCGAAACCGCTGGCTGGACGAGCGGTCATCGTGAAGCGCGTGCAGCTTTCATCTCTGGAAAGCGAATGCGTAGGCGATGCGAAAGGCCAGAGTCACGGCAGACGCACCGCTCCAACGGCTGTTCACCCCATTGACGAGCGGGTGTCGCCCGATTCCGCCGGGTAGAACTCGCCCTTGAGTACCAACGCCTGCAAGCGCTGCCTTACTTCTTCTTCGACATCCAGCACTTGGTCCGGGTCATCGATGTCGTCGACCACCAGCCAGACGCCGGCTACGTTCTGGTCGTGCGTGCCTTCGCTGAGCATGTCGTGAGTGAACGTGTCATTTGAGCGCCAGAGGCATAACTCATCTTCGTTATGGCCACTTTCGGCCAGCGCTTGCGCTGTCGTGAGCCAGACTTCCTTGTACGGCCGTAGGTCTGCTTCGGCGAGTTCTTCCAGTGTGATCACTGTTTTCATGTCGTGCGCTCCTTTCAGTGCTAAATGTGTGACGCACGATGAGCGAGGAGCGTTCCCGAGAACGTGCGCGGACGGACGAAATAGCCTTTGAACCGACGCGCGTCGAGGGTGGTCGATCAACCAGTGCCTAACGAGTCCTTTTCCTCGAGAGGTTCGCAAAAGGAAAGTGCCATGACCGAGTCAACGCTGTTCACGCGCAGACGATTGCTCACGCTGGCCGCCGGTGTGCCGGTTGCGCTGGCGTTCGATTCCGCAGCAGGTGAGGGCTCGCCGTCACCCGACACACGTTCTGACCCGCCGTCCGACCCGCAAGGAGAATCCGACATGCTGACCCGAAACATCCCGTCCAGTGGCGAGGCCCTGCCGATGATCGGTGTCGGCACCTATCGCGGTTTCGATGTCGAGCCTGGCAGCGACGCCTATAAATTCTTGCCTGAGGTGCTCAACGAGCTTTTTCGCGCAGGTGGGACGGTGATCGACAGCTCGCCCATGTATGGCCGCGCCGAGCAGACCACCGGCGAACTGCTGTCGATTCATCGGCCGCGTGCTCCGGCGTTTCTCGCCACCAAGGTCTGGACCCGAGGGCGTGAGGAGGGAATCGCGCAGATGGAGGATTCGTTTCGTCTGCTGCAAACCGACCGCATTGACCTGATGCAGATCCATAACCTGCTGGACTGGAAAACCCATCTGCCTACGCTCAGGGAGTGGAAGCAGCAGGGGCGTATCCGCTACATCGGCATCACCCATTACACCTCCTCGGCGTATGACGAGGTCGAAGCAGCACTCAAGGCCGAGTCTTTCGATTTTCTGCAAATCAACTATGCGCTGGATGACCGGGCGGTTGAATCGAGGCTGCTGCCGTTGTGTCGCGAGCGAGGTGTCGCGGTGATCTGCAATCGCCCGTTTGGCGGCGGTGGTTTGCTCGGGCGTCTGCGTGGCACCCCTTTGCCGGGCTGGGCCGGGGAAGTGCAAGCCAGAAGCTGGCCGCAATTGGCGCTGAAATTCCTGATTTCGCATCCCGCCGTCACCTGTGCGATTCCGGGGACGGGTAATCCGAAGTACATGAAGGAAAATGCCGGCGCAGCGATGGGACCGTTGTTGACCGATGCTCAGCGCCAGCAGTTGATTGCGTTGGTGGGTTGAGGGTAGTGCTCGGGTAGGGCTACCGACACCTGTGGGAGTGAGCTTGCTCACGAATACGGTGTGTCAGCAACATCGATGTCGACTGACCCTCAGCCTTCGTGAGCAAGCTCACTCCCACAGGTGTTCGGTGTGGCCTGACCTGCACGTGTTCCGTCAGCGTTTAACCGGCGCGGGCAGGGTCACCAGCTTCACGTACTCATCCCAGAACCTGGGTTGATCCACTGCGAACACTACCTTGGCCTTCTGTGTGCCGACCGGCGCGCCTTTTTTGTAACCCATCGAACGGCCGTAATCCGGGCCGAAATGGGCGTCGACATCCACCCACAGCTCCTTCGATTCAGTGACCAGTTCCGGGTGCACCAGGAACAGTGCAGGCAGGCTGTCCCAGGTGAAGCTGTGATGGTTCGGGTCCTTGTCGAACTCAGGCCCGAGCACCGCCTTGTACAGATCAGGAATCACGCCTTTCTGCGACACGATCCGCTTGTACACCGATGCGTCGAAGACGACCTTTTCGCAGACATCGTTGGGGAAGATTACGTGCTCAATCGGCGAGCGCAGTACGATTTTTGCCGCCTCCGGGTCGAACCACCAGTTGAATTCCGCGGCGGGTGTGGTGTTGCCAGGAATTTCGATGGCGCCGCCCATGTAGACGATGCGCTTGATCAACGGAACGATTTCCGGCGCGCTGCGGATGGCCAGTGCAAGGTTGGTCAGCGGGCCGACGGCGAGAATCGTCACCTCGTGCGGGTTTTTCTTCACGCTGTCGACGATGAACTGCACGGCGGATTCGCTGCGCAGTTGCGTGTGTGTCGCCAGGCCGTCGGGTGGTGCGATCAGGTGTGAGGCAGAGGTAGGACGCGGGTTTTTGAATGCCCCAGGCCAGCCTGCGCCAAACAGGGCTTTTTCCTGTTCATAAGAAGCGAAGTCGTGGAGCAGCGGATAGGCCGCGCCTGAGTAAACGCCGATCTCCTTTTCCACGCCCATGCGCTCGACGGCCTTGAGCGCGTCGACCTGCTCCTGATCGACCCAGGCGTTGCCGCTGACCAGCGTCATGCCGAGCAGGTCGATGCGTTTTTGCGCGTGCAGCTGCGCGAGCATGATGAAGGCCTGACCGTCATCGTTGAGCACGTTGAAATCGGTATCGAAGATGACCTTCTCTGCCGCGTGCAGCGAGGTCGCGGACAGGCCGAGGGTCAAGGCCAGGGCACAGCTTTTCAGAAACGCCTGCATGGTCGGATTCCATGGTTGTTGTTGGATGAACGTGATTCGCACTGTAGGAGCGTGGCTTGTGTCTGGGCCGCATCCGGACGATCGGCGGGGAACCCGTCGTAAAACCGGGGAATGCGGTTTTTCTGACCCACCGCATGCAATGATTTTACTGCCGGTTCCCGGCAGATCGCGGGACAAGCCACGCTCCTACAGGGTGTGTGTCGATTACCGGTTCACCAGCTTCGCCGGCAACGCCACGACCAGCAGGCTGCTGAGAATCAGGCAACCGGCGAAGAACCACAGCGCACCCGCGCTGCTGCCGGTGACGTCGATCGCGATGCCCATCATCGAGTTGCTGACGAGCCCTGCGATGTTGGCCAGCGAGCAGGCGAGGGCAAAGCCGGTGGCGGCAGCCCGGCCTTTGAGGAACGTCGCCGGAAGGCTGAAGAACACCGGCACCGCGCCGATGATCGCTGCCGAAGCGACGGCGAACAGCGCAACGGTCGCGATCACGTTATGGGTAAAGAACGGGCTGGCGGCCATGGCCACCGCACCGATCCAGAACGGCACGATGATGTGCCAGCGGCGCTCGCGGCGGCGGTCGGAGCTGGCGCCGATCATCAGCATGCCGATCAGCGCGGCAACGCTGGGCAACGCGGTCAGAATCCCGATGTGGAAGGTGTCGGTCACCCCGGCATTCTTGATGAAGGTCGGCATCCAGAAGCCCATGGCGTAGGCGCTGAGCAGGATCGAGAAGTCGATACCGCCGAGCATCCACACTTTCAGGTTGAAGAAACCGTCACGGAAACTGTGCTTGCTGTCTTTGCCTTCGGCATCGTCCAGGCGCAGCTCGCCTTCCAGCAGCGTCTGCTCCGAGGCGTTCAGCCATTTAGCGTCTTTCGGTGCGTTCGGCAGGGCCCAGAAGGTCAGGACGCCGAGCAGCACGCTGGGCACGCCCTCGATCAGGAACAGCCACTGCCAGCCACGCAGCCCCGCCGTCTGATCGAAATGCCCCATGATCCAGCCGGACAGCGGGCCGCCGATGACGCTCGACAGTGGCAGGCCGATCATGAACAGCGCAATGATGCGGCCGCGACGGTAGGTCGGAAACCAGGTGGTCAGGTAGAACAGCACGCCGGGCAGGAAGCCCGCTTCGGCGGCGCCCAGAAAGAAGCGCAGGATGTAGAACTGCATCGGCGTGCTGACGAACAGCGTGCAGGCAGAGAGGAGGCCCCAGGTGATCATGATCCGGGCGATCCAGATTTTCGCACCGACTTTTTCCAGCACCAGGTTGCTCGGCACTTCGAACAGGATGTAGCCCACGAAAAAAAGCCCTGCACCCAGGCCGAAGGCGGTTTCGCTGAAGTGCAATTGATCGAGCATCTGCAGCTTGGCAAAGCCAATGTTGATGCGGTCAAGGTACGCGGCCAGGTAGCAGAAACACAGGAACGGGATGAGCTTCCAGGTGATCTTGTGGTACAGCGCTTTGATCGGGTCCGCGACAACGCTCGCGGCGGTTTCTACATTTGCAGAGGGCATGGGTGTCTCCTGGCGGTTCTTCGACCGATGAGCGCAGTCGTGGCTGATCTTGCCTGCGTTTGCTGCGTGCTCATACGGCCTGTTGTGGTTTTTGTTTGCCGCACATCCAGTACTTTGGCAAGCACCGGACGGCGACTTCCAAAGGCAGTGTCAGAAGACTGGGCATCGTTTCGCCGGTCCATGGCATAACAGTGTCCAGTGAGTGCGCGTTCAACCTGCGCGACCAGTGCTCTCTGGCCTGGTTCTGACGGCGGAATGTCCGTTTCTGCCGGTGAAGCGTTTGTTGCAGGCTCCTGTCGGCTACCGATCTCCTGTGGGAGCGAATTCATTCGCGATGCGTTGGGTCAGGCGACGAAAGTGTGTCGAATGTACCGACGTCTCGCGAATGAATTCGCTCCCACAGGTTTCGTATCGGCCTGACAGGGAGTTGTCGTTTCAGGTCACTTCTTGAACTGGTTAATGGCCTCCTGCTTGCTCACCACGTCCCCGTATTTACTGTCGATGTCGAACAGGTTGGACTCGTGCGGATCGGGGTGACGGTCGCCGACGCATTCACGCACCACGATGGTCCGGAACCCGTGTTGCACGGCGTCTACCGCCGTCGCCCGAATACAGCCGCTCGTCGAGCAGCCGGCGAGCACCACGGTGTCGATGCCCATGGCGTGCAGCATCGAGGCGAGTGACGTGCCGAAGAACGAACTGGCGTATTGCTTGCTGATCACCACTTCTTCCGGCAGCGGCAGCACCTCTTCGCAGAACGCCGCCAGCGGATTGCCCTCGACCATGTCTTTCATCACCGGTGCTTTCTTTACCCACATTCCGCCGTCGGCAAAATGCCCTGGGTGATAGCGGATGTTGGTGTGTACCACCGGGACGCCGTGTTGCCGTGCGCTGGCGAGCAACTCGACGCTCTCGGCCACGGCGCTGACCACGCCCGGCGCAAACAGCGGCGCACCGGGTTGGGTGTAACCCTGCATGAAATCGATCATCAGCAAGGCCGGTTTCAGCCCGAAGCCAATGCGATTGCCCCAGACGCCCTGATAGTTGGCGTCGGCGCTTTGCTGTTCACTCATTCCGTTCTCCTTTGGACGCATCACTTCGAAAGGCCCTCGGTCTGCCGATACACGGAGAGACTTTGTAGGCGTGAGCTTGCATGCGATGCGTCAGACCAGACCCTGCAAGGGTGTCTGACAAATCCGAATCGCGAGCAAGCTCACTCTTACAGGGGCGCCTGCTTGGCGTTAATTCAATGTTGTGCCCAGAAAATCACCAAACGCCGCAAAGAACCCCGGCAGGTTGTCCCACGGAATCATGTGCCCGGCGTTTTCCACACGTGCGATCAGGATCGCGGGCTGCAAATGGCGAATTTCCGCTTCGTCTTCGGCTTGAATCACGCCGCCCCGGCCGGCCACGATCAGCAGGGCAGGGACGGGCAGTTTTGGCAGGTCCTGATGGAAATCCACCTCGTGGAAGTCATTGAACGCGCGCACGATGGCCGGCTCGTAGCAGGTATGCAGCCATTCGGCGCGCAATTGCAGCTGTTCCTGAGTCCAGGTCGGGCAGAAGACACGCATGTCTTCGGCGCTCATGCCGTTTTGAGACTGACGAATGGAATCCACGTACCACGGCAGTTTCGACGGGTACTCACGACGACCCGGTCCCGAGACGGGCGGATCGATCAACACCAGACTCTTCAGGCCGCGCGGGTTGCGCACCGAGGTCCGCGCTGCAAAACGCGCGCCCATGGAGTGGCCGACCAGGTGGTAGCTGGCAATTCCCATGGCGTCGGCAAACGCGCTGATGTCATCGGCGCAGGTGTCGACGCTGTAATCCAGGTCCGGGCCGGTGGAAGAGAGGCCACGCCCCCGGGCATCGATCACGTACGTATCGAAATATTGGCCCAGTCGCTCGGCCACGAACCCCCAGGTGATCGCCGGGCTGGTGATGCCCGGAATCAGGATCAGCGCCGGTTTATCTGCATGCCGTGTGCCGCCGTAGCGCAGGTAGTGCTGTCGGATGCCATTGGCGTGAACGTTGCCGCCCTGAATGAAGGTGCTCATGCGATGGCCCCCGATTTCAGTTCCTGACCATAAAGGTCGTAGCCATAGACCCACGCCGGGTCTTCCTGAGTGCGCAGCCAGGTGTTGGCGTTGGAAACGGCCTGAACGCGGGAGGCGCGCTCCTTGCGGTTGGCTTCATACAGCTCGAAGGCGGTGCGGTAATCAGTGAGCCCGGTTTCCTGCAGGCAACGTGTCAGCATCGCGGCGTCTTCGATGGCCATGCCGGCGCCTTGCGCCATGTGGGGTTTCATCGGGTGGCAGGCGTCGCCCAGCAGTACCAGTCGGCCACGGCTCCACAGCGGCAGCGGATTGCGGTTGAGCAGCGGCCACTTGGTCACGCTCTCGGTGGATTCGATCAGCGCCTGCACGGTCGGGTGATAGTCGGCGAACGCTTCGTACATTTCTGCCTGGCTGCTGTCGACGAAGTTGCCGTCGAAATCCCATGCCGGGTGGGGAACGCCGGTGACGTAGTAGTACTCATCGCGCTTGCCGGTGGTGTGGTAGACCATCATGTGACGGTCCTCGCTCCACCACTTCACACAGTTCTCGAAATTCAGGTTGTATTTGGTGAGCACGTCGCTGCGAATCAGCGCGCGGTGTGCAACCCAGCCGCTGTACAGCGGTTTTTCATGGCCGAGCAGCTCTTCGCGGATCTTCGAGTTGATCCCGTCGGCACCGATCACGATGTCCGCGTCGGCGTGGGTGCCGTCGGCGAAGTTCAGGCGAACACCGTTGTCGCGCTCTTCAAGGGTGGTCAGGCATTTGCTGAAGTGCACGCTGCCCGGGGCGAGGGTGGACATCTGCAAGGCGTGCAGGTCGCCGCGGTGGACGGTGATGTAGGCGGCGCCATATTCCTTGCGTGAGAACTCGCCCAGTGCGATGCGGGACAGGTAGTCGCCGGTCGCGCCGTCACGGCTGAACCAGAAATCCGGATGGGAGCCCATGTCACTGAGCCGCTGCTCGATGCCCATGCGACGGAAGATTTTCATGATGTTCGGACCCATGTGGATCCCCGCACCAATGCGTGAGAACTCCGGCGCCTGCTCGTAGACATCGACCTTGAAACCGGCTTGCTGCAACAGCGTGGCGGCGGCTGCCCCGCCCAGACCGGCTCCGACGATGGCGATGGTTTGCGAACTGGGCTTAGCGGGATGAGTTGGCATGGCGCGCTTCCTTCGTGTTTCGTGAATCTCGATGAGTGGTGTGGCGAACATCGTCGTCGCCGCATTGCGTTTTTAAAGTGTATACGCTCAATTTTTAAAAAGTGAACTGGTATTTCAAAAAATACCCTGCGACGTCGCAAACAGGCATGTCACCCTTCGTAACCCTTTAAATAAGCCATATGTGTGAGTAGGTAACGAAGTGGCTCGGCTATTGCAGACCGCGTTCAATTGATGTCTTATCGCGTTTAATTAGTGTGTACGCTTTAAAAAATGCACTAGTCTGATGCGGAATGCCTTTCAATGGTGCATTCGGCGCCATGTGATTGACCTGAGCCGAGTGCCGAGGAGACAAGAGATGCCGGTTAGCGATTGCGAATTGACCCAGATGTTCGAGCATGTCCTGAAACTGTCGAAGGTGGACACGACCCAGAGCGTTGCAGTGCTCAAGAGCCACTATTCCGATGCGCGCACCGTGCGCGCGGCCATGGACGCCGCCCAGCGTCTGGGCGCCAAGGTCTATGCGGTGGAATTGCCGTCGTTCAATCACCCCAAGGCCATGGGCAATGACATGACCGCCTACTGCGGTGACACCGCGCTGACCGGCAACATCGCTGCACAGCGGGCGCTGGAAGCGGCGGACCTGGTCGTCGACACCATGATGTTGCTGCACTCCCCGGAACAGGAGCAGATCCTCAAGACCGGCACGCGCATCCTGCTTGCGGTCGAGCCGCCGGAAGTGCTGGCGCGCATGCTGCCCACCCTGGCCGACAAAGAGCGGGTCCTGGCAGCTGAACAGGTGCTGAAATCGGCGCGTTCGATTCATGTGAAATCCCGCGCGGGCAGTGATTTCCGCGCGCAACTGGGTCAATACCCTTCGGTGACGGAGTACGGTTTCGCCGACGAGCCAGGTCGTTGGGACCATTGGCCCAGCGGGTTTCTGTTCTCCTGGCCGAACGAAGAAACGGCGGAAGGCACGCTGGTGATCGACATTGGCGACATCGTGCTGCCGTTCAAAAACTATTCCCGCGAACAGATCGTTCTGGAGATCGAAAAAGGCTTTATCACCGGGATCAAGGGCGGCTTCGAGGCGGAGTACCTGCGCGATTACATGAAGTATTTCAACGATCCCGAGGTGTACGGTATTTCCCACATTGGCTGGGGTTTGCAGCCCCGTGCGCAGTGGACCGCCATGGGCCTGCACGACAAGAACGACGGCATGTGCATGGACGCGCGGGCGTTCTATGGCAACTTCCTGTTCTCCACCGGCCCGAACACTGAAGTCGGCGGGACGCGCAAAACGCCGTGCCATCTGGACATTCCGCTAAGGCATTGCGACATCTACCTGGACGATCAGGCCGTGGTGCTGGGCGGCGATGTGGTGGCGCCCGAGGCGTCGAAGGCCTGAGGCGGGCCGTCCATGACAATGCAGGTTTCAAACCTGTGGGAGCGAATTCATTCACGATGCGGTAGTACGAGCGCCAGAGGTGTGTCGGCTGTCCCACTGTCTCGCTAATGAATTCGCTCCCACAGCGTGATCGGTGGGCTGACGATTCCCCTGTCAGCCCGCAACCGTTAATGTATCCACCACTTTCCAAGTCTCTTGTCGAACGAGCACTCCGTGTCCACTGACCCATCATCCAACAACCATCAGTCCTACACCTTCTCCGAGCAGGTCGGCCACTTGCTGCGCAAGGCGTATCAGCGACATCTAGCAATCTTTCAGCAGAACGTGGGTGATTCACAGCTCACGGCGGTGCAGTTCGTGACCCTGTGCGCATTGCGTGATCATGGGCCGAGTTCGCAGACCGAACTGGTCAAGGCCACAGCAGTGGATCAGGCGACGATTCGGGGCATCGTTGACCGGCTCAAAGCCCGTGACCTGATCAGCCTCGACCCAGACCCGGAGGATCGCCGCAAGGTGATCTGCAGCCTGACGGACAGCGGCCTCCAGTTGGTGCAGGAAACGGTGCCACGGGCGGCGCAGATATCCGAACTCACGCTGGCCCGGCTCAACCCGGCGGAACGTGTGGCGGTGCTGTTTCTGCTGCGCAAGTTGATCGACGAGCCTGAAGAGTAAAACAGCGTCGCATCTTCCCTGCAGGCCGGTGGAGGAACGCTTCTAATGGTCTGGCTTCTGCCGAGAGCAGCATGCCTACGCAAAACCTGTGGGAGCGAGCTTGCTCGCGAAGGCGTCCGGTCAGCCCCTGCGATGTCGTCTGGTCATCAGCATTCGCGAGCAAGCTCGCTCCCACAATAAAACCTGGCGTTCGCTTTATATGCGGCATTTGCCAGGTTCCACTGGTCTGGCATCCGCTTGAGAGGCAGCAGTCGCAAGCTCCACACTTCCCCCCAGATTGTTACCCACACAGCGCGAAAGCTTTCATTTGCCTGTGGGAGCGAGCTTGCTCGCGAATAGGTCGTGGCTGCTTCTGCACTGCTGAATGACACGGCGCCTTCGCGAGCAAGCTCGTTCCCACAGGTTCGTCTCCATTTCCATACAGCCAAACCCCTCGGTCCTACAGCCTTTTCTCCACTGGCACGCTTCCTGCTCTCCTTTTGTGAAGTGAATACTTCATCAAAAGCGCGAGGCGCTGAGTAACACAGGGGAGTGCGATATGAGCAAGCAGCCGGTGATGGCGCAAAAGACCGTGACGCTTAACGTCAACGGTCAGGCCGCGTCCGTCACAGCCATGCCAGACACGCCGCTGCTGCTGATCCTGCGCAACGACCTGGCCCTCAACGGCCCGAAGTACGGTTGCGGGTTGGGAGAGTGCGGCGCATGTACGGTGATCATCGACGGGGTGGCGGCACGTTCTTGCGTGTTCCCCCTGGCCGGTGCCGAAGGGCGCGAAATCACCACGCTGGAAGGCATCGGTTCGCGGGCGTGCCCACACCCGGTGCAGCAGGCCTTCATCGACGAGCAAGCCGCGCAGTGCGGCTATTGCATGAACGGCATGATCATGACCGCCAAAGCCTTACTCGACCGCAACCCGCACCCCACCGAATCGGAAATCCGCAACGAACTCTCGGCCAACCTCTGCCGTTGCGGCACCCATATCGAAATCCTCCGTGCGGTCATGCGTGCCGCTCGCCACCCGCTTTGAACGGAGCGAATCCCTTGAACCAGCCCATCACGCCTCCCACGACATTGCCCACACCAACCCGCGACCATCTGTTGGCCAAAAACGGCGTCCTGCTGATCGTCGATGACATCCTGCCGCCTTCAGGGCCGGTTGCCAAAGGCGGCACGCCCACTGTCAAGCCCAAGGAACTGGGGCTGTTCATCGCCATCGATCAGGACAACAGGGTCTACGCCTTCAACGGCCACGTGGACCTCGGCACCGGTATTCGCACCTCGCTGGCGCAGATCGTCGCGGAAGAGCTCGACCTGCGGATGGACCAGGTCACGATGGTCCTGGGTGACACCGAGCGCGCGCCGAATCAGGGCGCGACCATCGCCAGCGCGACCTTGCAGATCTCCGCAATCCCGTTGCGCAACGCTGCTGCCGAAGCGCGGCGATACCTGCTGCAACAGGCGGCGCAGCGCTTGGGAGTCAACCCGGACGCACTGGTGATCGAAGCCGGGGTGATCAGTGCTCAGGATGGTCGCAGCCTGCGCTTTGGCGAATTGCTGGTCGACCAGCACGTTGAGCTGCGGATCTCCGGCAACGCACCGCTCAAGCGTCTGGAGGATTACAAGCTGGTCGGAACGGTCGCAGCACGCGTCGACATTCCGGCCAAAGCCACCGGTGAATTGACCTACGTCCACGACATGCGCTTGCCCGACATGCTCCATGGCCGGGTGATACGTCCGCCCTACGCCGGTTACGACACGGGCGAGTTTGTCGGCACCAGCCTGTTGGAGGTCGATGAGTCGTCCATTGCGCACATTCCCGGCATCGTTCGCATCGTGGTGATCCGCGATTTCATCGGCGTGGTCGCGATGCGCGAAGAGCAGGCCGCCAAGGCCGCGCGCGAGCTGAAAGTCACCTGGAAGCCCTGGCAGCAGCAGTTGCCTGACATGAGCGACATCGAGCAGGCGATTCGCGATAACCCGAGCATTCAGCGGGTGGTGCTGGACAAGGGCAATGTCGATGAAGCCCTGGCCAACGCCAGCGAAAGGATGACGCGCACTTACCTCTGGCCCTACCAGATCCACGGCTCCATCGGACCGTCGTGCGGGCTGGCGGATTACCGCGACGACGGCATCCGGGTCTGGTCCGGCACGCAGAACCCGCACATGTTGCGCGCCGATCTGGCCTGGTTGCTGGAGTACCCCGAAGAAAAGATCGAGATCATCCGCATGGAGGCGGCCGGTTGCTATGGCCGCAACTGTGCCGATGACGTGTGCGCAGACGCGGTATTGCTGTCGCGGGCCGTCGGTCTTCCGGTCCGGGTGCAGCTGACCCGCGAACAGGAGCACGCGTGGGAACCCAAGGGCACGGCGCAGTTGATGGAAGTCGATGGCGGTCTGACTGCCGAGGGCGGCATCGCCGGTTATGACTTCACCACCCGCTATCCGTCCAACAACTCGCCGACGCTGGCGTTGCTGTTGACCGGGCGCGTCGAGCCGGTCGCGACCCTGTTCGAAATGGGCGACCGCACCTCGATTCCGCCGTACGACATCGAGCACATGCGCGTCACCATCAACGACATGGCGCCGATTGTCCGCGCGTCATGGATGCGCGGTGTATCGGCGCTCCCCAATACCTTCGCTCACGAATCCTACATCGATGAGTTGGCTTTCGCGGCGGGCGTCGATCCGGTGGAATACCGTTTGCGCTACTTGCATGACGATCGCGCTTCAGAACTGGTGCGCGCCACCGCCGAGCGTGCGAACTGGTCGCCGCGCACCCAGCCCATGCAGATCCCGGAAGAAGACGGCGTGCTTCGCGGTCGTGGCTTTGCCTACGCGCGGTACATCCACAGCAAGTTTCCCGGTTTTGGCGCGGCGTGGGCGGCATGGGTCGCGGATGTCGCGGTGGACAAGCACACCGGCGATGTCTCGGTCACGCGGGTGGTGATCGGACACGATGCCGGGATGATGGTGAATCCGGCGGGCGTGCAGCACCAGATTCATGGCAACGTCATTCAGTCCACCAGCCGCGTGCTAAAAGAGCGCGTGACGTTCGAAGAGTCCACGGTCGCGAGTAAGGAGTGGGGCGGTTATCCGATCCTGACGTTTCCGGAGGTGCCCAAGGTCGACGTGATGATGATGCCGCGTCAGGCCGAACCGCCGATGGGCGCGGGCGAGTCGGCGTCGGTGCCCAGCGCGGCGGCGATCGCCAATGCGGTCTACGACGCCACAGGTATTCGCTTTCGTGAGCTGCCCATCACCCCCGAGCGCATCCTGGCTGCGCTGAAAAATGCAGGCGATGAAGCGAACAGCAACCCACCGCAATCGCCCAAAGCCAAGCGCTCGAAATGGTTGTTCGGGTCGTTGTTCGCAGCCTTCGGCGCGGTGTTAGGCATGGCCGCGACCGCCTTGCCGTGGCGGGCCGAAATCGCCCCGATTGCGACGCCGAGCGCGGGCACCTGGTCCGCCGCTACGCTGGAGCGCGGACGTTTGCTGGCGTCAGCGGGCGATTGCGCAGTTTGTCACACCGCACCGGGCGGAGCCGTCAATGCCGGTGGTCTGGCGATGCAAACCCCGTTTGGCACCCTGTACAGCAGCAACATCACGCCAGATCCTGAGACGGGCATCGGCAACTGGTCCTACCCGGCCTTCGAGCGGGCGATGCGTGACGGCATCAGTCGCGACGGCAAGCATCTTTATCCGGCGTTTCCCTACACCGCCTTCAGAAATATCGACGATGCCGACCTGCAGGCGCTGTATGCCTACTTGATGTCGCAAGCGCCGGTGAAACAGGTTCAGCCGGCCAACAGCATGCAGTTCCCGTTCAACATGCGCCCGTTGATGGCGGGCTGGAACGCGCTGTTTCTGCGCAAGGGCGAGGTGCAGGCGCAACCGCAGCAAAGCGCGCAATGGAACCGCGGACAGTACCTGGTTAACGGCCTGGGTCACTGCGCCGCGTGCCACTCGCCGCGCAACCTGATGGGGGCGGAGAAGGGCGGTGCGTCATTCCTGGCGGGCGGCATGGTCGACGGCTGGGAGGCACCTGCCCTGAACAGCCTGTCGAAAGCACCGACGCCGTGGACCGAGGACCAGTTGTTCAATTACCTGAGCACGGGCTATTCCGATGCCCATGGCGTGGCGGCCGGACCGATGGGGCCGGTGGTGTCGGAACTCGCGAAATTGCCGACATCGGATGTCCGGGCGATGGCGGTGTATCTCGCGTCGTTGAATGACTCGGCCGAAGCGGCGCCGACCGTTACCGAAGTCATCCCAGCCACGAAGCCTGCAGCAGGAGTGTCAGCGCAATCGCTGAGTAATGGCCAGCGGGTGTTCGAAGGGTCTTGCCAAGGCTGTCATGCCGACGGTCTGGGGCCGAAGCTGTTTGGGGTCAGTCCTTCGCTGGCGACCAACACCAACGTTCACAGCGCGCTGCCGGATAACCTGATCAAGGTGATACAACAGGGGATTTCCAATCCGGCGACGCCGGATCTGGGCTACATGCCGGCGTTCAAGGACAGCCTGTCGGATACCCAAATCAGCGACCTCGCCGCCTACCTGCGCAGCCGCTTCGCCCCGAATGAGCCGCAGTGGACGGGGTTGTCGGAGAAAGTGGCGTATCTCAAGGCCAATCCCGGCACCCACTGACACCGCCTGGCCCTGGATGACACCCCATACCCCTGTGGGAGCTGCCGGAGGTTACGACGGTTGATCGTTCCCGCGCTCCGCGTGGGAATGCATCTGTTGACGCTCCGCGTCATTTGTCTGGACGCGGAGCGTGGGAACTATCAGAAAATGAACGCCGGCCAGTCCTGCAGCATCCGGGCGGCACTGAGCGTGGGAGCCATCAGGAATCGCCTGACTTTGAATGACACCCCAAAACCCTGTGGGAGCTGCCGGAGGTTACGACGGTGGCGAAAGCGATTTGCCTGACACACCGCATTCGCCACCGTCGTAACCTCCGGCAGCTCCCACAGGGGTGCAGTGCATTGCGTTGATCATGCCTGCACGGGGTGGATGTTAATTGTCTCGTTCGGCAACACCCTGACGCCACGCACCACCAGGTCCTGGATGAACGCCAGCCAGTCCTGCCGCATCAGGGGCGGGGATACCACGCTGCGCGTGGGACTATCAGAAAAGCCAATCCCGGCACTTACTGACAGTGTCTGGCCTTGAATGACACCCCATAACCCTGTGGGAGCTGCCGGAGGTTACGACGGTGGCGAAAGCGTTTTGTCTGACACACCGCATTCGCCACCGTCGTAACCTCCGGCAGCTCCTACACGAATGCAGTGCATTGCGTTGATCATGCCTGAACGGGGTGGATGTTAATTGTCTCGTTCGGCAACACCCTCACCCCGCGCACTACCAAGTCCTGGATGAACGTAAGCCAGTCCTGCCGCTGCCCCTGAGCGCCCAGGTCCTGGCCCAGAAACGAGGTCAGGGTGTGCAGGTTGGAGTTATAGAAGTAGCAGAGCGAGGCGATCATCAGGTAGACGTGCTTGAGGTCCACATCGCGGCGGAACAGGCCTTGTTGCTGACCTGCTTCGATGATGGGTTTAAGCACGCCCACGGCCTCGCCCGACAAGCGCCGCAACTCCCCGGACTGTTTGGCGTGCTTGCCCTTGTGCAGGTTTTCAATGCTGAGGATCGCCACGAATTCCGGGTGAGTCACGTAGTAGTCCCACACGAACGCCACCAGTTCACGCAGCGTTTCGACAGGCGTCGACGGGTCCAGCTTCAGTGTGCTTTCGGCCTGATTAAACCGCTCGTACGTATGTTCGAGCACTTTGACGAACAGTTTTTCCTTGCTGCCGAAGTAGTAATAGATCATCCGGTCGTTGGATTCGGCCTCGGCGGAAATCTTCTCGATGCGCCCACCCGAATAGCCGTCGCGGGTGAAGACCGTGATGGCGGCCTTGAGGATGCGGGCGCGCGTCTGGTCGGCCTGTTGCGCGCGGACGCCGGTGTTCTTGCTCATGGTCGTCAGAGGATCCGGTAAAGCAGACGTTCGACACGCACCCGGCTGACCCGGCGTAAAAACGTCCGTACGCCCATCGGGTATTCGCTCAAGGTGTCCAGTTCATCGAATTTGCCGACGCGGTGGGTGTTGCGCATCAACAACTCGATTTCCTCGGCGCGGGGTTTGAGCCACTCGCCTTTCGGGTCGTCGATCAGCACCGCGTTTTCCAGGTCGAGCTGGAAGGCCCGAGGATTGAGGTTGTTGCCGGTCAGCAGCGTGTAGCGCTCGTCGGCCCACAGCCCCTTCAGGTGGTAAGTGTTGTCGCCGTCTTTCCACAGGTGGATGTTCAGACGATGCTTGGCAACCGCGGTTTGATGCTTCTGCATGAAGCGCCGCAGGCTGATTTCATACAGATAGGGCAACGCCGAGATGACCTTGAACGGTTCCTCTGGCGGGATGAAGAAGTCGTTGGCGGTCTTGTCGCCAATGATGATGTCGATCTTCACGCCCCGCTTGAGCGCGCGGTTGATCTCGCGTTTCACCGAGAGCGGCATGTTGAAATACGGCGTGCACAGCGTCAGTTGCTGTTTGGTCGCGGCGATCAAGTCGCACAGCACCTTGCTCAGCGGGTTCTTGTTACCGATGCCGAGCAGTGGAATGAGGCGAAACTCGCCGTTCTCACGGACGCCTTCATTGATGTCGTAGCTGGCGCGTTTGAGGCGCTGACGGAACTGGCGAATTTCCCCGCGAATGCTGCGAGACGCTGGCGGCGAGGGCAGGTCGAGGCGATGCACGGCATCGGACGGCAGAATTTCCTGCGTCACCAGCCGCTGAAAAGAGTCGGCCAAGGCCTTGTTTTCCAGCAGTTGGTAGCGGTCGAGACGGTACTTGTTCAGCTTGTGCAGGTAGACGTTGTTGATGCTGGCGCCGGTGTAGATGACGCAATCGTCGATGATGCTGCCCTTGAGGTGCAGCACGCCGAACAGCTCGCGGGTCTGCACCGGCACGCCGTAGATCGGCACTTCCTGATCGTGCTCCAGGTTCTGCGCCTGATACCACGCCGAGTTCCCGGCCTGTTTGCCGGCACCGATCAGCCCGCGCTGGGCACGGAACCAGTCGACCAGCACCACGATGTCGAGGGTTGGCCTCGCGGCTTTGGCGGCATACAGAGCATCAAGAATTTCCTGACCGGCTTCGTCCTGCTGCAGGTACAACGCGACGATATAGATGCGCTGAGTGGCCGACGCAATCTTCTCGAGCAGGGTCCGGCGATAGTCGGCGGCGCTGGGCAGAATGGTGATGGCCGCGCTGGACGATTCGAAGCCGCGCAGCGCTGCAAGGGTAGAACGTCGGAAGGAAGCCCGCATAAGCCTCTCGATGAGTCGAAATCAACAGCGCACGAGCTTACACCAGAGTGCGCCCTCTGGTGGTTTTGGCAGCAGCATCGTTGACTTGTTCAGCGAAATTTCAGCAAGCGGGGCAGGTCAGTTCGACAGGTTCCTCATCTGTAGGCGCGCGCTTGCCCGCGATTGCGTCGGGTCAGTCGATGACCATTCAACCGACCCGACGCAATCGCGGGCAAGCGCGCTCCTACAAAAGCGGTTTCACGTCATGATCAGAAATCGATGGTCCCCGAGAACTTCACCAGACGCGGATCGCCCTGGGTCAGGTAACCGCCGTTGGCCGACGCCCAGTAATCCTTATTGGCGATGTTCTCGACGTTAACGCGCAAGGTCACGTCCTTTTCCGCCACCTTGAAGCCGTAACGCGCGCCGGCGTCGAAGCGGTTCCAGCTTGGCAGGCTGAGGTTGTTGGCCTGATCGGCGTACTGACCGCCCGTGCGCAGGAAGCGGGTGTTCAAGGAAACGCCCTGCAACCCCGGCACATCCCAGTCGACACTGGCGTTCATCAGGAAAGTCGGTACGCCAATGGCGTGGTTGCCATCGGTTGTCCCGCCCGCCGTGTCTTCCAGTTTCGATTCCAGGCGTGTGGCGCCTGCCAACAGGCGCAAGCCTTCAAGCGGTTCGCCATAGACGCTGAATTCCACGCCACGGTTGATCTGTTTGCCGTCGCGCACGAACAGATTGCTCGCCGCATCCGTGAAGCCGTCGGTAGGTTTCTCGATGCGGAAGGCGGCCAGGTTGGCGCCAAAGGAACCCATGTCCAGCTTGATCCCCGCTTCCAGCTGCTTGGTGCGGCCTGGCGGGAAGGATTGACCGGCGTTGAGCACCGTGCCGCTGGCGGTCGGGCCTTGTGCGAGGCCCTCGATGCGGTTGGCGTACAGCGAGACCGTGTCGATCGGCTTGTAGACGATGCCGTATACCGGCGTGGTGATCGAATCGTTATACAACGCACTTCGGCTGCCATCGTTGTTGCCGTAAGGTACGCCACCGGAGGTGGTGCCTTCATAGGTGTAGTTTTCGACGCGAAGCTGCTGACGGCGCACGCCATAGGTCAGCAATAGCGTGTCGTCGAACAAACCCACGGTATCGGACAGCGCAAGGCTTCGGTTACGGGTTTTGCCGGTGACGCCAGGATCGCCCAGATCACCACCGGTCAGTGACACATCGGTCGGTCTGGAGAGGCTTGGCGTGTTGTAGATATTGGTGGCCCTCGCGCGGAAGAACTCGTAGGCGTTCTCTTGCTGAGTCCAGATACTCGACGCGCCGAGGCTGATCTGATGGCTGATCGGGCCGGTCTGAAGCTTGCCGTTCAAACCGGCCATGACCGTGGCGTTGTCTTCGTTGTGCGGGATGATCGATCCGCCGATGGTCCCCGCGCCCGTGGCGGCGTTGGTCAGTGTCGGCGTCCCGTACAGGCCGGTTTCCCGCGTGTGCTTGCCGCCGCCAGCCAGATACGCGGTCCAGCTGTCATTGAGATCCCATTCGCCGCGCATCATGCCGAAGGTGTCTTCGGTTTCGGTATAGGTCCAGTCCTGGCCGTAGTTGTGATCGGCACTCGGCGCATGGGGAATGCGTGTCAGCCCGGCCCCCAGTTGCACCGAGTTGCGCAGGTGATTGACGCGCTCTTTCTGGTAACCGAAGTCGGTGGACAGACGGAAGTCGTCGCCCCGGTAATCCAGGCCGGCAACGAACAGTTTGCTGCGCTGATCCTGATCATGGACAGCCGTTTCACCCTCGCGTTGGCTCAGGTTGACCCGAGCGCCGAAACGGTTGTCTTCGCCGAAGCGCTGGCCCAGGTCCAGGTGTTCGCCGATGCGACCGTCAGTGCTGATGTCCTGAGTGTAGCGGCGGGTCGGACTGTCTTGGGCGCGCTTGGGTTGAAGGTTCACGGTGCCGCCTAGGCCGCTGCCGGTGGGGCTGGCGCCGTTGATGAATGCGTTCGGGCCTTTGAAGACCTCAACGCGCTCGACGGCATCGACTGAAAGAATTTGCCGGGGCAGGACGCCATACAGGCCGTTATACGAGATATCGTCGCCATTGAGGGGCAAGCCACGGATCACGAACGCCTGCGCCTGGTTGCCAAACCCGGCCGACTGACGGACCGACGGATCATTAAGCAACACATCGCCCACGTTTTCAGCCTGCTGGTCCTCAATGATTTTCGAGGTGTAGCTGGTCATCGTGAACGGCACGCTCATGTTGTCCTGATTACCTAAGACGCCCATTTGCCCGCCTCGCGCGACCTGACCACCCGCGAACTCTTCCGGCAGAGCGCCGGGAGTCTGCTGAATGGCTTGAGCATCGACGGCTGTTGCGCCCAGTTCGATGGTTTGATCAGCGGCGTAGGCGCTGGCACTGACCGAGCAGCACAGCGCGAGCAACGTCGGGCGGGAGGGGAGGCGTAGGGCCATCGGGAAGCTTCCTGTAGATGTCTAGTCTGCGAAAAAGCCTCCCTGGCGATGCGAATGTTTCTTCGGCGCAGATGCTAGCAGGAAGTGATTGCGAATTGTTATCACCTGAAGGGTGTTTTTTTACATTTTTTTCACATCGGTTCCTGAGCGTTTAAACCTTTAACACCAGCTTCCCGTTGTTCTCACCCTTGAACAGCATCTGCAGGGTTTCGGGGAATGTCTCAAGCCCTTCGACAACGTGCTCTTTGCTCTTGAGTTTGCCCTGCGCCAGCCACCCGGCCATCTCCATGCCTGCTTTCTGGAAGTTGGCGGCATGGTCCATGACCACGAAACCTTCCATGCGGGCGCGGTTGACCAGCAGCGACAGGTAGTTGGCCGGGCCTTTGACGGCTTCCTTGTTGTTGTACTGACTGATCGCGCCGCAGATCACCACCCGCGCTTTCAAGGCGAGTCGGGTCAGCACGGCGTCGAGGATGTCGCCGCCGACGTTGTCGAAATAAACGTCGATCCCTTTCGGGCATTCGCGTTTCAGCGCGACATTGATGTCTTCGCTCTTGTAGTCGATCGCCCCGTCAAAACCGAACTCGTCGATGAGCGTTTTGCATTTTTCCTGGCCACCCGCGATACCGATCACACGGCAGCCTTTGATCTTCGCGATCTGCCCGGCGACGCTGCCCACTGCGCCAGCGGCACCCGAGATGACCACGGTCTCGCCTTCTTTCGGCTGACCCACTTCCAGCAGGGCGAAATACGCCGACATGCCGGTCATGCCCAGCGCCGCCAGGTACACCGGCAGTGGCAACAATTTAGGGTCGACTTTATGGAAGCCCTTGGGCTCGCCCACGAAATAGTCCTGCACGCCCAGAACGCCTTGCACGTAATCGCCCACCGCGAATGCCGGGCTCTGCGATTCAACGACCTTGCCCACACCCAGCGCTCGCATTACCGAGCCCAGTTCGACCGGCGCAATGTACGACTTGCCCTCGTTCATCCAGCCGCGCATGGCCGGGTCCAGAGACAGGTATTCGCATTTCACCACGATCTGCCCCGCTGCGGGTTCGGTAACGGGCACGGTCTGAAAGGTGAAGTCATCACGGCTGGCAGGGCCCACCGGGCGGCGGGCGAGAAGGAATTGGCGGTTGTTCAGCGCAGTCATGGCAGGGTCCTGAATGAAAGAGAAAGGCCAGTGATAGACCGGGAATCGATGATGGGCAAGCAAAGAGCGCAAGGCGAATGCGCGACGATCCATGCCGATGATGCCCACCATCACCCGTGCTCATGATCACGTAACCGGGGCTTTGATAGTGCTGACCGGATGCCCGATCCCATGACTAAACTCCCTCGCAACGGGCTGCACGCCTTCCTCATAAAAACCACAACACAGGACGATTCCATGAGCATGACGTTTTCCGGGCAGGTTGCCTTGGTCACTGGCGCCGCCGCCGGCATTGGTCGGGCGACCGCATTGGCATTTGCCGAACAGGGCCTGAAAGTGGTTGCCGTCGACCTGGATGCCGATGGCGGAGAGGGGACGGCTGAGCTGATTCGTCAAGCCGGTGGCGAAGCCGTGTTCCTGCGCTGCGACGTGACCCGGGAAGCGGAGGTGCAGCAGATGATGATCAAGGCCATGGAAGCGTTCGGTCGCGTGGACTACGCGTTCAACAACGCCGGCATCGAGATCGAAAAAGGCCGTCTGGCCGAAGGCAGCGAAGCCGAGTTCGACGCGATCATGGGCGTCAACGTCAAAGGTGTGTGGCTGTGCATGAAGTACCTGTTGCCGGTCATGCTGGCGCAGGGCGGCGGCGCAATCGTCAACACCGCGTCCGTCGCCGGACTGGGGGCCGCGCCGAAGATGAGCATCTACGCCGCGTCCAAACACGCCGTGATCGGGCTGACCAAATCGGCAGCCATCGAATACGCCAAGAAGCAGATCCGGGTCAACGCCGTGTGCCCTGCAGTGATCGACACCGACATGTTCCGCCGCGCCCACGAAGCCGACCCCCGCAAAGCCGAATTTGCCGCCACCATGCACCCCGTCGGCCGGATCGGCAAAGTCGAAGAAATCGCCGCCGCCGTGTTGTACCTGTGCAGCGACGGCGCAGCCTTTACCACCGGTCATTCGCTGGCGGTGGATGGCGGCGTCACGGCTTTTTAATTCCACAGATCAGACATGGGTTGCCCGCAGGCGGCTTGCTGCGGGCGGCGTTTCGACGAATGCGTTATGTCAGTGAGATTGATGTTGAATGAATGACCGCATTCGTCAGCAAGCTAACTCCCACAGTATCCAGGATCGTCAAGGTTCTGCGGATCAACACACACACATCTGTAGGAGCAATCGGAGGTTACGACGGTCGCGAATGCGGTGCGTCAGTCGACATCGAGGCAACTGACCCACCGCGTGGTAAAGCCGCCCATGGCGTAGACCGTCATCCGATTTCGACGCAGAGCGTCGGGGGATGCATTCCCACGCGGAGCGATCAGCAATGTATTCGCGAGCAAGCTCACACGCAGGTTTTGTGTTTATTCCACGATTGAGGTGAAAACGCGGTAGGACCGTCCCGATGATGCGAACTGCCCCACCGCATTCGCTGCCGTCGTAACCTCCGACGTCTCCCACAGGTAATGCGTCGATTGCGATATTTCCGGCCAGCGCAAACAAATCGCAGCAGCCTTTACGCATCCAGCGCCTTGAGCAGCGTCTTGCCCGTATTCAACAGCTCTTGCGCCAACGCCTCATCCGTCACCGCACGCGACAACCCGATCGCCCCGACCAGGGTGCACATGGCCATCAGCGCCTGAGCGCGCTTCTTCGAGGGCTGCTTACTGCTCGTCAACGCCGTGATCACCGCCAGTTCGTTCTGCAACTCCTGCGTATATACCTCACGGATCGAATCGCTGCTGCGCGCGACATCGTTCATCACGGCGGCCAAGGCGCAGCCCGAGCCCGGGTCGTTAAGGTGCCGCTCGCTCAGGTAGCTGTCCACCAGATCGGCCAGGGTCAGGGTTGACTCCGGGTCGGTGTACTTTTCCAGCGCCTTTGCCCGTTTGTCGAACGCGCACTGCAACGCTTCTTCGACTAGCTTTTCCCGTGATTCGAAATGTTTGTAGAAGCCGCCGCCGGTCCGGCCTGCTTCTTTCATCAGGTCGGCCACACCGATGCCGTTCAGCCCGACTTCCCGGAAACGCTCGGCTGCGAGGTTGACAATGTGTTCGTGGATGACGGCTTTCTCTGCCTGTGAGCGCGACATGGAAATCTCCGGTGACTGCTTTTCGTAACGATATGGTGAGCGATCATACGCCAAATACTGTTCGAAAAATTTTTTATTTGGAGTATGTACGAAATCCAAAATTGGAGTATGGTTGTCCTCCATAGGGGTTTGACCCACACCGGCTCTCCCATCCTTCGCATGAGATTCAAGGAGCAACCATGAGCGTCAACGGCAAAACCATTCTGATCACCGGCGGCAACAGCGGCATCGGCCTGGCCACTGCGCGACTGCTGCTGGAAAACGGCGCGCGGGTCGCCATCACCGGGCGCGATCAAGCCAAACTCGATGCGGCCGTGGCCGAACTGGGTGGCGACGTACTGGGGATCAAGGCGGACGTGAACAACCTCGCCGACATTGATGTGGTGGTGAAGAAACTCACCGAGGCGTTCGGCAGCCTCGATGTGGTGTTCGCCAACGCCGGTATCTCCGGCGCGACACCGCTGGGCAACACCACCCTGGAAGCGTTCGAGTCGATCGTGCGCACCAACCTGACGTCGGTGTTCTTCACGGTGCAGGGCGTGTTGCCGCTGCTGAAAGAGGGTAGCTCGGTGATCCTCAACGGCTCGGTCATGCGTGAGCTCGGCTCGCCAGGCTCGTCCGCGTACTCGGCGACCAAGGGTGCAATCACCTCGATGGCCAAAGTGTTTGCCTCGGAACTGGCGCCCAAGGGCATTCGTGTCAACACCGTGATCCCGGGTGCAACCCGCACACCGATCTGGACCCGTGGTTCACGTGCAGGCTCCACCGTTGATGCCACCGAAAAAGCCATGGCTCCGCGTATTCCGATGGGCCGTTTCTCCGATCCTGAAGAACTGGCCCAAGCGGTGATGTTCCTGGCGTCGAACGCGTCGTCGGGCATGACCGCTGCCGAGATCGTGGTCGATGGCGGCAACATCGGCGCGCCGTGGGGTATTCCGCTGTTTCGCGGCTGACGCTCGGGTGTTTTGAGGCCTACCTGCGACGGTAATCAGCTAAGCTCCTTGGGCTGTTTACCTTCCAGGAGTTTCGATGGATCACCTGTGGTTCGCTTATCCGTTGCTCAGCGCTTCGCTGCTGCTGATCGTTGATCTGGTGCTCTGGCAATGGATGCATCCCCGACTGTTGCGGCGCAAGCTGGTGCTTCGGCTGGTGCTGTTCGTGATGTTCAGCATGGCGCTGCTCGATGGCGGTCTGAGCCCGCTGTATCCGGTGCCGATAGACTGGTCGGTGCCAAGGCATGTGCTTGGCACGATCCTGACCATCACCTGGTGGCTGTTCGGCGCAAGGACCTTGACGGTTCTGGCGGTGGTGGTCATGGAGCCACGCATCGGCGGCAAGGGCCATCTGCTGCAAGACGTCATGGGCGCGATCTTTTTTCTGGTCGCTGCCGTGGCCGCCGCCGGCTACGTGCTCGACCTGCCGGTAAAAGGGTTGCTCGCGACCTCGGGCGCCGTGGCGATCATTTTCGGTCTGGCGGTGCAAAGCACACTGGGCGATGTGTTTTCCGGCATCGTCCTCAATGCGACCAAACCGTTTCGCGTCGACGACTGGATTCGGGTCGACGACATCGAAGGCAAAGTCATCGAGATCGACTGGCGGTCCACGCATTTGCTGACCTCCGAAGGCAGCATGGCGGTGATCCCCAATGCCATGGCGGCGAAAACGCGCATCGTCAACTTCAGTCGCCCCGACCATTTTCACTCTGTCACCTTGTCCATCGAACTGCCGACGCGGTTGCGCCCCAGTGTGGTACTGGACTCGCTGGACAAGGCGCTGCTGGGTTGCCGTGAATTATTGGCGCAACCCAAGCCGTCGGCCGTAGTCGTGAAGTCGGGCCTGCGCAGCGTTGAATATGAAGTCACCGGCTACGTGAAATCCCGTGATCGTCGCTCAGCCGTGCGCAACCAGCTCTTCGACCTGATTCACCGGCAACTGGCCTCCGCCGAAACACGGCTGGACCAGTCTCGGCCAGCGACCCGGCAATCCGCTGTCCTCAATACCGTCGGCGCGTTGCGCATGCTCAGCGACGATGACCGCGCACAGCTTGAGCAGCACATGCGACTCGGTGCCTATTCGGCGAAGGACGTGGTGCTTGCCGAAGGGGTGGTCCCCGACGCGCTGTACATCGTTGAGTCGGGTGTGATCTCGGTGTCGATCCCGCGCCCGGACGGCTGGCTGGAAGTAGGTCGCATGGGGCCCGGCGAATTGCTGGGCGAGACCGGGTTCGTTGACGGAACGCCCACCGTGGGGCGTTTTTGCGCGTACACCGATTGCATGGTTTACCGCATCGACAAGGCTGACCTGGAACCCTGGCTTGAGGCGCATCCCGAGCTGATCGGTGCGTTGGCCGGTCTGGCTAAATTCCGCGCCAAGGCGCGTGCGGCAATGCTGGAGACCAAGCCGGTGATCGTCGATCCAAGCGGTTTTCTCGGCTGGCTGCGCAAGAGCGTCACGCGTTTTCAGGCCAATCGTGGTCAGGGCCCGACCGACAAGATGAGTTAAGCCTGACACTGGATTCGAAAAAGGGAGTGCTCTACATTGCCGGTTCATTCGAACGTCAGCCGAGTCCTTGAAATGCCTGTATCCCGCACAATCCTCAACCCTAACGTCTTGCGCGCGGGGGATGCTGTGGCGCTGGTGTCGCCTGCCGGCCCCGTGGCCGAGGCGAGGGTTCAGGCGGCGGTGCGCGAGTTGACGTCCTGGGGTTTGCGTCCACGGGTTTACCCCCATGCGCTGGACGCCGAGCATTTTCTCGCTGGCAGCGACGCAAACCGGGTCGCAGACATCAACGATGCCTTGGCCGATCCCGAGATACGTGCCGTGCTGTGCAACCGAGGCGGTTATGGCGTGCAGCGGATCCTTGAGCTCCTGGACTACGACGCCGTGCGCCGCGATCCGAAGCTGGTGGTCGGTTTTTCCGACATCACGGCGTTGCACGCTGCGCTGTGGAACCGTACGGGGTTGGTGACCGTTCATGGCCCGGTGGCCGCGCAACTGGAGCGAGGCGGCGAGTTCGCCAGCACATTGCGGCATGCCTTGATGAGCACCGAACCGATGGTGGTGCAGGCCGACCCCGCCGAGCCTACCTTCAGCGTGCGGACATCGGGCGCGGTCGAAGGCACGTTGCTGGGCGGCAACCTGAGCATGCTCAGCACCTGCGTCGGCACGCCGTTCATGCCGGACCTCGAAGGCGCCATCCTGCTCATCGAAGACGTCGGCGAACTGGCCTACAGGGTTGATCGTCTGCTCACTCATCTGCGCAACTGCGGCATTCTGCAACGGGTGGGCGGCATCGCCATCGGCCAGTTCAGCGAGCCGGGCCATGGCAACAATCCGGTCACACCGCCCGATGTCTTGATCGAGCGCCTGGCCGATCTGGGTGTCCCTCTGCTGGGTGGATTGCCGATTGGTCACGGCGATCGCAACCTCGCGGTCGCGCTGGGCAGCCGCGCCACATTGGACGCCGACACCGGCACCCTGACGGTTGCACCTGCCGCGCGTTGACCGCCGGCGAGCCTGAGCGTTACCTGCGCACGCGGTGTCACTCCCAACGCGTTTTCGCGCCATTCTGGCGCGTTACCTTTCGTCGCATGGCCTCGGTGAATGAGGCCTTTGCGGCACCTCGCTCCCTGTTGAGAAATCTGGATACGCCGATAACCATTCTGGAAGCGACGTTGGCGTAGCTATTTGCCATTATTCCGACGTCAAAGACTTGTTTTGCGCCTGACCCGTTGCGAATCTGCACGAAAATTGAATGGCCGTGCTCACATGGCCTCGTTGTGTGTGCCTTTTAGCTGTGACTGGGGACTGATCGTATGATTTCGGCCGTGCAAACGCGTTTTGCCAATCTCGGAATGGCGAAGAAACTGGCAATCGGCTTCGTGCTGGTGCTCCTGTTGACCGCCTTGGTCGCGGCCATCGGGGTCTGGTCGCTGCGATCGATCAGCGTGCATTTCGACAGTCTCAAGGATATGACCGCGCTCAATACCGGCCTCAACCGCGTTCGACTGCTTGAGCAGGACTTCGCGCTGCACAGCGATCCGAAGGTGGTCGACGAGCTGCACGCGGGGCTCGATGCCCTGAACGCTCAGGCGGAAACGCTCAAATCCAGCTCGGCCGTGAATCAGCGGGTAATGACCGAAGTTCAGCAAGCGCTCGCCGCGTACCGCAAGTCCTTCGACGAATTCGTCAGCATCAGTCAGAGCAAGGACCTGGCGCTGGAAATGGCCAGTTGGTCGGTGTCCAGCGTCGCCAACAACCTCGACGTGTTGCAGGCCGGCCTTGCCGACGACGGCGCCTATAACCTCAAGGATTCCCAAGGCCAGCAAGGCTCGGAGTTCATCGAGCAATCGGCCCAGGTCAGCCAGATTTCCAAATTGATGATGCAGGCCATGGACGAGGCCCGTGTGCGCCTGGACAAGAGCCGCAAGACCGGTTCGGGGGAAGAGGCCAAAACCGGCAAGATCGAACAGGCGGTGCAGGCGCAGGAGTCCGCCGAGCAACTTAAAGCCGTGATCAAGGACCCGGGCTACCTCACCGTATTGACCGAGGTCAGCGGGCACATCGCCAATTTCGGCGACAAGCTCAACGAGTACACCGGCTTGCTGGCAGACGAAGCCAAGGTTTCCCAGCAACTGGCGGCCAACGCCAGGACCGTCGTCCAGCAAGTGAATCAGGCCTATGACGCGGAAGATCAGTCGATGATGGGCGAGCTGCAGGCCAACTCGATGAAGATCATTGGTTCGTCTGTGCTCGCGTTGATCGTCGGCTTGATCGCGTCGTTCGTCATTACCCGGATCATCGTCGCGCCACTGCGCAGCGTGATTGCCATCGCCCAGCGCATTGCTGCCGGCGACCTGAGCGGGTCCGTACAGGTCACGCGCAAGGATGAGATCGGCCAGTTGATGCTGGCCATGCAGCAGATGGGCGCGGGCTTGAGCGGGATCGTCAGCGGCCTGCAAGCAGGTATCGAGCAACTGGCGACCTCGGCGCATTCATTGTCCGCCGTCACCGAGCAGACCAATCTGGAAGTCAGCTCCCAGAAAGAAGAAACCGAGCAAGTGGCCACGGCCATGAACCAGATGACCGCCACCGTGCACGACGTTGCGCGTAATGCCGAGGAAGCCGCCCTGGCCGCACAGACAGCCGACACCAAGGTCGACAGTGGTCAGGCGGTGGTGCGCCAAAGCATGCAGCGCATCGAGCAACTGGCGACGTCGGCCAACTCGGCCAGTCACAGCATCGAAAACCTCAGCGCCGAGATCCAGAACATCGGCAAGGTGTTGGGGGTGATCAAAAGCGTTGCCGAACAAACCAACCTGCTGGCCCTCAACGCTGCCATCGAAGCCGCGCGGGCGGGCGAGCAGGGCAGGGGCTTTGCGGTGGTGGCGGACGAAGTGCGGGCGTTGGCCAAGCGCACCCAACAATCCACCGAAGAAATCGAGCGCCTGGTGACGAGCCTGCAAAGTGGCGCGCAGGCGTCGGTGGCGCAGATTCAGAGCAGCGGTGAGTTGGTGAAGCTGGCCGTCAGCGATGCGTTGCAGACCGAAAGCGCGCTGGGCAGCATTGCGGCGGCGGTGTCGTTGATCCAGCAGATGAACCAGCAGATCGCGGCCGCGGCCGAAGAGCAGAGCTCTGTGGCCGAAGAGATCAACCGCAGCGTCACCAGCATCCGTGCCAGCGCCGATCAGTCCGCCCTGGCGATGCGGGGCAACGCGGCGTCCAGCATTGAGCTGGCGTCACTGGGCATGGAATTGAAAGGGATGGTGGGGCATTTCAGGTTGTGAGCCTGAGTTGCACGGCCCTACGCCGGATGACCACTGTGGGCGAATTCATTCGCGATGCGTTATTTCAAACAACGAATTTCGGTTGTCTGTACCGACGTCTCGCGAATGAATTCGCTCCCACAGGTGTTGTATGCATCTGGGGGAGTCAGGGTTTCCGATAGTTAAGAATCACCAGCGTCAGCACTCCCGCGACAATCCCCCAGAACGCCGACCCGATGGAAAACAGCGTCAGCCCCGACGCCGTCACCATGAAGGTGATCAATGCAGCCTCACGCTCCTTGGGTTCGTTCATCGCCACGGTCAGCCCGTTGATGATCGAGCCGAACAACGCCAGCGCGGCAATCGACAGCACCAGCTCTTTCGGGAACGCCGCGAACAACGCGGCCAGCGTCGCGCCAAACACCCCGGCGATGGCGTAGAAAATCCCGCACCAGATCGCGGCGGTGTAGCGTTTGTTGCGGTCTTCATGGGCGTGCGGGCCGGTGCAGATCGCCGCGCTGATGGCCGCCAGCGTGATGCCATGTGCCCCGAACGGCGCAGTCACCAGCGAGATCAGTCCGGTGGCGGTGATCAGCGGAGAGGCGGGGACCTGATAGTCGTCGGCGCGTAACACGGCGATGCCCGGCATGTTCTGTGAGGTCATGGCCACGACGAACAGCGGAATCCCGATGCTGATGGTGGCGCCCAGCGAAAACGAGGGCGTAGTCCACACCGGCACGGCAACTTCCAGTGCAAAACCGCTGAAATTCAACATGCCGAGCATCGCTGACAGCGCCACACCCACTAGCAGTGTCGCGAGCACTGCGTAACGCGGCGAGAAGCGTTTGACGATCAAGTACGTGAAGAACATGCCCAGCACCAGGCCTGTACGGTGCTGCGCGGCGACGAAGATCTCGCTGCCGATCTTGAACAGAATGCCGGCCAGCAGTGCCGCCGCCAAGGAGGTGGGCAGGCGCTTGACCAGTTTCTCGAAGCTGCCGGTGATGCCGCAGATGAAGACAAGAATGGCGCTGGTGATGAAGGCGCCGATGGCTTCGGGGTAGGCGACATGCCCCAGGCTGGTGATCAGCAGTGCCGCACCTGGCGTCGACCAGGCGACGGTGATAGGGGAGCGGTAACGCAATGACAGACCGATGCTGCAGATGGCCATGCCCATGAACAGTGCCCAGATCCAGGAGGATATCTGCGCGGAGGTCAGGCCGGCGGCCTGGCCTGCCTGGAAGATCAGCACGAGGGAGCTGGTGACGCCGGTCATCATGGCGATGAAGCCTGCGACGATGGCGGAGGGCGAGCTGTCGGCGAGGGGGCGCAGTGGGGTGTGGGTCGCGTCGGTCATGCGGTCTATCCCTGGGGCGGCGAGGTGAGCAGGTGTGCAAGCGTATACGCAGTTGTGACGGTTCGTTGCGATACAGCGGGGTGCGCAATAATCGGCACAGTTGCGGGCTCTGGAGGGTGAAGGTCACGTCCGTTCAGGAGATGAGCTTTCTTTGATCGTTCCCACGCTCCGCGTGGGAATGCCCGGCTGGACGCTCTGCGTCCAGGGCTGGCGCGGAGGGCCGATAACAGCGCTACCATGCGGAGCGTGGGAATGATCCTGACCTTCATCTACAACGTGCGTGTGCTTTCGAGGCTCAGCTGCGATTGAGGGTATTGCCCAATGCCTTGTTCACGGCCAGCCAGCCATCCACGGCTTCGCGTCCGGCCTCGGCGAATACCCGTTGCAGCAGTTTTACCTGTTCGCGGCGCAGTGATTCTTCGAACTTCGCGCCTTCGACTGTGAGCTCCAGAAGGCGTTTTCGTTTGTCGTCTTCGGGGGCGACGCTCAGGACCAGTTCCATTTCGATCAACTGCCGCAGCGGGGTGTTCAACGCTTGCTTGCTCACGCCCAGCACGCCAAGCAGTTCCTTCACGCTGAGCCCCGGATAGCGGGCGATGAAAAACACGATGCGTTGGTGGACCCGGCTCAGGCCCCGACGATCGAGCATTTCGTCAGCTTTTGCAGTGAACGCCTGATAGCCGAAGAAAAACGCTTCCATGGCGATCTGCTGTGTCGATGAATTTTTAAGGTCAAGCATATTGACGTATCCGGGCAAGTCGTCGTAGTTTCAGTCAACCAGTTTGACCTATTTCCATTTATTTCCGCCAGCGGTGATCTCATGGCATTTTCCGAACGCGTCACCCGTTTGAAGAGTTCTCTGATTCGCGAAATCCTGGCTGCCGCTCAGCGCCCGGACATGATGTCGTTCGCCGGTGGATTGCCTGCCGAAGCGATGTTGCCGCAAAGCCAATGGTCCGACATGCCGCGCAGCATGGGCCAATACGGCATGAGTGAGGGCGAACCGCAATTGCGCGAAGCGCTCGCGGCCCAGGCCCGGGCGCTGGGCATTGCCTGCGAGGCCAGTCAGGTGATGATTGTCAGTGGTTCGCAGCAAACGCTGGACCTGGCCGCCAAGCTGTACATCGACAAAGGCACTGAGATCCTGCTGGAAGGCCCGACCTATCTCGCGGCGCTGCAAATCTTCCAGCTGTTCGGCGCCGATTGCCTCACCGTCCCGTTGCTCGCCGAAGGACCTGATCTGGACGTACTGCGTCAGCGCCTGCAACAGCACACGCCGTCGTTCGCCTATTTGATCCCGACCTTCCAGAACCCTTCGGCCGTGCGCTACAGCGAAGAAGCGCGGGACGCCGTGGCGGCGCTGTTGGACGAGTTCGGCGTGACCCTGATCGAAGACGAGCCTTATCGCGACCTGACGTTTGATGGCGCCAGCGCCAAGCCCATCGTCAGCCGCCTGAAGAAAGCCAGCTGGATCTACACCGGCACCGTGTCGAAAACCCTGATGCCGGGATTGCGCGTGGGGTATCTGATTGCCACGCCGGACCTGTTTCCGCATCTGCTAAAACTCAAGCAGTCCGCTGACCTGCACACCAACCGTGTGGGCCAGTGGCAAGCGCTTCAGTGGATCGGCAGCGATCATTATCAGCAGCATCTGCTGGAGCTGCGAGGCTTCTACCGCACCCGTCGAGACCAGTTCGAAGCCGCGCTGCAACGGCATTTCAGCGATCTGGCGCAGTGGAACAGCCCGCAAGGCGGCTTGTTTTTCTGGCTGACGCTCAAGGAAAAGATCGACACTCGTACGCTGCTTAACACGGCGTTGGCGCAGAACGTGGCGTTCATGCCGGGTGAACCGTTTTTCACCGACCCGGATGCCAACCCCGGCTATCTGCGCCTGAACTTCAGCCACATCGAGCCCGCACGACTGGATGAAGGGTTGAAACGACTGGCGGCAGTCATCAGACACGCACAGGCTGCCCTTGCAGCCTGATACATTACGCACACGCATCACCGAGCAGGATTGAGGGGAGAGCTGCAGATGTACAAGGTTTACGGCGATTACAACTCGGGCAACTGCTACAAGATCAAATTGATGCTCAGCCTTCTTGGCGTTCAGTATGAATGGGTGCCGGTGGACATCCTCAATGGGGAGACCGAAACCGAAGCGTTCCTTGAAAAGAACCCCAACGGCAAGATTCCCGTGCTGGAGCTTGAGGACGGCACCTGCCTGTGGGAGTCCAACGCGATTCTCAACTTCCTGGCTGAAGGCACGCCGTATCTGCTGACCGAGCCTCGCCTGCGCACGCAAATGCTGCAATGGCAGTTTTTCGAACAGTACAGCCATGAACCGACCATCGCCGTGGCCCGCTTCATTCAGTTTTACCTGGGGCTGCCTGAAGCGCGTATGGACGAATACCGGTCGCTGCACAAGCGCGGTTACAGGGCGTTGAAGGTCATGGAGCAGCAGCTGCAGCGCACGCCGTTCCTGGTGGGCGAGCATTTTTCCATTGCGGACATTGCGCTCTATGCCTACACCCATGTCGCCCATCAAGGCGGTTTCGACCTGACTCAGTTCCCGGCCATCGAACGCTGGCTGGAGCGGATCAAGCAGCAGCCGGGTTACGTCGGCATGCTGGATTGACACCGAGCGCTGATCCGTCAGAGAGAAAAAAGCCGGTCCTGGCAACAGTGACCGGTTTTTTTATGTCTGAATGTTGTGTGCAACACTTGTGCGCTCGCGGTGATTTACGCTGCGCCCCCGTTTGGCTCAGGCCAGGCGATCAACTGGAAAAAGGAGTATTCGATGCGATTCATGATGATAGCGGTGGGCATGTTCATGGCGCTGGGCATTGGCTGTTCGGCGCAAGCCGAGGATTGCGATGCAACGCAGGCGTCGATGAACCAGTGCGCGAGCAAGGAATATGCGGCGCTGGATGCCGATCTCAACACGCAGTACAAGGCGCAGATGGCCTACCTGAAGAACCCGGCGCAGAAGAAAGCGCTGCAGGAGGCCCAGAAGAAGTGGATCGCCTTTCGTGATGCCGATTGCCAGTATCAGGTGGGTAAGCGAGAGGATGGCGGGAGTCTTTGGCCGCTGGCGCAGGCGCAATGCTTGTCGGCACAAACCAAGGTGCGGGTCGAGCAGTTGAAGGGCTACGTGGCGTGTCGGCAGGAAGGCTGTCCTAAATAGCCGAAGGTCTGGATAGCGCTGATGCCATGGCCTGTCAGGATTTCTGTGGGAGCGAATTCATTCGCGAAAGCTTGGCCAGACCAGCAATGTACGGCGGGTGTACGGGCCAATCGCGAATGAATTCGCTCCCACAGCTTCCATGCCCGGCTTGAAGCTCAGGGTGTCTGGGATGCTTCAAACCGCCGAAAAACGCTTGTCGAGGTAATCGATGATCACCTTGGACTCGTACATCCACACCGTCTTGTCGCCTTCTTCGATGCGCAGGCAAGGCACTTTGATCTTGCCGCCCTCGGTCAGCAGGGTCTGACGGTCGATCTCGTTGTTCTTCGCATCGCGCAATGCGACCGGCACGTTCAGGCGGCGCAGCGTGCGGCGGGTCTTCACGCAGAACGGGCAGGCCTGGAACTGGTACAGCGTCAGGTCTTTTGCCGACGCTTCGACGGCGGCCTGAGCGTCCGGTGAGCGTTTTTTCTTGGCGGGGCGGGTCAGGAAATCGATCAGAATAACGAGCTGGCCCAGGCCGACCCTCAATGCCTTCATCAACATGCTTGAAACCTCGCGGCCGCAGACCTGAGGTCGCGGCCTTTCAGGACGCCCGGATCACTTGATCAGGCTAAGGAACTCGGTGCGGGTGGCAGCGTTTTCGCGGAATTCACCCAGCATCACCGAGGTGATCATCGAGGAGTTCTGCTTCTCGACGCCGCGCATCATCATGCACATGTGCTGGGCTTCAATGACCACGGCCACGCCGAGCGCGCCGGTGACCTGTTGGATGGCTTCAGCGATCTGGCGGCTGAGGTTTTCCTGGATCTGGAGGCGACGGGCGAACATGTCGACGATGCGCGCGACCTTCGACAGACCGAGGACTTTGCCGCTCGGGATGTAGGCGACGTGGGCCTTGCCAATGAAGGGCAGCAGGTGGTGTTCACACAGCGAGTACAGCTCGATGTTCTTGACCACGACCATTTCGCTGTTGTCGGAACTGAACAGTGCACCGTTGGTGACTTCTTCCAGGGTTTGCTCATAGCCACGGCAAAGGTACTTCATGGCTTTGGCCGCACGTTTCGGGGTGTCGAGCAGGCCTTCGCGGGAGACGTCCTCGCCGAGTTGACCAAGGATCGCCGTGTAGTTCTGTTCCAGTGTCACAGGGTTGTGTTCCGTGTGGGTTCAAAAAAACGCAGGGTTGTCGGCCTGCAAAGGCGCACATAGTAGCGTAGCTGGGCGGGGAGGTGTACGGCGGGCGACCGACAAACCTGCGGCATGACGACGCCCGGGCGCTGTAAAGGGACCTTTACCTAACCTTTACCGAAGGCATATGTCGAAATGTGTCGGTTCGGTGTCTGAGTTAATGGGTGATAGATGCCCGGATGAAGAGAGTAAGCATATGTTTAGCCGAATCGCGAAAATCGCACTGGTGATCGCCCTGACGTCGTCGGTTTCGGGATGTTTTTTTGGCCCTGGATGGGGTCGTCACGGTGGTTGGGACCATCGCCATTATGATGGCGGTCATTATTATGAAGGGCGGGGCGGCTATGGCCCGGGACCTGGTTATTATCGCCGCTGACCCCCATTGATCGGATCGGGAGCCTGATCGAACGGATATACCCTGGTCCACAACGAGACTCGAATAAAGGCCGCGACGGGCGTGTTGTCCCCTCGCGGCCTTTTTGTTTCTTGACCGCTGCGTATCAAGCTCGACACCGTACGGCTACCAAACAGCGACGCGGTTTCAACAGGATGTGCTGTCAGACGTTGCAGGTGATGAATGCCTGCTGTTAAGAGAGTTATGAAATGTTGAGTCGTATAGCGAAAGTCGCGATGGTGATCGCGGTCATGTCAGCCATGTCCGGCTGCTGGCCTTTCTGGGGGCCGGGCGGTGGAGGCCATGGCGGTGGGCATGGAGGCGGTGGCGGTCACTACGAAGGTGGCGGCCCGGGTGGCGGCGGTGGCGGCGGAGGGCCAGGTCCGCGCTGATCTCTGAATGACACCGGTCCCGTGGGAGCGAGCTTGCTCGCGAAGCGTCAGGCCAGTCTGCACTTGTGCAGCTGAAAGCCTGCAATCGACAGCAAGCGTCGCGCTCCTACGGGTCCGGTCAAGCGTTCTTACTCGTCGCGCCCTTCCATCATCGTGCGCTTGAGCATGACGTACACCGCGCCCGCACCGCCGTGTTTGGCGATGCAGGATGTAAAGCCCAGCACCTGCTGATGTTGGCGCAGCCAGGTGTTGACGTGGCTTTTGATCATCGGGCGCTTGCCGTCCAGTCGCACCGCTTTGCCATGTGTGATGCGCACGCAGCGGACTTCCAGCTTCGCCGCCTCCGCCAGAAACTCCCACATGGTCTCCCGCGCCAGTTCCACGCTCATGCCGTGCAGATCAAGGCTGCCTTCGAAGCTGATTTGACCGAGCTTGAGTTTACGCATCTGACCTTCCTGAACGCCATCGCGGGCCCAGTACAGCGTGTCTTCCGGCCCTACGTCGATCACAAACTGATCGGACAGGCCGTCGACGGTAATCGTGGCATCAGAGCGCACCGTCGCAGCCTGCCTCAGCTTGGCCAGATGCTTGCGGTCGGGTTTGGGTTTGCCTACATCGGCGTGTTCAGTCTTGATGGGCTTGACGCCACGAAGCTCACTTCTGAACAGGGAAAAGTCGTCGTCTTGCATGTTGGTCTCCGCGAAGGACGCCAGTTTAACCAAGTCACGCCGATCTCGGCGCGACTAAAAACGTTCAAATGGCTGCGGATGACGCGGGGAGGGGTCAGTCGTGTTTCTTCATCAGGTGCGGCGACATGTTGAGCTCGCCCGCGCGGCGACGACGCAGACGGCTGCGACGCCAGAGCCAGACCCCGATGTAAAGCAGGAACAGGCCGACAACAATCGTGACCACGGCGCCGGCCGGGCTGGCGTTAAGCTCTCCCAACGCTGCCGGATGGCCGATCAGGCTGGCGACGCCGGCCATTGCAAGCAGTACGCCGGCGGTTGCAAACAGCGCAGACAGTACAGCGCCAAAGCGCATCCGCCAGTTGCTCTGGCCTTTTGGCCGCAGGCGACGGGCATCGAAACCATCGGATATCTTCATTCCGACTTCCTCTATGGGTATCGGCGCTCTGACCAGCTTATGCCGGGGTGGTTCCCGTTTGGTCAGCGCTCAAAGGCAAACACGAGTGATTAACGGATAGGCGGTTATGTGAGATGTGTCACACGCCTGATGACTGCATTTGTACGCTTTTTCTTCAGGAACTGCCGGAAAATTGATCTCAGCGGGGCAACCCCTGCCGATCATGGGTCAGTTCCTGATGAAGAGCGTCGCGTCAGATGAGGTCTTTGGTCAGGGCAAGTTTGGCGAAATTGTCGTTCATGATTGCCATCTCCGCCTGCTGAACGAGTTCGGCCTTGATGACGCCGGTGGGTGTCGGCAGATCGCGGGTGGCGCAGGCGTCTTCAACCAGCGTGCAGCGGAAACCGTAGTCCTTGGCCGCACGCACGGTGGTGCTGACGCTGGAGTGGCTCATGAACCCGCAGACCACCAGATCCAGACGGCCCAGGTCTTCGAGCAGCTTGTGCAGGGTTTTGCGGTCGTCGGTGGTCACGGTGCCGTTCAGAGCGTTGGGCAGGCGCTTTTCGATGACGATTTCATCACCTTGTGGCATCAATTCCGGGACGAACTTTCCGCGTTCACCCTGCGGATCGAACATGCCGCCCACGGTCCCCAAATGACGGACATGGATGATCGGTGATTTGGCGGCGCGCGCAGCGTCGACCAGTTTGACGATGTTGTCGATGGCGTGTTGAACGCCGGTCAGGGCCAGCGGGCCACTGAGGTATTCTTTCTGGGCATCGATGATGATCAGCGTGGCATTACTCAAGGTGGCCGCCGCGTATTCACGGCCACTGAGTTGAAACATGGTCTTTGGACCGGTCTTTGAAACAGACATCTGGGGCTCCTTCGAGTGGGGCTTTTGCCACATTGTCCACTGGCTGAGCGATTCTGTGAATCTCAATGCTCACAGGCTTCGCTTTTCACCGGGCTTCAAGCCGTCGAGCAGGTCGCGGTTACTGTCATATTGCCTGCAAATTGAAACAAAGGCTGTGGAAAGTTTTCCGTGACAAAACGCCTGTCGGGCTCAGGCATCGTTTGTTGAGTGGATGGCTGCTAGAATCGCCCGTCGTTTTTTCAAGGAGTCTGCTGTGATCACTTCCCGCCTGCGCACCCTGCGCGATCATATCCGTTGGGCCGTCAGCCGCTTTCACGGGGAAGATCTGTTTTACGGTCATGGCACCGACAACGCCTGGGACGAAGCCCGTCAACTGGTGCTGGGTGCATTGCACCTGCCTTGGGAAATTTCCGACGCCTACCTGGATTGCAACCTGGAAGATGACGAACTAGTCAATCTGCAGCGTTTGATCATGCGCCGTATCGAAGAACGCGTGCCAACGGCGTATCTGCTGGGCGAGGCGTGGTTCTGCGGAATGTCGTTCATCGTCGACGAGCGCGTGCTGATTCCCCGTTCACCGATTGGCGAGCTGATCGAGAACCGGTTTGAACCCTGGCTGGGCCAGGAGCCTGCACGGATCCTCGACCTGTGCACCGGCTCCGGCTGTATCGGCATCGCGTGCGCCGATGTGTTCCCCGACGCGGAAGTGGCATTGGCGGACCTGTCATTCGAAGCCCTGGAAGTGGCGAACCAGAACATCGAACGCCACGGTCTGGATGAGCGGGTCTATACGGTGCAAGGCGATGGTTTCGACGGCCTGCCGGGTCAACGTTTCGACCTGATCGTATCCAACCCGCCGTATGTCGATGCCGAAGACTTCGCGGACATGCCGGACGAGTACCAGCACGAGCCCGAACTGGCGCTGGCCTGTGGCGCTGACGGTCTGAATCTGGTCCGGCGGATGCTGGCACAGGCTGCGGATCACCTGACCGAGAAGGGGTTGCTGATTGTCGAAGTGGGCAACAGCCAGGTGCACGTCGAGGCGCTGTACCCGGAAGTGGACTTCGCCTGGCTGGAATTCCAGCGCGGCGGCCATGGTGTGTTCATGCTGACGGCTGAACAGTGCCGGGCGCATCAGGCGGTTTTTGCGGCCAGGGTATAGGCCACATGGAAAATATTGTAGGAGCCGGCGTGCTGGCGATGCGGAGTGTCAGGTTTCGCCAGGTCAACTGACACACCGCTTTCGCCAGCACGCCGGCTCCTACAGATTTTGCGGTATCGACTTACCGATGCGTCGCAATCCAGATTAGTAATCCGGCCTGAAAGACCGCAAAGGTCACCAGGCACGCGATGGTGAAGCGCAACCCGCTGTCGTCGCGACGGTATTTGTTGACCTTGTCTTCGGCCTTCTTGATCGTGACTTCCTGTTCCTGAATCTTCTGCTCGGCCTGTTGCAGCATCTGCGCCGCGTCGAGAATTTCGACGATCTGCACCTTGTCGGTGTTCCAGGTGTTGTTCAGATTGGCGACTTTGACATCCTTGATGCTGCCTTTAAGGTGCTGAGGGTCGGCGTACGCCACCTCGAAACCCTGCGTCTTCAGGAAGTGATCGCGACGCAGCCGGGTGTCTTCGTTGAGCGCGTCCTTGTTGGCCAGCGCCGTGCCAGCGATTTTGTATTCCGACCAGCGTTTCTGTGCCCAGTGAATGCCCTGAGCCACCATGAACCGGCCCAGGCCACGGTTCCACGGCTCGATCTGCAGGCCAGACTCAGGCCCGATACGCACCGCTCGATTGGCGTGATCGACCCAGATGTCCAGATGGTTCTGCTCCTTGCGGGTTTTCTGGCCCGGCAAGTGATAGCTCATGCGCAGCAGGCTGAACTCCTTGCTGTTGCGCTCTGCACGGCCGAACTCGACAAAACGCAATGGCCGGCCGCCGGTGGCACGATCAGTGGGCAGTGGGGCCAGACGCAGCATCGAAAAATGCTCGGCCTGCACGTCGTCCCACAATACCGGGGCTGCGACTTCGCCTTCTTTGGCGTCTGTCGGGGCGGCCGCTTCGGCCTCAATAGTTGTTTCTGTCATCACGGCGGTCCTGTTCTCGACATTGCTCGGCAACACAATGCCTGCATCCCGCTATCGGCCGTTTTCGGCGAAGCTGAAGGGAAAGAAGCGGAGATGGGAGCAGAAGACCTGTGGGAGCGAATTCATTCGCGAAAGGGGTGCACACGACGCATAGGCCGCGTCAGATAAATCTTCGCGAATGAATTCGCTCCCACGGAAGCATTGAGACAGGCCTCAGGCGGCGGGAACCGAGCTGATGAAATTCATGATCCGATCGGACAGTTCACTGGCCAGCGGCAGTTGCGGGTCTTTATAGGAAGCCAGCTGACGCTTCATGTCCATCGGCACGATGCGCAGGACATGGTTCATGCCGTCGATGATCGCCAGTTGCGAGTCCGGTTTGGCTTTGTGCAGCAGTTGCGCATCGCCCACGCCCACTTGCATGTCGTTGCGGCCCTGAATAATCAGGGTCGGGATCTTCAGCTTGCTGAAGGCTGCCGCCGGATTTTGTCGAAACAGGGAAATCAGGTACGGCTGCACGCTTGGACGGAACACCACTTGTAAAGGCTCCGGGACGTTGTCGTCGGTCTTGCCTGCCTTGATTTCCTCGATCAACTCCTCGCTGCGCGCCAGCAGAGGAGGGGGCAAGCGGTACCGCAGCTGTTCGCGGACCACCTGATCGACCGGGCGACCGGTGCCTGCAACCGAGATCAGCGCCGTAGCGCCTGCGCGTTCAGCGGCCAGCGTCGCCACCAAAGCGCCCTCGCTGTGCCCCATCAGGATCAATTGACCCAGGCGCGGGTCGGTCTTGAGCTTCTCGGCCCAGGCCACGGCATCGTCCACGTACTTTTCGATGCTCAGGTCACGTTCGTCCGGTGTCGCCGGTCGGCTGGCCGCTACGCCGCGCTTGTCATAGCGAACGCTGGCGATGTTGTGTTTGGCCAGAATCAGCGCCAGGCGCTTCATGCTGTCGTTTCGACCGCCGTCGGGGTTGTTGCCGTCGCGGTCGGTGGGACCGGACCCGGCAATGATCAGCACCACCGGCACCGGTGTGGTGGATTTAGGCAGCAGCAACGTGCCGAACAGTTCGCCGGTGCCGGTGTCCAGGGTGATCGGACGCTGCAGCACGACGGGTGTGCCGGCCTGGGCCAGGGAAGACAGAAGAGTGAGGGTCAAAGCGATTACTCGCAGCGGCAGCAAGCCGCGGATCAGGGACATAGCACGTAGCATCGCAGGACCATCGTCAATAAAGTGTCAATTGGATGCGGACAATCGAAGAAGGTTCGAGGGTGATTCACGCGATCAGCCTGCGTATACTGGCGGGCTCGTGTGTTTGAACGATTTTTCGGAGCCTTCCCGCATGTCCGGCAATACCTACGGCAAGCTGTTCTCTGTCACCACCGCCGGCGAAAGCCATGGCCCGGCGCTGGTTGCTATCGTCGACGGCTGCCCGCCGGGTGTCGAGTTGTCGCTGGAAGACTTGCAGCGTGACCTCGATCGCCGCAAGCCCGGTACCAGCCGCCATACGACCCAGCGTCAGGAAGCGGACGAGGTCGAAATCCTCTCCGGCGTGTTCGAAGGCAAGACCACCGGCGCCTCCATCGGCTTGTTGATTCGCAACACCGACCAGAAGTCCAAGGACTATTCGGCGATCAAGGACCTGTTCCGCCCGGCCCACGCCGACTACACCTATCACCACAAATACGGCATTCGTGATTACCGTGGCGGCGGCCGCAGCTCTGCCCGTGAAACCGCCATGCGTGTCGCCGCAGGCGCCATTGCCAAGAAATACCTGGCAACCCAGGGCATCACCGTGCGCGGCTACATGAGCCAGTTGGGCCCTATCGACATCCCGTTCAAAACCTGGGACTCGGTCGAGCAAAATGCCTTCTTCAGTCCGGACCCGGACAAAGTGCCCGAGCTGGAAGCCTACATGGACCAGCTGCGTCGCGACCAGGATTCGGTCGGGGCAAAAATTACGGTGGTTGCCGAAGGCGTGATGCCCGGCCTGGGCGAGCCGATCTTTGACCGCCTGGACGCCGAACTGGCCCACGCGCTGATGAGTATCAACGCAGTCAAAGGCATCGAAATCGGCGCCGGCTTCGACAGTGTTGCCCAGCGTGGCACCGAACACCGCGATGAACTGACGCCGGAAGGCTTCCTGTCCAACAATGCTGGCGGCATCCTGGGCGGTATTTCCTCTGGGCAACCCATCGTCGCGCATCTGGCGTTGAAGCCAACGTCGAGCATCACCACGCCGGGCCGTTCGATCGATGTCGACGGCAACCCGGTCGATGTGATCACCAAGGGCCGTCACGACCCGTGCGTCGGAATTCGTGCCACTCCCATCGCCGAAGCAATGATGGCCATCGTGCTGCTTGACCATTTGCTCCGCCATCGCGGCCAGAACATGGACGTGCGGGTGAATACGCCGGTTCTGGGTCAACTGTAATGCCGCCATTCGGTGCCGCTGCCACGGGCGTTTGAACGTGGCAGCGCTTCCTTACTGGCGCCTGTCCAGTTTTTACCTGTTCTATTTCGCCTTGCTGGGCTCCACGGCGCCGTTTCTGGCGCTGTATTTCGATCATCTGGGGTTTTCCAGCGCGCGCATCGGTGAGCTGGTCGCGATTCCCATGCTGATGCGTTGCGTGGCGCCGAATCTCTGGGGCTGGCTCGGGGACTACACGGGTCGCCGACTGGCCATCGTGCGCTTCGGTGCGGTCTGCACGCTGGCGTGTTTTTCGCTGATCCTGTTCGACAAATCCTATGCCTGGCTGGCCATGGTCATGGCCCTGCACGCCTTCTTCTGGCATGCGGTGTTGCCGCAATTCGAAGTCATCACACTGGCGCACCTCCAGGGTCAGACGGCGCGCTACAGCCAGCTTCGTCTGTGGGGTTCCATTGGCTTCATCCTGACGGTGGTCGGCATGGGTCGATTGTTCGAGTGGTTCAGCCTGGACCTGTATCCCCAGGCCTTATTGCTGATCATGATCGGCATCGTTGGCAGCAGCTGGTGGGTGCCCAATGCCCAACCGTCAGCATCGAGTCAACGTCCAGCGGGTGAGGGCTTTTTAAAGCAACTGTTCAGTCCCGGTGTACTGGTCTTTTATGTCAGCGTCGCGCTGATGCAGTTGAGTCACGGGCCGTATTACACCTTCCTCACGCTGCACCTGGAGCACCTTGGCTACAGTCGCGGGATCATCGGCATGCTCTGGGCCGTGGGCGTTGTCGCTGAAGTCTTGATGTTCATGGCAATGAGCCGGATTCTTCAGCGCTTCAGTGTGCGGCACGTCCTGATCGCAAGTTTTGCGCTGGCTTCTCTGCGCTGGCTTTTGCTGGGCAATTTCGCCGATCATTTGTCGGTCCTGATATTCGCCCAGTTGCTGCATGCGGCCACGTTCGGCAGCTATCACGCCGCTGCCATACATTTCCTGCAACGTAGTTTCGGCCCCCGCCAGCAAGGCCAGGGACAGGCGCTTTATGCCGCATTGTCCGGCACCGGTGGCGCCATGGGTGCGTTGTATTCGGGTTACAGCTGGAATGCGCTAGGCGCTGGCTGGACCTTCGCCATTGCCAGCCTGGCGGCATTGATTGCCGCGATTCTGGCGTTCACCTGCATGAAAGAGGAGCGCGCATGAGTCGCGAATCATTGGCTCAAGAAATCATCGAAGCCGGGCGCTTTCTGTATGGCCGTGGCTGGTCGCCCGCCACCAGCAGCAACTACTCGGCAAGGTTGTCGGCCAGCGAGGCGTTGCTGACCGTCTCTGGTAAACACAAAGGGCAGCTCGGTGTCGACGATGTCCTGGCGACCGACCTGTCCGGTAACAGCCTGGAGCCGGGCAAGAAACCCTCAGCCGAAACCTTGCTGCACATCCAGCTCTACCGCTGCAAACCTGAAGTGGGCGCGGTGTTGCACACCCATTCGGTGAATGCGACGGTGCTGTCACGGCTGACCGAGGGCGACCGTCTGGTGTTCGAGGATTACGAACTGCAAAAAGCGTTCAGCGGTGTGGTCACCCATGAGTCGCGCGTGGTCGTGCCGATCTTCGACAACGATCAGGACATCGCACGGCTGGCCGAGAAGGTCCAGCCATGGCTCGACCAGCATCCCGATTGCGCCGGTTATCTGATTCGCGGCCACGGGTTGTACACCTGGGGCGCGAAGATGAGCGATGCTTTGCGTCAGATCGAGGCGTTTGAGTTCCTGTTCGAGTGCGAACTCAAGACCATGGCGATCATGAATCGCTAACCGTTGATTCACTAAGCCGTACCCGTACCGTTTTGTCGATTGCCTGAATGAACCCGCGCCCGACCGGCCCCCAGCGCCGGCGCGCGTTGACCGAACCGAGGAACACCGCAATGAGCAGTCTGTCCGTCTATCACGTGTCATCTCCGGAATTGCCGAACAAGGTCCTGACTCACCTTGAGGACATCGCGTCGACCCTGGCCGAGCATGGCGTTGCATTTGATCGCTGGCAGGCGGCAACCCCGATCAAGCCGGGCGCCAGTCAGGAGGAAGTGATCAACGCCTATCGCGTGCAGATCGACCGGCTGATGACCGAGCGGGGCTATGTCACCGTCGACGTGATCAGCCTCAACAGCGACCATCCACAGAAAGCCGAACTGCGCGCCAAGTTTCTCGACGAACATCAACATGCCGAGGACGAAGTACGCTTCTTCGTCGCCGGACGTGGTTTGTTCACCCTGCACATCGGTGACTTCGTCTACGCCGTACTGTGCGAGAAAAACGATCTGATTTCCGTTCCGGCCGGCACACGGCACTGGTTCGACATGGGCGAAAACCCGCACTTCGTTGCGATTCGCCTGTTCAACAACCCGGAAGGCTGGGTGGCAAACTTCACCGGTGAGTCCATCGCCAGCCAGTTCCCCCGCCTGGAAGACTGAGAAACCCATGGCAATCAAAGCAATTCTGACCGACATCGAAGGCACCACCAGTGCGGTGAGTTTCGTCTTCGACGTGCTGTTTCCTTATGCCGCCGCGCACCTGCCGGACTACGTGCGTCAGCACGCGACCGAGGCCGAGGTGGCCGCGCAACTTCAGGCGGTGCGCAACGACAGCGCCGAGCCTCAGGCCGATGTCGAGCGCGTGATCAAGATCCTGCTGGGCTGGATCGCCGAGGATCGCAAAGCCACGCCCCTCAAGGCGTTGCAAGGCATGGTCTGGCAACAGGGCTATCTGGCGGGGCAGCTCAAGGGTCACGTGTATCCGGATGCGGTCGAGGCGCTGCAGCGCTGGCATCGCGAAGGCTACGCGCTGTATGTGTATTCGTCGGGATCGATTCAGGCGCAGAAGTTGATCTTCGGACGGTCCGAGGCAGGCGATCTGTCCGGTCTGTTCAGCGGTTACTTCGATACGACGTCCGGTCCCAAGCGTGAGGTCCAGTCCTACCGCACGATCGCCGCAGCCATTGGGCATCCGGCGCAGGACATCCTGTTCCTCTCCGACATCGTCGAAGAGCTGGACGCAGCCCGGCAGGCGTCCATGGCGACTTGCGGACTGGTGCGCACCGGCACAGAACTGGCCGGCCACACGAATGTCGTCAGTTTCGCCGAGATTGATCCCGCGACGTTCTGAACCCTCGCTGTGTCGGATTGAACCCACGGCCGATGTCTCTGATATCGGCCGTTTTGTTGGTAAATCGTCAAAAATGTAAGCACGTTTTGGTTGTTTTGTGGGAAGCGGCCTGTTTCCGAGTCAGGCATGCCTGTTTGTTTTCGCCTTTATGTTTAACCCTCCCGGACTGTGTAACCCTTCACCTGTCGGAACCTGACAGCCGTTTTGGCGCCTCCTGTTCGCGGCTTCCAGCGGTGTGCGAGGTGTCCTTAGCGGCTGCAATCAACTTAAAACTCTAAAGAGCCTTCAGGGACGACACATGACGTTTTTTAAACGGAGGGGAAGATGAAAAACGTGCAAACAGGGACGCTGAGTCCGTTGATACAGCAGATGGTCAGCAGCATTACCGAGCAGGACGGTGACGCCGCGATTGCCAATGCGCTCGACTGGCTGCGGGAGGAGTGTCGCTGTGAGCGAGCGATGCTCTATCAATACCGCAACGGTTCCCTGCTCAGCTGTATCACGTCCAATGTCGACGGCTATTGGAAGGATCTGTACTGCCAGGGACGACTGATGATCGAGGACCCGGTCATCCGTTGCTTTCGTCGCACCATGGGCTTTCTGGATTGGGAGGAGGCATTCCAGACTTACCCGCCGTCATCTGCCTACATGGCCGCAGTAGAAGACTGCCAGCTGTTGCCAGCGTTTTCATACGGCTACAGCAGCCAGAATCGCGCCAATCAAGGTGTGGTCACTATCTGCTCGCTCAACGCAATGACGCGCCCGTTGACACACAATGACCGGTATCTGCTGACCAGTCTCGTGCCCATGCTGCATGTGGCGGGCAAAGGTCAGCAACTGCAGACCCGCGCCCTGACACCCAAGGAGCTGGAAATTCTGAAATGGGCGCGGGAGGGCAAGACCGCCTGGGAGATCGGGCTGATCAAGGAAGTCTCGGAGGCGACGGTCAAGCATCACTTCAAGAGCATCTACGCCAAGCTGGGTGTCACCAATCGGGCTCAGGCGGTAGGCGAGGCGCTGTGTCGCGGAATCATTCAGTAGGCACGACAACCGTCGTTCCATGAGTGCCCGCACAAAAAAACCGCGATTGCCAAGGCGATCGCGGTACTAAAAGGGATGCTTCAAAGGATGCAGCGGATCAATCGACGGCGGGTCGGCCTATTGGGTTACCCGCGGTCGCAGAACGCCCTTAGCGGGTGTGATACGTCGGCAGGTCGAAGCGGTGTTGACTCTGCAACATCGAGATAGCCGGGAGTTCGCTGGCCTGGGCCGCAAGGTCACGGCGGATGGCGCTGATCACCCATTCCAGCTGCACGGGAGTGTGCAGTTGGGCGTAGGACACCGAACGACGAATCTGTTTGCCTTCACTGTTGCGCAGGGAAAGCAGTACACCACCATCCGGACGCGGCTGGGTGTTGACTTCGAAATCGGAAAATACGGATGCGAATTTTTCTTGGATGAAAGTCATGTCTAGCGGCTCCATTGCTCAGTGATAACAAGCTTGGTAGGACTAGTGCAGTGACTGTGCCAGTATGTGCGCTTCGATAAAATCGTTATAAATCAAAGACTTATATTTTTATTTATTTTTGGTTTTCGTGCATTTTGCATGAATGGCCATCGGGCATCCTGCATTTTGCCGGAGAAGGGGAACTGAGAAGGGGAGAGAATGAAGCGCTGTCAAAATCTCAGACAGCGTTATCTGGGAATCATTTCGTGTTGTGTCAGCGATTTTTCTCGATGTCGATAGACGGCATTCTCTATGAGCATGATCGAAAAGGTTTCGTGGCCGTGTGCGCGACGAAACTGGCATGGTGGGCGGCATCAGCGGGAACTTGACCACATCCGTGTGTCTCTGAGATTTTCTGACAGAGAACGCTGCAACCGAACGATTGATCATGCGTGCCACGCCGTGGCGCTACAGGAGTAATGGAATGTCTGATGCCCCGAATACCCCGGGTTCCGCCACCCGCATGTCGGACGAAGAAGCGCTGGAGTTCGCCGAGCAGGTGTTCGACCGTGCGCGCGCCGGTGATGCCACGATGCTGGACCGCTTGCTTGAGAACGGGCTGACACCCAACCTGCGCAATCACAAGGGCGACACCTTGCTGATGCTGGCCAGCTATCACGGCCACCAGGACGCCGTCCGCGTGCTGCTCAAGCATGGCGCCGACCCTGAAATTCGTAACGACAACGGTCAGAGCCCGATCGCCGGCGCGGCGTTCAAAGGTGATCTGGACGTTGTGCGCATTCTGGTAGAGGGCGGCGCAGAGGTCGAAGGGGCGTCGGCCGATGGTCGTACCGCGTTGATGATGGCCGCGATGTTCAACCGCACCGCCATTGTCGAGTACCTGATCAGCAAAGGCGCGAACCCGCATATTCAGGACGCCAAGGGCGTCACGCCGCTGATGGCCGCTCAGACCATGGGCGCTACCGACACAGCGGAGCAACTGACGCGACTGGGCGTTTAACGCCCGAGCGTGGCGAAGCGATAGAGGCGCGAGGGATTTCCGGCTATCCTTCGCGCCTGTTTTTTTGCCTCCGGATCACATCGCCATGAAAGCCGCACTCATCGAATTCATCAGCAAGATCAGCTCCGGCTGCATGAGCGACGAGGAAATCGTGAAGATTGCCGACGAAGCCGCCCAGGCTTACGCCGACCCGGACGCGTTTCTGGCCGCCAATCCCGACATCAACTACGACGACACTTTTCCCATCCCGCTGGGCGAGTGGATCGTCGTGGGCAGCTTGCCGGAAACCGTGATGTTCCAAGCCGATACTTACATGGACCTGTTCGCGGAGATCACGGCGTCCTTCGGCCCGAATGTGGCCTTCAACATCAAGCCAAAGCAACTGGCGAAAACCGAACCGCTGACGGCGTTGAACAGAATCCAGATTCAACTGGGCAGTATGAACAAGGAAATGGGCGGGTATGTGCTGATGAATCTTAGCGAGCCGCTGGATGATGAGCTACAGACCGTCCTGGTGTATGGCTGCGATCAGGCGCGGGTGATGGCGCTGGGCGTCGAACTGGGCATCCTGATCGAGCCTGCGCTGGAGGCCCTTAAGGCGCAGGGTTGAAAGCGGCCTCGCTGCCAGCGAAATATCCTGCCGACCAACGGAACCCTTGATGAGCGCCACCACTCCTAACTGGGCAAGCCTTCAATAAGGAGCGACACCATGGGTTCCACCTTTAATGGTCTGATTGGACTGATCATTCTGGCCCTCGATATCTGGGCCATTATCAACGTGTTGAAGAGCGGTGCGGAAACCGGGATGAAGATCCTCTGGGTATTGCTGATCGTGCTGCTACCGGTTCTCGGTCTGATCATCTGGGCCATCGCGGGCCCCCGAGGCAACGTCCGCATCTAGACTGCCGTCCGCATCTAGACTGTCGAATAGGGCTTAGAACACCAACGCCTGATTGCATGCCTGCAATCAGGCGTTTTTCATGGTGCGGCCGCAAGATTCGACCTGTCATGCCCGGCGACGTAGAATGCGCGCCTTTCTTGTGGGCGGCCCGCCGTCCTGCCATCAGTATTTATCGGGGACTCCATCCATGAGCGACTATCAAGAAACGTTGTATGAAGGCTACGGCCAACGCTTCCGCATGGAAAAAATGCTTCACGAAGTGCGCACTGAGCATCAGCACCTGGTGATCTTCCAGAACCCGCGCATGGGCCGCGTGATGGCGCTGGACGGCGTGATCCAGACCACCGAAGCCGACGAGTTCATTTACCACGAGATGCTTACCCATGTGCCGATTCTCGCGCACGGCCTTGCCAAGCGTGTGCTGATCATTGGCGGTGGCGACGGCGGCATGCTGCGTGAAGTGGCCAAACATGCCACCGTCGAGCACATCACCATGGTCGAGATCGACGGCACCGTGGTCGAAATGTGCAAGGAGTTCCTGCCGAACCATTCCAAGGGCGCGTTCGAGGATCCACGTCTGAACCTGGTGATCGACGACGGCATGCGTTTCGTTGCCAATACCCAGGAAAAATTCGACGTCATCATCTCCGACTCCACCGACCCGATTGGTCCGGGCGAAGTGCTGTTCTCGGAAAACTTCTATCAGGCTTGCCATCGTTGCCTGAACGAGGGCGGTATTCTGGTCACTCAGAACGGCACGCCTTTCATGCAGATGAGCGAAGTGCAGACCACCGCAGGCCGCATGAACGGCCTGTTTGCGGACTGGCACTTCTATCAAGCCGCAGTGCCGACCTACATCGGCGGCGCAATGACCTTTGCATGGGGCTCCACCAACACCCAATACCGCAAATTGTCGGTGGACACATTGCGTCAGCGTTTTGCAGGCAGCGGCATTGTCACGCGTTATTACAATCCTGAGATCCACATCGGCGCCTTCGCGCTGCCGCAGTACGTGCTGCAAGCCCTGAACAAGCCGAGCAACGACTGAGTCGTCGATTTGTAACGTATACGTAACATTGAGGGTTGGATGTTACGTATACGTGGCAATTGGTTGTGCCTTCTGTGTGTTACGTATACATTCCATTCATCTCGGGATGTTATGCAGGCATGACACGTGGACGCGACCTTGTTGATCGAACGCTTGGGTACCCAAATTGCGCAGATGCGCAAGAATCGGGGGCTGACGCTGATTGAGCTGGCGGCGCAATCCGGCATGACCCGACAGAAGCTGGCCGAAATCGAGAAGGGCAGTCCGACGGTTTCCATGAATTTCTACGCCAAGGCACTGGCCGCTCTGGATAGCGAAATCAAAGTCGTGCCCGCCCGACGGCCGTCGTTCGAAGAGTTGCGTGAGGTTTTCCGATGAATCCACTTGATCGGGTACGTATCCTCACGCCGCAAGGGCAGAGTGGCGAGTTGTCACTGACTGAATCCGGCGACTACCTGTTTCGTTACGGGCTCGACGCAGTTTCGACGTCGCAGGTCAGCCTGACCATGGCCGTGCGCGACGCAGCCTATACGTCGCGAAGCTTGCATCCTGTGTTTCAGATGAACCTGCCTGAGGGCTACGTGCTGGAGCAACTGCGTAATCGTCTGGCCAAAACCACCCCCATCAATCCCATGTTGCTGATCGCACTGACGGGGAGCGGGTCGCCCATAGGACGCTTGGCTGTTCAGGCTCCGGCCATCGAGCAGCTACTGGGCGGCAGCCGTGTTGCACCGGGTAAGAGTCTGAAGCAGATTCTCAGTTGGGACGGTGCTCATGACCTGTTCGCCGAACTGGTTGACAGCTACATCCTGCGCACCGGGATTTCTGGCGTTCAGCCCAAGGTGCTTGTGCCGGAAGGCGATGGCCCCGCGGATCCCAAAGCGACCTTGTTGATGCCTGAGCTCATCGTGAAGTCCGGCAGGGCAGACTTTCCCGGACTCGCGATCAACGAATACGTGTGCATGGATGCTGCGCGCAGAGCGGGCATGCCTGTGCCGGCGTTTTATTTGTCCGACAACCGCCAGTTATTCGTCATGCGTCGTTTTGATCGGGAGCCGGATCAGCGACCTATCGGTTTCGAGGACATGGCAGTGCTGATGGGGCTGGGTACCGAGCAAAAGTACGATTCCAGCTACGAAAACATTTCCCGAGCCATCGGTCTGTTCTGTGCGCCACAACATGTGGCGTCGTCGCGCGAGCAGTTCTTCGACATCGTCGCGCTGAGTTGCATGGTCGGCAACGGTGATGCACACCTGAAGAATTTCGGGGTTCTATATCGCGATCCGTTGGGGGCTGATGCGCAACTTGCGCCGGCTTACGACATTGTAAATACCACCGCGTACATAGAAGAGGACAGCCTGGCACTGAGATTGGCGGGTTCGAAAAGTCTGTTTGGTTCGCGGTTGGGTATTCTCGATCTGGCGTCAGCATGCAACATCCAGAAACCTCAACCCAGGATCAAACGGCTGATTTCGGCGGTGCAGGCGTCTCTCGAACATAATGCGGCCCTGGCGGCGGACGCTCCCAAGGTGTTTCAAGCGATTGAGTACGCGCTGGAGCTCTATGCACGGTCCTTCAGCTAGCGCCACGGACCCGTTTTGTAAGTAAATATTTGAATCTCGCCAAAACAACGGAATTTTCACCGCTTTGTCGGGAAAATCCGCGCCGTTTCACAGCGTTGCTTGAGCATGACCCTTGGTTTTCACCCGATCGCCCATGAAGAATGTGGCGCATTGGTGGTAAACGTCGGGCGATCACGTAATATTTGCCCCCCGCGACTCACACCGGCGTTTCGATGTCACCGGTCGCACAGGCTTTTCGAACTTAAACCTGAATCCAACGGATCCTACGACACATGGCCAAAACGGACGCCCTGGCGCGCGCGCCGCAACCTACCGTCAAATCGCATCTGGCTTACACGCTGTTGAGCGGCCTGGCGTTGATGGTTCTGTACACCCTGTTGCGCGTCGCGCTGCTGGTCTACAACCGGGAAGGCATCGGCGCCACGCCGGCCTCGACGTTCATTGAAGCGTTCGGCAATGGCCTGCGTTTCGACCTGCGTCTGGTGGTCTACATCCTCATTCCGCTGATACTGGCCCTGTTCAGCGCGCGATTGATGGCGGCACGCGGACTGTTTCGTTTCTGGCTGACCCTGGTCGCCAGCCTGACGACGTTCTTCGGCCTGATGGAAATGGACTTCTACCGTGAGTTCCACCAGCGCCTCAACGGTCTGGTGTTCCAGTACGTGAAGGAAGATCCGAAAACCGTCTTGAGCATGATCTGGTACGGCTATCCGGTGGTCCGGTATCTGCTGGCCTGGGCATTGCTGACCTGGCTGTTGAGTCTGGTGTTCAAAGGCATTGATCGACTGACGCGTCCGCGCGGCGGCTTCAACATCGGCAGCTCGAGCAATCGCGTTGTGGCGCCGTGGTACACCCGCGTCGTGGTCTTTGTCCTGTGTCTGGCGGTCGCCGTGATCGCTGCTCGCGGCACGTTGCGCCAAGGCCCGCCACTGCGTTGGGGCGATGCCTACACCACCGAATCGAACTTCGCCAACACCCTTGGCCTCAACGGTACGCTGACCTTGATCGCTGCCGCCAAAAGCCGGATGTCCGAGGATCGCGACAACATCTGGAAGGCCACGCTGCCGCAGCCGCAGGCTCAGCAGACCGTGCGTGACATGCTCATGACCGCCAACGACAAGCTGGTCGATCCCGACAGCGCCGCAGTGCGTCGCGAGTTCACGCCGCCCGCCAGCAACACGCTGCCGATCAAGAACGTCGTGGTCATCCTGATGGAAAGCTTCGCTGGTCACTCGGTCGGTGCGCTGGGCGATGAGTCCAACATCACGCCGTACTTCGACAAGCTGTCCGAAGAAGGTCTGCTGTTCGATCACTTCTTCTCCAACGGCACGCACACCCACCAGGGCATGTTCGCCACCATGGCCTGCTTCCCGAACCTGCCGGGCTTCGAATACCTGATGCAGACGCCGGAAGGCAGCCACAAGTTGTCGGGCCTGCCGCAGTTGCTCAGTGCGCGCAAGTACGATGACGTGTACGTGTACAACGGCGACTTCGCCTGGGACAACCAGTCCGGTTTCTTCAGCAACCAGGGCATGACCAACTTCATCGGCCGCAACGATTTCGTTAACCCGGTGTTCTCCGATCCTACGTGGGGCGTGTCCGACCAGGACATGTTCGACCGTGGCGCGCAGGAGCTGAAAGCCCGCGAAGCCAAGGGCCGTCCGTTCTATGCCTTGCTGCAAACCCTGTCCAACCACACGCCGTATGCCTTGCCTGCGAATCTGCCGGTGGAGCGCGTGACCGGTCATGGCACCCTGGATGAACACCTGACAGCGATGCGTTACTCCGACTGGGCGCTGGGTCAGTTCTTCGAGAAGGCCAAGAAAGAGCCTTACTACAAGGACACGCTGTTCGTGGTCGTGGGCGACCATGGCTTCGGTAACAACGAGCAGATCACCGAGATGGACCTGGGTCGCTTCAACGTCCCGATGCTGATGATCGCGCCAGGCTTGCAGGACAAGTTCGGCAAGCGCAGCAGCATTGTCGGTACGCAGATCGACATCGTGCCGACCATCATGGGCCGTCTGGGCGGCGACACCGTGCATCAGTGCTGGGGTCGTGACCTGTTGAACCTGCCGGCGGGCGATCTGGGCTTTGGTGTGATCAAGCCATCGGGCAGCGAGCAGACCGTAGCCCTGGTCACGGGCAACCGCATTCTGATCGAGCCAAAAGAGATGGAGCCGAAGGTCTACAGCTATGAGCTGGGCACCAAGCCTCACGCCGAAGTGATGCCGGATGCGCCGGACGTGGCCGAGTTGCGCAAGAAGCTGGACAGCTTCCTGCAGACCGCGACCAAGAGCCTGCTGGATAACACGGCGGGTGTGAAAGACGCCAAGCCGTAGTGACTCAGGTTTTATGAAAACGCCCCGACTGGTTCGGGGCGTTTTTGTTTTTGGTTGGGAGCTCCAGTCGCCATCTCCAGACGCCTGACGCACCGTTTTCGCGACCGTCGTAACCTCCGATTGCTCCCACACCGGTTCCCGCAATCTCCAGGTTGAACACCCTCAAATTCCTTGAACGAAAAACAGAAAATAACAGTCCGATCTGCGTAGGCCCATGTGCGGCCTGAGTGAGGAGACATTGATGAAAGTCTGGACTATTTCGTTTCAGGATAAAGATGGCGTGCAGCAGACCCTCGATCTTGAATGCGAGCACCGTCCCAGTGAGGAGGAAGCTGCTCAGCGTCTGCGTCCGCACCTGTTCCCGGTCACCGAGGATCTGGATCTCAACGACCTTGACGGCAGGACACAAGAACCCACGGTCAAGACACTCAAGGAACAGAACGCGGTACAGATCATTTCCATCGTCGAGGCTTCATGAAAAAACCTTGGCGAACACCCCCATCTGCCAATTGGCAACACGCTATCAATGGGCGTAGTCTGCACCTGAGGCCGGTGATGCATCTACCCGAGCCAGCTCGCGTACAGATGCCTGATTTGTAATAGCAGCATCGGCCTTGTCAGCGACATGCTTGAGTCCCGGGCGACGGATGAACCGTCGTTTTCCCTCCCTGAGCGGGAGGGTTTTCGGGATCGTTGAAACTCTATCTATCGTTGCATAGGAGGACGTTTCATGAGCACGACCTACCAAGAAGACATCAGCAGTCACGTACTGCGCCGCATGAAAGAAGGCGGTTTCGACTTCGCGCGTATCCACCCCATCGAGTTCTACGCCATTTTCCCGGACGAGGAGCGGGCGCGTCAGGCAGCAGAAAAGTTTCGCGGTGAATCCCTCAATACTCAAATCAACGCCCGAGAGGACGGCGCGTGGCACTTGCAGTTGAGCAAACTGATGTACGCCACTTATGACGGTATCGGCGATTTCGAGCAGGACTTTCAGACAGCGATTATCGGGCTCGACGGTGAGGTCGAAGGCTGGGGCGTGAAACAGGAGATCAAGCGGCTTCATTGAAGGTCAGAGCAGTTGCCTCTGACGATGCAATACCTGTGGGAGCGAATTCATTCGCGATGCGGTCGATCAAACGATGTCTCTCTGTCGGGTGATGCGGCCTGTCGCGAAAGGGCTCGCTCCCACACGTTTGTATCGATCCCGGAATTCCGAGGGTTGGGGTTACCAAAAACAGGGCAAAAAAAAAGCCGCTCGGGTGTGAGCGGCGTAAAGGGAATTTCGTTGAAAAATCCGGTTCACGCAGACCTCGCCCGGGCAGTCGGGAGCGGCGTCTCTGCGTTGATGGCGCGATTATCAGGAAACAAAGTCCCGTCGGGAAATCATCTCTGGCTATGCTGGTAATAGATTTTTCAGTGGCGGGACGCTTCTCTATGAAGCGTAGGAGAATTGGTTAGGGCGCTTCTTGCACAGGAATGGTGCGAGGGTTGTCGTGGTTTTATTCAACCAATTGATTTTAAAGCGTTTATGCCGCTGGCACGGGCCTTGCGAAGGCCCTTGTGTCCATGGTGACAAGGAGTACGGCATGATCCGCACCTTTTATGATGAGATGTACGATGTGGACGGCACTGTCCGACCGCATTATCGGGAATTCGCCCGCTGGCTGGGCGAAGCGCCACCTGAGCTGCTGGCTCAGCGTCGGCGTGAGGCCGATCTTTTGTTTCATCGCGCCGGGATTACCTTCACGTTGTACGGTGACGAGCAGGGGACCGAGCGTCTGATCCCCTTCGATACGATTCCTCGCAGCATCCCCGCCAGCGAATGGCGCGTGGTTGAACGCGGCTGCATCCAGCGCGTCAAGGCGCTGAACATGTTCCTCGCCGACCTGTACCACGATCAGCGCATCATCAGGGCCGGGATCATTCCCGCCGAGCAAGTGCTGGCCAACGAGCAATATCAGCTGGCGATGCAAGGCCTGAACCTGCACCGCGACCTGTATTCCCACATCTCCGGGGTCGACCTGGTCCGCGATGGCGACGGGACGTATTACGTGCTCGAAGACAACCTGCGCACACCGAGCGGCGTGAGTTACATGCTCGAAGACCGCAAGATGATGATGCGACTGTTCCCCGAGTTGTTCTCCGCGCAACGCATCGCTCCGATCGATCACTACCCGAACCTGCTGCTCGACACGCTGAAAAGCTCGAGCCCCCTGGATAATCCGAGCGTGGTCGTACTGACGCCCGGGCGCTTCAACAGCGCATTTTTCGAGCATGCGTTTCTGGCGCGGGAAATGGGCGTCGAGCTGGTGGAAGGCGCTGACCTGTTCGTGCGAGACGATCGTGTGTTCATGCGCACCACCGACGGCCCTAAAGCGGTGGACGTGATCTACCGTCGTCTGGACGACGCGTTCCTCGATCCGTTGGCGTTCAATCCAGACTCGATGCTGGGTGTGCCCGGTCTGCTGTCGGCCTACCGCTCGGGCAATGTGGTCCTTGCCAACGCCATTGGTACGGGCGTCGCCGACGACAAGTCGATCTACCCGTTCGTGACCGACATGATCCGCTTCTACCTCGACGAAGAGCCGATCCTGAAGAACGTGCCGACCTGGCAATGCCGCAAACCGGAAGAACTGTCCCACGTGCTGGCCAACCTGGGTGATCTGGTGGTCAAGGAGACTCAAGGCTCGGGCGGCTACGGCATGCTCGTCGGCCCGGCGGCAACGGCCGCTGAAATCGAAGCCTTCCGCGCCCGCCTCAAAGCCAAGCCTCACGCGTACATCGCTCAACCGACCTTGTCCCTCTCGACCTGCCCGACGTTCGTCGAGAACGGCATCGCCCCGCGACATATCGACTTGCGCCCATTCGTTCTGGCTGGCCGCGAAACCCGCGTTGTTCCTGGCGGACTCACCCGCGTTGCGTTGCGGGAGGGGTCGCTGGTGGTGAACTCGTCGCAGGGTGGCGGAACCAAGGACACCTGGGTGGTCGAGGATTAAGGATGCCTGCCAATGCTAAGTAGAACTGCCTCGGATTTATATTGGATGTCGCGGTACCTGGAGCGGGCGGAAAATCTCGCACGGATGCTGGACGTCAGTTACTCGCTTTCGCTGATGCCTCAGGACGGACGCGGGGATGGCCTCAACGAGATCGCCATGCCCTTGCTGATCACCGGCACCCTGGACGATTACCTGGAACGCCATGGCGAATTGCACGCTGAACGCCTGCTGCATTTCTTCGCCCTGGACGCCGCCAACCCGGCCAGTATTTTCAGTTGCCTGGCCGCCGCGCGGGCCAGTGCTCATGCGGTACGTGGGCGCATCACGGCGGACATGTGGGAAAACATCAACGCCACGTACCTGGAAATTCGCGGCATCGCCGAACAGGGCCTGAGCCGTTACGGCATGAGCCGGTTCTGCGAGTGGGTCAAAGAGCGTTCGCACCTGTTCCGCGGGGCGACCTACGGCACCATCATGCGTAACGACGCTTTCCGTTTCATTCGCCTCGGCACTTTCATCGAGCGCGCCGACAACACCTTGCGCATGGTCGATGCCCGCTACGAGATGCTGGAGTTGCGCGGTCCTGCCGCCAACGCGGCTGCCGACAATTCGGCCGCTGGCTACTATCAGTGGAGCGCCTTGCTGCGTGCATTGTCGTCGTTCGAGGCGTACACCGAGGTCTACCGTGATGCGCCGGGTGCGCGTCAGGTCGCCGAGTTGCTGCTGTTGCGTGCCGACATTCCACGTTCGCTGCGTGCCTGCCTCGAAGAAATGGACATGATTCTCGCCAGCTTGCCAGGCGCCAACGGCCGCCCGGCGCAGCGTCTGGCGGCCGAACTGGATGCTCGTTTGCGCTACACCGGCATCGACGAAATCCTCGGCGAAGGCCTGCACGAATGGTTGAACGAATTCATTCCGTTATTGGCCCAACTGGGTGACGTTATTCACACTTCTTACCTGGAGGCTGCATGAGACTCTCAATTAGCCACGAGACCACCTATCACTACGACGATCAGGTCCGCGCCAGCATCCAGTATTTGCGTCTGACCCCACACGACAGCGAGCGCCAGCAGGTGCTGAGCTGGCAACTCGCACTGCCGCGCCCGGTGCGCGCCCAAGTCGATCCGTTCGGCAATATCCTTCACGTGCTGACCATGGACGAACCCCATGAGGCCATCGTCATCGGCGCGCGCGGACAGGTCGAGATCGATGAGAAGCGTGAAGCCGAACACGAGAGCCAGTCTTCACTGCCCTTCCTGCGTTTCACCCGTTTGACTGAAGCGGATGAGGCGATTCGCGCCTTTGCCGCCAAGGAAACCAAGAAGCGTACCGACCGCACGGCGTTGATTGACCTGATGCAGGCGCTGAACCAGCACATCACCTACACGCCCGGCTCTACGGCAGTGGACACCAGCGCGGCGCAGGCGTTTGCCAACGGCGCGGGCGTTTGCCAGGACCACACCCACGCGTTCCTGGCCTGCGCACGCAGCCTGGGTGTGCCAGCGCGTTACGTATCGGGCTATCTGTACAGCGACAGCAGCGAGCACCTGGCCAGTCATGCCTGGGCCGAGGCGTGGATCGATGACGCCTGGTACAGCTTCGATGTGACCAATCAACTGGCCATTCCAGAACGTCATTTGAAGCTGGCGGTGGGACTGGATTATCTGGATGCCTGCCCGGTGCGCGGCATGCGCCGTGGCGGCGGTTGCGAGCAGATGCATGCCAAGGTTGTGGTGTCGCCCTCTGCGCCCGTCGCAACGCCGATCGTGGCGGCGCCTGCTCCAGTGGTGCAGATGCAGGTGCAGCGCCAGTCCTGAAGGCGGGCAGGGCAATTTCGTCTTGCTCCGATGACTTCCTTGAAGTCGGCGGTCTTCCCATAGAAAGGATGCTGTCCTTGGAGACGCTTGGACCTGGATTTGATGGATGTCCTCTGATTGGTCAGCGACGCGTTCCTGTAGGAGACGTCCGAGGTTACGAGGGCAGCGAATGCGGTGGGTCAGTGACATTGATGTTTACTGAACGATTGCATTCGCCAGCAAGCCGGCTCCCACACGTCCGCGCCTGGACATGAACATGAACATGAGCACGGACATGGATTTGATGGATAGCCTCTGATCTGTCAGCGACGCTTTCCCTGTCGGAGACGTCCGAGGTTACGAGGGCAGCGAATGCGGTGGGTCAGTGACATTGATGTTTACTGAACGATTGCATTCGCCAGCAAGCCGGCTCCCACACGTCCGCGCCTGGACATGAACATGAACATGAGCACGGACATGGATTTGATGGATAGCCTCTGATCTGTCAGCGACGCTTTCCCTGTGGGAGACGTCCGAGGTTACGAGGGCAGCGAATGCGGTGGGTCAGTGACATTGATGTTTAGTGAAAGACCGCATTCGCCAGCAAGCCGGCTCCCACACGTCCGAGCCTGGACATGAACATGAACATGAACATGAACATGAGCACGGACATGGATTTGATGGATAGCCTGTGATTTGTCAGCAACGCGCTCCCTGTGGGAGACGTCCGAGGTTACGAGGGCAGCGATGCGGTGGGTCAGCGACACTGATGTTTAGTGAAAGACCGCATTCGCCAGCAAGCCGGCCACGTCGTTCTGTGCCAGACGAACATTTTCTTAGTGGCTGACTTTCCTGCCCGCCATGTGCTTCAGATACTTCACCACCTGATCCAGCTCTTCATCCGATAAGACTTGCGGGGTAATCGCCGGCATCTTCGCTTGAGGCCACTGGCGCAGGGCTTGCGGGTTTCGGATGTACAGCTTCAGGTAATCGCCGGCGAAGTACTCGGTCGGGTTATGGGGAATGTTCAAATCGGGGCCCAGTTGCGAATCGCCCGCGCCGTTCAAACGGTGGCAGGCAAAGCAGTTCTTCTGAAACAACGCAAAGCCCTGGTTGACCGGGTCGTTCGCGGCGAGACTGGCGTCGGGGAGCAGGGCGGGGAATCGTTCAGCGACGGACGCCAAGAGGCGAATTTTGCCGACCGCATACGGCCATTGTTCAGGGCTGATCCTGCTGGCGGCAGGGTTGGTCCAGACCAGGTAAAACGGGCCGGCACCGGGCTTGTCCTTGCTCAGGCCCGGCCATGGATGCGCGGGGTCTTCGATGGCAAGCCAAGCCTGCGAGCCTGTTTTCTGCAGCAATGGACCGGCAGGCAGTTCGGCGGCAAAGCCATCGGTGGCGACGGCTTGCAGATGGGCATCGCTCGTGACGCCTTCCAGCAGGACCGCCACAGGCACCGCGCCATAGTGCATCGGACGCTTGTAGGAGACATCGTCAGGTACATCGATGTCGCGGGCTTGCGGGTGGGTGAGCAGTTGCTCGGTGCTCCAGGTGCGGGAGCCGTTGGCAAGGTCGATCGTCAGTTGAGCAGCGTGAAGAGGCAGGGCCAGCAGGGCGCCAGCCAGCAGCAAGAGGGTGCGCAAGATGGTGGTTACTCCGCAGGATCGTCGGTGAGGTCGTACAGCGCGTTGTGCAGTTCGTCGTAGGAGCCGCCGTTGATGATACTGCTGTAACCGGCTTTTACCAGTTTGTCCTGGGCCTTGCTGGCGCGGGCGTCGCTGGAGCTGAAAATCACCAGGGCCAGGTTGCGGTCGGTCATCACCTGCTTGAGCTGGTTGACCAGGCGCCGATGATCTACCCGCACGGCGTTGAGGACCGTGCCGGATTCGTAATCGCTCTGGCTGCGCATATCGATGGCGAGTTTGCCTTCCCTGATCGCGGCGACCGCTTGCGCCTGCTCCACCGGTCCGGCATGCGCCGTTATGCTGCTTAAACCCAATGCGAAAACTGCCAACATCTGACGCATGCGTTTCTCTCCCTGCATGAATACAGAAAGAGTGGCACAGAAACACGACGTCACAAGGACGAATGCATGATCAGCCAAACAGACGGGTCAAGTTCGGCAATATCAACAGAAGTGTGGTGGCAAAAACAATGAGTCCCGCTTGACGTATTTTCGAATGCTTGAACATGGCGTATGCCTTTTTCGTTATTCCTGAGCGACAAAAGCTCCTGCTTCGTGTTGAACAGAAGCGGCAGCTGGCAAAGGTGAAAGCAAGAGAGCAGGTGTCCCGACAATGTGTGTCGAAGACATGGGCGCTTAGGGAATCGGTTTTTATGGCGCCTCTGCTACTGACTTAACCTTAGAGCCCGCGTGCGACGCGCTTTAGATCTGTTTGGTATGAGCTTATGATTTTTTTAGTTAAAAACACGATAAGGCGCATGGCTATCATTCAGGCACTCCCTTGCTAGACACGTTGAGGCGAATCGATTCACGTCCGATAGCCAGCTACCGTTCGTCTGAGTCCGAAACTTCCTACAACGGGCTACCCTTCACGGCAGTCAAGTGACCTGAGCACTTTGATCATTGAAAGCATCTGTGTGACCGTTATGGTGTCAGCAGAACAATAATTTCCAGCAGGGCAGCGAGGGGAACGATGACCGAGGCGTTTATTTTTGAGGCGTTGCGCACACCGCGAGGCAGAGGCAAACCCGATGGAGCGCTCTACAGCGTCAAGCCGGTGAGCCTGATCGCCGGGCTGTTGCGTGAGATGCAGTCGCGTCACCAGCTGGACACCCGCCAGGTCGATGACATCGTGCTGGGGTGCGTGACGCCGGTCGGCGATCAGGGCGCAGACATTGCCAAGACCGCCGCGCTGGTCGCTAACTGGGCGGTCAGTGTGGCGGGAGTACAGGTGAATCGCTTCTGTGCGTCGGGCCTTGAGGCCGTCAATCTGGGCGCGATGAAAATACGTTCCGACTTCGAGGAGCTGGTGGTGGTCGGCGGCGTCGAGTCGATGTCCCGCGTGCCCATGGGCAGCGATGGCGGCGCCTGGGTGCTGGACCCACAGACCAACCTGCACACGCACTTCACGCCGCAGGGCATTGGCGCCGACTTGATCGCGACGCTGGAAGGGTTCAGCCGTGAAGACGTCGACGGCTTTGCCCTGCAATCGCAACAGAAAGCGGCGCGTGCCCGAGACAGCGGCGCGTTCGAACGCTCGCTGGTCCCCGTGCTGGACCAGAACGGCCTGCTGTTGCTGGACCATGACGAATTCATCCGGGCCGACACGACGCTCGAAGGCCTGGCCAGGCTCAAACCCAGCTTTGAAGCCATGGGCCAGATGGGGTATGACGCCACGGCGCTGCGCGTGTACAGCCACGTCGAGCGCATCGACCATGTGCACACGCCGGGCAACAGTTCAGGCATCGTTGACGGTGCAGCCTTGATGCTGTTGGGTTCCGCGCAAAAAGGACAGGAACTGGGCCTGCAGCCGCGCGCCCGAATCGTGGCGACGGCCGTCACCAGCACCGATCCGACCATCATGCTCACGGGGCCCGCGCCGGCGACCCGAAAAGCCCTGGCGCGGGCAGGGCTCAAGGTCGAGGACATTGACCTGTTCGAAGTCAACGAAGCCTTCGCCTCGGTAGTGCTCAAGTTCATCAAGGACCTGCGCGTCGATCCGCAGAAGGTCAATGTCAATGGCGGTTCCATTGCCCTTGGCCATCCGCTCGGTGCCACAGGCTGCATCATCCTCGGCACGTTGCTGGATGAGCTTGAAGCGCGGCAACTGCGTTACGGCCTGGCAACCTTGTGCGTCGGTGGCGGCATGGGCATCGCGACGATTATCGAGCGGCTCTGATTGTTCTGAATCGGCGGACCCTCGCTGCCGCCGATTCCGGCAGCTCACGACATAAAAACAGCTTCAGGAAGAACGACCGCATGACTGATGCCATCCAGTACGAAATCGGCCCCGATCAGATCCTCACGTTGACTCTGGACATGCCTGGCCAGCAGGCCAACACCATGAACGCGACGTATCGTCAGGCCATGGGCGAGGTGCTTGCTCGTCTGCACGCGGACAAGGACACGCTGGTTGGGGTGATCGTCCGATCAGCGAAAAAGACCTTTTTTACCGGTGGCGACCTCAACGAACTGATTCGGGTCGACGCCTCACGTGCGGCCTGGTTTTACCAGATGACGATGGACCTGAAGGCGCAACTTCGGGCGCTGGAAACCTTGGGCAAACCGGTCGTCGCCGCCATAAACGGGGCGGCGCTGGGCGGTGGCTGGGAGTTTTGCCTGGCGTGTCACCACCGTATCGCCCTCGATGAAAAAAACGTGCGCCTCGGTTTGCCCGAGGTCACGCTGGGGTTGCTCCCTGGCGGTGGCGGGACGGTGCGGCTGGTACGAATGCTGGGCCTGGAAAAGGCGCTGCCGTTGTTGATGGAAGGGCGCAACTTGAGTGCGCAGCAGGCGTTCAAGGCCGGGCTGGTCGATCAGCTCGCCACCGACGTCGACGATTTGCTCGCCAAGTCGCGGGAATGGATTCTGGCCAACCCGACGCCGAGCAAGCCATGGGACCGGCCGGGCTATCAGATTCCGGGTGGCACGCCGTCGCACCCCAAGGTCGCGCAGATGCTGGCGATTGCGCCGTCGATACTTCGCAGCAAGACCCACGGGTGTTATCCGGCCCCCGAGAAGATCCTCGCCGCCGCCGTGGAAGGCGCACAGGTGGACTTTCACACCGCCGAAAAAATCGAGGCGCGCTATTTCACCGAGCTCACCACCGGCCAGATCTCGAAGAACATGATCGGCACCTGGTTTCAACTCAACGAACTCAATGCAGGCCAGTCCAGGCCCAAGGCGCCGCCTGTTTATCACATGCGCAAGGTCGGGATTCTGGGCGCGGGGATGATGGGTGGCGGCATTGCCTACGTCACCGCACTGGCCGGTGTGGACGTGGTGCTCAAGGACATCAACCTGGCCACTGCCCAGAAGGGCAAGGACTACTCGGTGCGGCTGCTGGACAAGCAGGTTGCCACGGGCCGCATGAGCGTTGAGCAACGGGATGCGGTGTTGGCGCGCATCAAGACCACGGGCCGGGACAGTGACCTGGAAGGGTGCGACCTGATCATTGAAGCGGTGTTCGAAGACCGTGAACTCAAAGCGCAGGTGACGGCGGCCGCTGAACAGGTGGTCGTGCCCTATGCGGTGATCGCGTCCAACACCTCGACCTTGCCCATCACGGGCCTGGCGACCGCCGTCAGCCGGCAGGAGCGCTTCATCGGCATGCACTTCTTCAGTCCGGTGGACAAGATGCGCCTGGTGGAAATCATCAAGGGCGCGCGCACCAACGACATGACGCTCGCCCGCGCCTTCGACTTCGTGCAACAGATCAACAAGACCCCGATCGTGGTCAACGATGCCCGTGGGTTCTTTACCTCCAGGGTGTTTGCAACCTTCACCAACGAAGGCATTGCGATGCTTGGCGAGGGGATATCGGCGGTCATGATCGAAACCGAAGCGCGCAAGGCCGGAATGCCGGTCGGGCCGCTGGCGGTGTCGGACGAAGTCTCGTTGAGTCTGATGAGCCACATTCGTCAGCAAGCGCGCAAGGACCTGGAAGCACAGGGCGAGACGGTCACGGACCACCCGGCGACTGCGGTGATCGATCTCCTGCTCAATGAGTACACGCGTGCGGGCAAGGCGGCGGGTGGCGGCTTTTACGATTATCCCGACGGCGCGCCCAAACGGCTGTGGCCAGAACTCAAGGCGCGGTTCGAGAACGCCGAGGCTCAAATTGCCGGGCAGGAGATTCGTGATCGCCTGCTGTTCATTCAGGCGATAGAAACGGTGCGCTGTGTCGAAGAGGGCGTCCTGCGCTCGACCACCGACGCGAACATCGGCTCCATCTACGGTATCGGTTTTCCGGCCTGGACCGGTGGCGCGTTGCAATTCATCAATCAATACGGCCTCAAGGACTTCATTGCCCGCGCGCAATACCTGGCCGAGCACTACGGCGAGCGTTTCCAGCCCCCGGCCTTGCTGCTGGAAAAGGCGCTCAACGGCGAGTTGTTCTGACCTTGGCACGGTTGCTGTATCGACTTCAAATCGGTACAGCGACGGTTCAGCCTCGACTGACGACAGGGCGCAAACGGCCCTTGCCTTGCCTGTGGCTTCAAGGCAGGCTTGGGCGTACGCATTTTCGCCTTTGTCGCTTCAGGACTTTTTATGTCGTTACGCATCTGCATTCTGGAAACCGACGTTCTTCGCCCGGAACTGGTCGATCAATATCAAGGTTATGGGCGGATGTTCGAGTCACTGTTTTCCCGCCAGCCTATCCCCGCCGAATTTGTCGTCTACAACGTGATGCAGGGTGACTATCCCCCTGATGACGAGCGCTTCGACGCGTACCTGATTACCGGTTCCAAGGCTGACTCCTTTGGCACCGAGCCATGGATTCAGACCCTCAAGACCTACCTGCTGGATCGCTACAAACGTGGCGACAAGCTGTTGGGTGTGTGCTTCGGCCATCAGTTGCTGGCCCTGTTGCTCGGTGGCAAGACCGAGCGTGCCACCCAAGGCTGGGGCGTGGGCATTCATCACTACGATCTGGCGCCTGCGAAGCCGTGGATGAGCCCGGCGATGGACAAACTCACGCTGTTGATCAGCCATCAGGATCAGGTGACCGCCTTGCCGGAAGGCGCAACGGTCATTGCCTCCAGCGAGTTCTGCCAGTTCGCGGCGTATCACATCAACGATCAGGTGCTGTGCTTCCAGGGCCACCCGGAGTTCATCCACGACTACTCGCGCACCTTGCTCGATATTCGTCAGGAAGCACTGGGCGAGCAGGTCTACAGCAAGGGCATCGCCAGCCTGGAAGAGGATCACCACGGTACGACGGTGGCCGAATGGATGATGCGGTTTGTGGCGAACAAACCGCAGGTGGCTTAACGCAGTACCTGTAGGAGCGCTTGCCCGCGAAGACGGACGTACGATCGCCAGATCTGTGTGGGTCTGGACCGCCATTCGCGAGCAAGCTCCCACAGGTCTTGCGGCAGCCACAGGTTCTGGGTTTTGGCGGCTCAGAGGTCTTGAAGCAGCAACAGGTTCTGTGGTCTATCCGGTCCGCAGGTCTAGGGCTGCCAGGGGTTCTGGGTTTGCCCAGTATTTGTAGGAGACGTCGGAGGTTACGACGGCAGCGAATGCGGTGGGTCAGTCGCAGCCGATGTCACTGTCCCACCGTATTCGCCACTGTCGTAACCTCCAGCAGCTCCCACAGGTCTTTCGGTAACCACAAGCTCTGGGTTTGCCCAGTATGTGTAGGAGACGTCGGAGGTTACGACGGCAGCGAATGCGGTGGGTCAATCGCCGCCGATGTCACTGTCCTACCGCAGTCGCCATTGTCGTAACCCCCAGCTATGAGTCCAAAGCGGCGTGAAGGACTTGTTTAAGACCATAGAATCTCCCACAGGAATCGACTGCGTTTTACAGCCATCCCGACCGCTTGAAGCTCGCGAACAGCACACCGCACCCGCCGACAATCACGCCCAGCACGGCAAAGTAGCCGTAGTGCCAGCTCAGCTCGGGCATGTTCTGGAAGTTCATGCCATAGATCCCGGCAATGGCCGTTGGGAACGCCAGAATCGCGGCCCAGGCGGCAAACTTGCGCTGGGTCAGGCTTTGTCGCGAGGACTCCAGCAGCAGCCCGATTTCAATGGTCTGGCTGGCGATGTCGCGCAGATTGGCCAGGTCTTCCATCTGCCGCTTCACATGAATTTCCACGTCGCGGAAATACGGGCGCATGTTCTTGTCGATGAACGGGAAGCTCAGCTTCTGCAACTCTTCGCCGATCTCGACCATGGGCGCCACGTAACGCCTTAGCCGCAGCAGGTCACGGCGCAAGGCATGAATGCGATGAATATCGGACTCGTTGAGCTCTGTGCTCAGCACGCTGTGCTCCAGCTCTTCCAGCTCGCAATGAATGGCTTCGGTCACCGGCTGGTAGTTCTCGGTCACGAAGTCGAGCAGGGCATACAGCACGAAATCTTCCCCGTGCTCCAGCAACAAGGGGCGTGCTTCGCAGCGCTGACGCACCAGACCGTAGGACTTCGAGTCCCCGTTACGCGAGGTAATGATGTAGCCCTTGCCCGCGAAGATATGCGTTTCGATGAAGATGAGCTTTCCGTTCTCGCGGATCGGCGCGTAGGTGACGATGAACAGCGCATCGCCGAAGGTTTCCAGCTTGGGGCGGCTGTGAACCTCCAGCGCATCCTCGATGGCGAGCTCGTGCAGGCAGAACTGTTTTTGCAGGGTGGCGAGTTCCTGAGCATTGGGCTGCTCAAGGCCGATCCAGACGAAATGCCCAGGCTTTGCGGCCCAGGCAGCCCCTTCGTCGAGGGTGATGTTGGTGACTTTTTTCCCGGCACTGTAAACGGCGGCAGCGACAACTCGGCCCATGGTGATCTGCTTCTTCTTTTCGAGAGGGACTATGCGCAGCTTAGCGCGGTCTCCTCTTCAGAGTCGGCCAGATTCAGCGAGTTCGCGGGTTTTGTGCAAGCTGTTCAGCAACGGTTTGGGCGGCGTTGGACGGCGCGCGAAGCTGCGCGTCCATCTGCTCGATACCGGCCTGCATCTGGCTGTGGCACAGCTCGATCAATCGCGGAATGTCATCGCTGGTCAGGCCGGTCGTGGAGAGGGCCGGAAGGGCGCGAATCATCACGCGGCCGCTGTCCCAGGCGTTCAATTGCATGTCGCGCACGTAGGTGCTGACGCACACCGGGACAATGGGCACGCCCGCGTCGATGGCCATCTGAAAGGCGCCGCGTTTGAAGGGTAGAAGCCCCTTGCCTTTGTTGCGCGTGCCTTCCGGGAAGACCCAGATCGAGGTGTCCTTGTGCTGCAGGGTTTCAGTGGTCTGGCGAATGGACAGGCGCGCCCGCAGAGGGTTGCCACGGTCAATCAGCACATTGCCCGCGAGCCAGAACAACTGACCGAAAAAAGGGACCCACTTCAGGCTCTTCTTACCGATGCAGACGGTCCGCGGCGGGACAATGTTGCCGAGAATGAACAGGTCGTAGTTGGATTGGTGGTTGCAGACAATCACGCAGGGGCGAGTGCGGTCGAACTGCGCGCCCATGTCGGCTTTGAGGCGCAGACGCAGAATCCACATCGCCGGCAACGCATACAGGCGGGCGCACAGACGGCTGTTGTCGGGGTTGAACGGACGGCAGATGCCCAACAACAAACCCAACACCCCAGCAACGATGAAGTGCAGACCCATCAGCAACATACGCAGAACAAACAGCATGCAGACCACTCTGGAAACAAAAGGTGGCGCAGTGTACGGATGTGCACTTAATTCGGCAAATGGCAGACAGACAGATGGTGTTCGGCGAATTTAACGGAATGTTTCAGAGTGGAATGTCATTTGGGTTCGTCCTGACGGCCTAACCAAACCATCAGCGTCACCCCAATGAGTACCTGATCGTTCCCACGCTCCGCGTGGTAATGCAGGGATAGACGCTTTGCGTCGAGCTACGTCCTTCAGGCAGAAACACGGAGGTTGCTGCCCAGAACACTGCTGACCGACTCAGCAAAAAACCTGTGGGAGTCAGCTTGCTGACGAATCGGTCGGTCAGCCGTGAAGATGTCGACTGACCCACCGCTTGCTCATGAAGCCGCCCTGCAGCAAGTACCCTTCAAAACTGATGCTGTCGATCCAGCTCGATGGCCTTGTCCAGCGTCTCGAGGAAGTGCTTGCGCACTTTGAGCTTGGTCTGCTTGTGGGCCTTCATGTTGATCTTTTTCAACTGCAAGGCCACGGTACGGGCGGCGTCGGTGAGTTCTTCGGGTGCGACGACCTTGTCGAGGAAACCTGCTTGTAGTGCGCCTTTGGGGTCGAACATCTCGCCGTTGATTACCGAGCGGCCGAAGGCACTCGTGTTCAGGCGATCTCGGGCCAGTTCGATCCCGGCGTTGTGCATGGTCATGCCGATCTGCACTTCGTTCAGGCCAATGCTGAACGGGCCTTCGACGCCGATGCGGTAATCGGCTGACAGCAGCAGGAAGGCGCCTTTTGCCACGGCATGGCCGGTGCAGGCCACCACGATGGGGAAGGGGTGCGAGAGCATGCGACGCGCCAGGGTCGAACCGGCGGCCACCAGATCCATGGCCGCCTGCGGGCTTGACGTCATGATTTTCAGGTCGTAGCCGCCGGACAGGATGCCCGGGCCACTGGTGATGATCACGACCGCGCGATCCTTTTCTGCCTGGTCCAGCGCCGCGTTGAAAGCAGCGATCACCTCGTTGCTGATGGCATTGACCTTGCCGTTGCTCAGGGTCAGCGTTGCGACGCCGTCGTCCAGCTGATACGCGACCAAATCACTCATGGGACGAGTCCTTATTGTTTTGAAGTGGCGCAGACGTTACCCACCCCAACGGGCGAGGTAAAGCGTAAAGGGTGACCGATGAGTCAGGGAATCGGGCCGCGTGAGGGGCAGTGAAGGGCGCGGCCCGAGGGAGGGAGAAGCGGGTTATACCTCGACAGCGTTCAGGGCGCAGTATTCTTCCCAATCCATGTCCAGAGCCTCAGCGGCTTCCTTATGGACAGCGATCCGCAGTGCCTTCACTTCTTCGTCTGGTTTGTCGCTGAAGTTCAGGGCCAACTCCCAGGTTTCAATGTTCAAGGCTTCGGCTTCGTCCTCGAAGGCCCAGCGGATCTGGTCTTGTTGATCTTTCTGGCTAAGGCCTGATATCTCTTCCTGCAGAGCCGGGTTGGTCACGATGTAATTCGGCAGGGCAGCTTCGATCCATTCTTCTTTATTCATGTGAGGTAGATCTCCTGTGGGTCGAGCTGACATTTTCTATGGTAGGGATGTAGACGTGAGGCCCGATTGTGCGGGATGTCCGCAGCGCATGCCAGCCGCACGCGGGCCGTTTGTCGGTGCTGCAAATGAAAAGGGCCCACCTGTGGTGAGCCCTTATCGATAGCGCAGGTTGACTCAACCGATGGCCATCGGCTTTTTCACGTTGCGGTGAGCATTGTCACCCAGCAGCGGATGCGGCTGGTGGTCGCCGTAGACGCCCACTGGCTCCGGGAACGTGCGCAGCAGCGTGATGTAAAGCAATGCCGCCAGCCCCAGGGTGATCGGCAGGCTGATGTCGATACCGCCTGCGAGGTTGCCCAGCGGACCGACGAATTGCCCTGGCAGGTTGACGAAGCACAGCCCCACGGCGGCGCTCGGGATCCACGCGCCCAGACCGCGCCAGTTCCAGCCCTTTTCGAACCAGTAGTGACCGCCGCTCTGACCGCGCGTGAACACCTGCAAATCGGCCGGATGGTAGAAACCACGACGAATGATCAGGCCCAGCACCATGATCACGATCCAGGGCGAGGTGCAGGTGACGATCAACACCGCGAAAGTCGACACGCTTTGCACCAGATTGAAGGCGAAACGGCCGACGAAGATGAAGGCGATGGCGGCGATGCCGATCAGAATCGTCGCCTGGGCGCGATTGAGCAGACGCGGGAACATGCTCGACATATCCAGACCCGTGCCATAGAGCGAGGTGGTGCCGGTGGACATGCCGCCGATGATTGCGATCAGGCACACCGGCAAGAAGAACCAGCTCGGCGACACGGCCAGCAGGCCGCCGACGTAGTTGTTGTCGGTGATGTACTGCGGTGCTTGAGTGGCGACAATGGTGGCGGTGCAAAGGCCGAACAGGAACGGGATCAGGGTGCAGATCTGCGCCAGGAACACGGAGGCCATGATGCGTTTTTTGGGCGTGTGGCGCGGGATGTAGCGCGACCAGTCACCGAGGAAAGCACCGAACGAAACCGGGTTACTCATGGCCAGCAGGGCCGCGCCGATGAACGCTGCCCAGAAGCCCTCGCTGCCTTGATTGACGGTGCCTGCAAAGCCCGCGTCGAAGCTGCCGCTGAAGGCGACGATGCCGAGCAGGAACAGCAGGCTGGAGGCGAATACCGCAATCTTGTTGACCCACAACATGAAGCGAAAGCCATAGATGCACACCACCAGTACCAGCACCGCGAACACACCGTAAGCGACGGCCAGCGTCAGGTCGTTCTCCGGCAGCCCGGCCATGCGCTTGGCACCGCCGATCAACGCATCGCCCGAACTCCATACGGACAGCGAGAAAAACGCCACTGCGGTCAGCAACGACAGAAACGAGCCGACGATCCGGCCATGCACGCCGAAATGCGCCCCTGAAGACACCGCGTTATTGGTGCCGTTGAGTGCGCCGAACAGCCCCATCGGCGCAAGGATGACGGAGCCCAGCACGATGCCCAGAATGATCGACCAGACGCCCGCCTGGAACGACAGGCCGAACAGCACCGGGAAGCTGCCGAGCACGGCAGTAGCAAAGGTGTTGGCCCCGCCGAAGGTCAGGCGAAACAGGTCGATGGGGGACGCATCGCGTTGATCGTCTGGAATCTGTTCGACCCCAAATGTTTCGATACGGGTAGTGGATTGAGACATGACGTATTCCTGCGCGCTGTCGTGTTGTTATTAGGCTGGCACGAGTGCTGGCCCGTATTGTCGGCCGATGGGTATCCGGCCGTGGCATTGGCAGTGGTCGACAAACCGACCGTAAGAGCGGGTGAAACGTTGTGCTTGTTGTGATTGAACGCTGAGGCGGCGCGCTCTACCGGCGCGCTCGCCCGATCGCCGTGCCGGTTAATCCGGTTGCGTCGACAAGTGCTCGTGACAAGCCAGCCATCGAGTGCCGTCATGGCGGAAGACAATGGTTTCCCGCTCGTGGAAGTGGCTCTCTTCGGTGCCGAACCGAACATGGGTGGCGACGTCATGGAAGAACACCGCCACGTCGCCCTGCAGGCTGATCGTGACATTGCTCGACCGGCAGTCGATCACTGCAAATCCATCGGCTTGCCAGCCGTTCCACACCTCTCGGTAGGCAGCGCGGGAGAGCAGCGGAGTGGGGAGCGTATAGAACAGGAAGGTGGCGTCTTCGCTGAAGGCGGCGAAGTAGGCGTCGGTGTCGTTGCTGGCGAATGCAGCGATCAGCGCATCGGCGGCTTGCTGAACGTGTTCTTTGCGGTGCGCGGTGGAGGTCATGGCCGTCTCGTTGTTGTGGTTCTGGCGATGGGGCATGACTTTAAGCAGCTCTCAGATTCGGTAACATCTTTCCCGATAAATATTCAGTTCAGAAAAACCAGAAGTAAGCACCGCTTTATGAGTGCTCTTTTAGTTAGCGCCCGAGTGGAACAGATTGCCCTTTACCGGTTGCCGAACCTTGCCGCCGGACGGGTCGAAACACGCGCTGTCGTACACCGGCGCCACACACGTCGACGGCACACCAGGAGGCGGTGGCCGAATGGCCTGCATGTGGTCGGAGATTTCTTTTTCGTTGGTGATGATGATCTTCCTGCGGCGGCTTACTTGCAGGATTTCAGTGGCGTTCTTGTTTACCCGATGCGGGAAGTCAGGTTCCTCCCAGTCACTGGAGAGACGCGAGGGAGCAGGGCGCAGCGGTAAGGCATCGCCCACGTAGGTAGGGCAGGGCGTTGAAGCAAAGCTGACCCTGCCATCGTGCGTCATGCACTTGAACACTTCCGCAGTAGCGACGTCACACACGCCCAGCGCGAGCAGGGCGAGTGTGCCTGCAAACAGTTTCATTGAAAGAACCCTCCCTGTATGGCGCAAGGCTACCATCTGCGGGAGGGTGCTGTCAGTGGTGCGGTGGTGCCTTCAATGCGTTTCGTGATTCGCTTTCTGCACTCTGGCCAACGCCAGCGCAACGAACATGTCAGCATCTCCCTGCAGAACCCGTAAATGGTCCTCGACATGATCGCCGTTTTTCTGCACCTCTCTGGAGTCGACCAACCGGGTGACTTCGCACAACGCATTGGCGGTGACCCACAGGCTTTGACGGAGCTGCCCAATGATTTTCACCACACTTTCCGTGCTGTCGTGTTCATCGTCACCGAACCCGTTATGCCCCGCTGGCAAGTTGGGCAAAACCGGCACCTCCATTCGATTGTGCGAATCGATGCCAGTCACCACGCGACTGATGTCGACGCCTGCCGCGGCGATACGGAAGAGATAGTCGGCTCTGGGCAGACGCTGTCCGCTTTCGTAATGACCTTGAGCGTTGGCTTCTACACCCCCGATGGCGCCCAGGGCACTTTGCGTCAGCTTCAAGCGTTTCCTTTCCTGTTTCAGGCGTTTGCCAATACCGTTCATCAACCTACTCCTGCGAGATCCACGCCCTGGTTTTCGTTCTAATAGGGCGCGCAATGGGGGCCGGAATACGGGCTGGGTAATCTTGTAGAGCTAGCCTCGTACTAACTTGTTACTCCCAAAGTGGAAAGCAACGGATAAACATTAGCTGGTCAATTGACAGTACGGCGTGCTTTCCGATGTTCTGCGGGTGAATGAGTGTGCGGACGGAGGGATTACCCCAAAAATACACCGTATCGGATGGGTGGTTCATCCGGACGGATGGGGGAAAAGCGTGGACCCACACAAATGGTGGGGGCAAAACGGCGTTCACGCGAGAGGGTCTTTCACCTCGTTTGGATCAGTGCGGGCGGTGGGCAAGGGCTCAATCACCAAAAAAGAAAAACCCCTGGATTCTCGAGGAATCTCAGGGGTTTCTTTTACATCGAATGTGGCGGTGAAGGAGAGATTCGAACTCTCGATACAGTTTCCTGTATACACACTTTCCAGGCGTGCTCCTTAAGCCACTCGGACACTTCACCGTATCTCTTCAGACGTTCAGTCTGTCGAGGCGCGCTAATGTAGTCGAAAGTTCTCTCGAAGGCAAAACTTTTTTTCAGAATTTTCATGCGGTTAAGCAAAAAGCACGAAGCCCCGGCTTCTTTATGAAGCGCGGGGCGGGGTGGGAGAGCTCGGGCGTCTGGATCAGGCGCCGAAGCCGCCGTCGATGGTCAGGCTGGCACCGGTGACGTAGCCCGCTTCGGGGCCTGCGAGGTAGGCAACCATTGCAGCGATTTCTTCGGCTTTACCGTAGCGAGGGACGGCCATCAGGCTCATCAGCGATTCGGCGAAATCACTGTCTGCCGGGTTCATGTCGGTGTCCACCGGGCCGGGTTGTACGTTGTTGACGGTGATGCCGCGAGGGCCGAGGTCCCGTGCCAGGCCTTTGGTCAGGCCGACCAGTGCCGATTTGCTCATGGCATAGACGCCGCCGCCGGCGAAGGGCATGCGGTCAGCATTGGTGCTGCCGATGTTGATGATGCGACCGCCTTCTTTCATATGGCGGGCCGCTTCCTGGCTGGCGATGAAGACGCTGCGCACGTTGATGGCCAGAGTCCGGTCGAAATCTTCCAGTGTGAACTCGTCCAGCGGCGCGACCGCCAATACGCCTGCGTTGTTGACCAGTATGTCGAGGCCTTCGAAGGCTTCCACGGTTTTGGCCACGGCGCCGCGAATGTCTTGCTCATTCGCGCTGTCGGCCTTGATCGCCAGGGCTTTGCCGCCAGCAGAGGTGATGTGATCCTGCAGGGCGCGCGCCTTGTCTTCGGAGCTGACGAAGGTGAAGGCCACTGCGGCGCCTTGCTCGGCCAGACGTTTGACGATGGCGGCGCCGATACCGCGAGATCCGCCTTGGACCAGTACGATTTTGCCGATGAGGTTGGTTGGGTGAGTCATGTCGATCTCCTGTAACCGTTGATCAGTGAGTGGATGGGTTCAGTATCTGGTGTGGATTAGGTTCTCGGTAGCCGGTAATCGCTATAGTCTGTGTAAACCAGAAGTTGTGAATGATCGAGATGGAAAACTTCAGCAGCATTGAGTGTTTCGTGCGCAGCGCGGAGGTCGGCAGCTTCGCTGAAGCGGCCCGGCGTCTGAGCCTGACCCCGGCGGCGGTGGGCAAAAGCGTCGCGAAGCTTGAAGGGCGGCTCGGCGTGCGGCTGTTCCAGCGTAGTACGCGTCGGCTGACGCTGACGGAAGCCGGGCAACGATTTCTTGAAGAGGTCCGCGCAAGCTTCAATACCATCCAGAATGCCGTCGCCAATCTGGCGAGCGCCGAAGGCAGTCCGGCCGGCACGCTGAAGGTCAGCGTGGGAACGATATTCGGCTGTCTATACGTGGTGCCGTTGCTGGGCGAGTTTTTGCGTCGTTATCCGGCGATCACGCCTGACTGGCATTTCGATAACCGGCAGGTGGACTTGATCGGGCAGGGCTTTGACGCCGCGATTGGCGGCGGTTTCGATCTGCCGCAAGGTGTCGTTGCCCGCAAGCTGGCGCCGGCCCATCGCGTCTTGGTGGCGTCTGCGCAGTGGCTGTCGACGCATCCGCGGCTCGAGCATCCTGACGATTTGAGTGAGTGCGAAGGCATCCTGATTCGTTCGCCGCAGACGGGCAGAATCCGTGCCTGGCCGCTCACTCACCGCAGCCAGGAACAAAGCCCGTTGCGCTTGAAGGCGCGCATGACCATGAGCGATTCCGAAGCGGCGTGCCGGGCGGCGACCCAAGGCTTGGGTGTCGCGCTGGTGAGCATGCCGTTTGCCCTGCCTTATTTACGCAGCGGCGCGTTGCAGCGGGTGTTGCCGGATTGGTATGTCGAGGATGGCACCATCTCGATCTATTACAGTGAACACAAAATGCTGCCTGGGAAGACCCGGGCGTTTGTCGATTTCATCATCGAGCAGTTTGCCGAACAGCAGCTGGCCAGACATTTCAGTGCCGTGTGAAGAGAGCGATTTCATGGATATCCACCGTAAGGCTGCGCTGGTCATCATCGACATGCAGCAAGGCATCAACCACCCCAAGCTGGGACGCCGCAACAACCCTGATGCGGAGCGGCAGATGCTGTCGCTGCTTGAGGCGTGGCGCCGAACCGACCGGACGGTGATTCACGTCCGGCATTTTTCCCGCGAACCGGATTCGGTGTTCTGGCCCAAGCAGTCGGGGGTCGAATTCCAGCCTGCGTTTCTGCCGAGGGACGGGGAAGGGGAGCTGCACAAACAGGTGCCGGATGCGTTCTGTCATTCGGCACTGGAAGGCTGGTTGCGCGCGGACGGGATCAATCAGGTGGTGATCGTTGGTGTGGTGACCCACAATTCCGTGGAGTCCACGGCGCGCACCGGCGGCAATCTGGGGTTTGAGGTGATCGTGCCCCACGACGCCTGCTACACCTTTGACGGTGCGGATTTTTTTGGTCATCCGCGTACCGCCGAAGAGATCCACGGGATGTCGCTGGCGAACCTGCACGGCGAATACGCGCAGGTGGTGGCGACTGAGACCATTTTGTCGGACCTGAATTAACGCCGCAAACGCTATACCTGTGAGAACGCGTGGTCTGGGCTGCATTCGTCAGCAAGCTAACTCCCACAGGTCAGGCGTTCAGATCATGATGCGCGGTGGTCGATTACAACCTGAACCGCGCCATCTGAGCCGCCAGATGTTCGGCCTTTTCCGACAACCGCTGGCAGTCTTCGCGGCAGGCTTTGACATCGCTGGCGGTGGACTGCGCGAGGTCGGCGATGCCTTGCACGTTACGGTTGATCTCTTCGGTCACGGTGCTTTGTTCTTCTGTGGCGGCGGCGACCTGGTGGTTGCGGTCGGTCAGCTCTTCGACGTGCCCGGCAATCGCATCCAGCGAGTTGCCCGTCCGGCGACTGGCTTCCACGCCGGTGCCTGTCGCCGCTTGCCCGGCGCGCATGGAGGTGACAGCTTGGTCGGCGCCACTCTTCAATTCCCCCATCATCTGCTGGATTTCCGACGTTGCGCTCTGTGTGCGGCCCGCAAGGGTGCGCACTTCATCGGCGACCACGGCGAACCCGCGGCCCATCTCGCCCGCGCGCGCAGCTTCAATGGCTGCGTTGAGCGCCAGCAGGTTGGTTTGCTCGGAGATGCTGCGAATCACGCTGAGCACCTGATCGATGGTGGAGATCTGCGTCGCCAGGTTTTCCACGGCACCGGCTGCGGTGCCGACGCCGTCGGACATGCTCTGGATGTGACCGATGGACTCGCCGACCACCTTCTTCGCCGACACCGCTTCCTGATGGGTATTACGCGACACGTCGGCAGCGGCGCCCGCGTTACGGGCAATTTCCTGCACGGTCAGGCCCATCTCGTGGACCGCTGTGGCGACCATGTCGGTCATCTGTTGTTGCTTGAGCGCACGGCTTGACGTGCTGTCGACCACACGCGCCACGTCCACCACGCTGTGGCGCAATTGCTCGCTGGTTTTCAGCACGTCGCCGATCAACAGACGCAGGCTTTCAATGAACCGGTTGAAGCCCCGCGCCAGGTCGCCCAGCTCGTTCGCACGGCTGTCATCAAGGCGTCGGGTGAGATCGCCCTGGCCGCCACCGATGTCGACCAGCGCATTCGTCACCTGTTGAATCGGCCGCACGATGCCTCGGGCGATCCAGGCGACAAAGCCCAGGAAACACAGCACCACGGCGAGGCTGATCGCCGAAATGGTGGTCAAGGCGTCCTTGGCCGGGCCATAGACTTCCGCCAGCGGAACCTCGCTCACCAGCGTCCAGCCCAGCGATGCAACGGGTTTGGCGACCGCCACGTAGGCCTGACCCTGGCGTTCGAATTCCAGCGCCTGTCCGTCGCCGGTCTGACTCAACAGCGCCCGCGCGGCGGAATCGCCCACCAGTTGCGTCAACGTTTCACGGTCATTGAAGTCTGCATTCGGGTGCACTTTGACCTTACCGTCCGCGCTGACCAGATACACCTGGCCTTCCTTGCCGAAATGGAAATCGCGAACCATCTGCGACAGCGCACTCATGCTGAAGCCCAGGCCCGCCACGCCCACTACTGCGCCGTTGTGCTCGATACGCTGGTTAATAAACAGCGTCGGCACCTTGGTCGTGGCATCGATGTCGATGTCCAGCGAGCGTTGCTTGTTGCTGTCGAGAAACCCGTAGAACCAGGTGTTCTCGGCGGGGCCGCGTTGCAGCGTGCGGTCCGCCCCTTTATTGGTGATGTAGTGACCGCTGTCCTTGGCGACGATGAACGTGGTCAGCGCGTTGTGCTGGTCCTTGATTTTCGCCAGGTAACGAATGAAAGAGGGTTGCTGCGCGGCGTCTTCGCCTGTGCCCAGCCAGTCCGACACCAGCGTGTTGTCGGCGATGTCGCTGGCGGCGGTCAGCGGGGCGGCCAGCAGACGTTCAAGGTCGTTACGGATTGCCTCGACACTGGCCGGCATCGCTTGCTGGAGCAGGTAACGGTCGGTCAATTTATTCAGTGCGAAGGCGTAAATCGCAATGACGATCAGGCTGCTGATCACCAGCGCAGCGCCCATGCTCAGTGTCAGTTGCCACTGAATACTTTTTCGCCAGACAGGCATAGAAAACTCCGCAAATACAAGCGCACAACCACGATGGAACAGTGCCGGTAGCTCGCCTGGAGCAATAACCGGGCCACGAATCTGATCGAGTGGTCAGCTTGTATAGCGCCGACACGCTTGAGAGCCTTATAGATGAAGGGCATCGACCATTGGGCGGATTGTTTCAAAGCTGTTGCAGATTTTGGTTGTGTACAAAGTATGAGTATTTTTGTATCGATTATTCTCAGGGGGGCGCACCCATCTGGCAAAAGGCCGGAAACACTGCACCCGAAGTTGCCATTTGGCTGACGCGGGACCGGACACCGTCGTTGCTCACACAACTGTAAACAACTGCCCATAAAAGCTTCACTTGCGATTGATATAAGCCTCTGCAGCGATAAAAACGCCTTGGCCATCGAGCAGAGCAACTTATGGATGTGAGCGTTCCGGGTAACCGTAAGAAAATCCTCATCACCGGGGCTGCGGGGTTTATCGGTTTTCATACCGCCAGACGGCTGTGCAGGGACGGCCACGACGTGGTCGGCATCGATAACCTCAACGGTTACTACAGCGTCGAACTCAAGCAAGCTCGACTGGCCCTGCTCAAGGCGCTGCCCAATTTCGAGTTCAGGCTGCTCGATCTGGGCGACAAGCCCGCGATGCTGGCGTTGTTTGCCGAACAGCGCTTCGACCACGTCGTTCACCTCGCCGCTCAGGCCGGCGTGCGCTATTCCATCGACAGCCCGGACACCTACGCGCAAAGCAACCTGGTGGGTTTTCTCAATGTGCTGGAAGCTTGCCGCGCCCATGTGCCGACGCATCTGATCTATGCCTCAAGCAGCTCGGTGTACGGGTTGAACGATCATCTGCCGTATGCAACGACGGACTCGGTCGAGCGGCCGATGTCGTTCTATGCCGCCACCAAACGCGCCAACGAGCTCATGGCCCATTCGTACGCTCACCTCTATGGCATTCCCACGACCGGCCTTCGTTTTTTTACCGTGTATGGCCCGTGGGGCCGACCGGACATGGCGCTGTTCAAATTCACGGACGCCATTCTTAAACGACGCACCCTCGACATCTATAACGATGGCGCCATGTCTCGCGACTTCACTTATATCGACGACATCGTCGAGGGCCTCGTGCGCCTGATCCCGCTGCCGCCGACCTGCGAAGACGGCGCGCCGAACAAGGTCTACAACATCGGATTTGGCTCCCCCGTGAAGCTGCTGGACTTCGTCGAGTGCCTCGAAGACACCCTTGGCATCCGCGCCATCAAGCATTTCATGCCACTGCAGCCGGGCGACGTCCTGAACACCTGGGCCGACACCCGTGAGCTCGAAGCGCGAACGGGTTTCCGGCCTCAGGTCACGGTGTCGACCGGTGTGCCGTCCTTCGTGGACTGGTACTGCAGCTACTACCGCGTTTAACCCTTCATTTTCCCAGCCTTGTGACAGGAACTTCATGTCCGAAACTCCTTATGTATCGGTGCTCATTCCGGCAAAAAATGAAGCCGGCAACCTCATTCCGTTGCTGGAAGAAGTCCGCGCCGCGCTGGCCAACGAGACCTTTGAAGTCATCGTGGTGGACGACGGCAGCACCGACGCCACCGCTGCCGAATTACGAAGCTTGCAGGCCAGTGGATACCCTCAGTTACGGGTGCTGAGTCATGCGCGTTCGCTGGGCCAAAGCACCTCGATTCACCACGCTGCCGAGGCGGCGCGCGGGCACTGGCTGGCGACGCTGGACGGTGATGGTCAGAACGACCCTGCCGACCTGCCAAAGATGCTGGATCTGGTCCGGGGATCGGAAGGTAAACCCGGGGGCGTGAAGCTGGTGGCGGGCCATCGGGTCAACCGTCAGGACACTGCGAGCAAACGCTGGGCGTCGCGCTTCGCCAACAGGCTGCGCAGCAACCTGCTTAAAGACCAGACGCCCGACACTGGCTGCGGCATCAAGCTGATCGAGCGCGAAGCGTTTCTGCGCTTGCCGTACTTCGATCACATGCACCGTTTCATCCCTGCGCTGATCCGTCGTCACAACGGCCGAATGCTGGTGCAACCGGTCAATCACCGCGAGCGCGGATCGGGGGTGTCGAATTACGGCAACCTGGACCGGGCCCTTGTGGGCATCCTCGATCTGTTCGGCGTGTGGTGGCTGATAAGGCGCACCCGTCTGGACGTCACCGCACAAGAAACCGAGGTCTGAGATGGGCAGAGAATCGTTATGGCTGGCCGTCGGTTTCGTCGGCCAGCTGGCGTTCACCGGGCGGTTTGTCCTGCAATGGCTGTACAGCGAATACAAGAAACGCAGCATGATCCCGGTCGGGTTCTGGTACTTGAGCATCATCGGCAGTGCCTTGCTGCTGGCGTACGCGATTTACCGTGCAGACCCGGTGTTCATCGTCGGGCAGTCCTTCGGGTTCATCGTCTACCTGCGCAATCTGCAACTGATTGCCAAACATGGCGACCAGCAATCTCCCGAACCGGACAAGGGAAACTGACCGTGCGGATACGATTGGCCTCTTCGCGGTTGGAGTTTTGGGCATGTGTGGGGTTAGCGGTGGTGCTGCTGGGCGCCGGTCTTGGCTGGCGCCAACCGCTCAACGTCGACGAAGAGCGCTTTCTGGGCGTCGCGCTGGAAATGCTGCAGAACGGTTCCTGGTTCATTCCGCACCGTGCGGGTGAGATTTACGCCGACAAACCGCCGCTGTTCATGTGGGCGGTGGCGCTGTGCGTGCAACTGACCCACCTGCCCAAAGTCGCGTTGTATCTGCCGGCGCTGCTGGCGGGCGCGGTGTCCACCGGTTGCCTGTATGACCTGGGCCGGCGCCTGTGGGGACGGCGTATCGGCGTGATCACGGCGCTGCTGTTCCTCACGACCTACCAGACGTACAGCATCTTGCAGACCGGACAGATCGACGGCTTTCTCGCGCTGTGGATGATGCTCGGGATCTACGGCATGTGCCGGCACTTGCTGCTGGGACCGGCATGGGGCTGGTTTTACATCGCCTGCGCGGCCATGGGCCTGGGGATCATCAGCAAGGGTGTGGGCTTTTTGCCGGCGTTGATGTTGATCCCTTATGCCTATGGGGTGCGCAAAGGCTGGCACGGGGTGGTGCCAATGCCGGGCAAGGCCAAAGCCTGGTGGTTGGGGTTGCTGGTGGCGTTGGCGGCGATTGCCATATGGCTGCTGCCGTTGATCGTGATCGTGTCGCAGGGCAGCGCCGACAGCCTGGCGTACGCTCAGGAAATCCTGCTGAAGCAGACGGCTGGCCGCTACGCCAATGCTTGGGACCACCGCGAGCCGTTCTGGTATTTCTTCGTCCAGGTCATCCCCAAATACTGGATACCGATCATCTTCATGCTGCCTTGGCTGGTGCCCGCCTGGCGCAAGCAGTTGCTCAAGCACGATGGTCGGGTCCTGGTGTTGCTCGGCTGGGTGGTGATGGTGCTGGTGTTCTTCAGCCTGAGCACCGGCAAGCGCAAGATCTACGTTTTTCCTGCGGTGCCTGCGCTGGTGCTGGCGGTCGCGCCGTTGATTCCCTGGATGCTGCGTCGCTGGTTCAACCGCAGGCCTTGGGGCCGAACGGTGTTTGTCACGCTCACGGCAGTGTGGTTGTGCGCCTGGTTCGTGCGCGGTTTCGTCGAGCCTCGTCAGGAAGGCATCAATCCTCACGAAACCATGATGCGGGACGTGGCGCAATTGACCGGGAATGCGGAGGTGGTGCTGGTGGGTTGGCGTGAAGGGCACTGGCTGTTCGCGCAGCAGCCCGTCGTGCACTTTGGCTTCATGGACAAAAACCCGCTGGAGCATTCGGTCGTCTGGTTGCGCAGCCACCCACAGGCCTACGCCCTCGTGCCCGCAGGCGCTATGGCGCGCTGCTACGACCCGGCGAAGGCCCGCAGTGTGGGCGACACGTCGCGGGCCGAGTGGTATCTGGTCGGGGCGGATGCAGACAACGGCACTTGCCAGGCTCCGCCGCCGGAGAAGGTGTATGCGTTTGAATGGGCTCGGCAGCGGGTGAGTGGTGTGGCTGCGCGTTGACGGGTGAAGAGCAGTCGGATGTTTGTTCTGTGAACGCCGCAGTACCTTAGCCTGCGGTCTTCACCAAGGCGTTAGCGATTTTGGAGTTGTCATGGGATAGGGCTAGGGACCCGGCTTGCGCTCGAACGGCTTGCAGATCCGGTCCAACTCGTCCCATGGACAATGCCCGGTATGGGCTTGAACGCATCCCGGTAAGTGGCTGAAGCCTTCGGCCCGGTCAGTCTCGGCTTGCTCCGCCCCACAGATTCTGCACAGCATGGTCTGCCTGGATATTCTCCAGTGGGCGTTCCACGCGATAAGTTCTTCGTTCGTGGTCACATTGCACCTGCAGAAGCAAACGGGTTGCGGATTTTCAGCCACTGTTGAACGTCCATGCATATCGACTTAGTGGCCTTCGGTCTTGAACAGCGGAAAGGTGAGGGTGAACTGGCTGCCTTTTCCCACGCCTTCACTACTGACGCGAACGCTACCCCCATGCGCCTCGACGAGTTCGCGAACCACAGTCAAGCCGATTCCCAGTCCGGACCCATTGAAGCCAATGGCCTGCGCATCCTGAAAATAGGCATCGAAAATGACCGGAAGGGCCTGGGCAGAGATACCGATGCCGTTATCCGATATGACGACGTGCATGACGTCAGCCTCGACAGAAACCTCTAACCTGATGCAGCCATCGCAGGGCGTGTATTTCGCGGCGTTGGTGATCACGTTCGTAAATATCTGAGCGATCCGGATCGGGTCGCCGTCGACCATGAGTGAGGTTTTCGGGATATCGGTCTCGACCTGCAGATGCTTGACTGACGTCAGCGTGGCACAGGCCTCCACTGCACGGTTGAGGATAAGCAGGATATCGACGGGAGAACGATTGAGTCGCAGCTTGCCAGTGCTCAAACGTGATACGTCCAGCAAGTCTTCAACCATGCGTGCGAGATGCCGCACCTGGCCTTCGATCAAAGTGCACATCTCGGGAATCTTCTCAGCGGGCATGCTCGGTATGCGCTCGGCCAGCATGCTGATGGGCGTCAGCGGATTGCGCATCTCATGGGCGACGCTCGCCAGCGCATTTTTTTGTTCAAGCAGCGCATGCTCGGCATGAGCCTGAAGCTTCTGAGCATGGAGTGCGGAAACGATCAGGTTTTCATTGGCCTCACGCATTGCGTGATACAGCTCGGAGAGCTCGGCGGGATTCGGTGTCGGAGGTTGCTCTCGCGCCGAGAGTGCAGCCACCACCAATTGTTCATTGGCTTCTACCAGAAGCTGCATCTGGAGCGCGCTGGCGGCAGAGGCTTTGGCTACCGCCAGTTCCCGCTGCAGGAATTCCAGATGCTCAAGCGCCCTGTCCTTATGCGGGGCATGCGAGGATTGCCCGAGAGTCTCTTGAGAACGCTCGGTCTTATCCCCGTCATTGTGCTCACTCACAAGTGTGGCTCATGAGATGTCTTCTGAGGAGCGAATGTCGCCTGCGCCGTGCTGCGTGGGTCGTCCCCCCAGCAATCCTTCCTGGTTATAAAGCCGATCGCCGATCTGCAGACCGTTATCGTCGATGCGGTACAGCCGAAGTTCGTCGGAATGGGCACTGGCGCGTACTTTCACCACGGCCATGATGCGTTGCAGCCGGCTGTCTACCTCGATGTACCGCTGGACGATGATCGCGTCCGTCAAGAACGCCGTGCCATACGGGCTGAATCGCAAATCCGTGTAGCGATCCTCGAGTTCGGAGGTCATCAATACCGTCACGCCGGTGCTGGTCAGGGCGCCGACCATGCGTGACAGTGACTCGCGAAAGTCTTCGCGAAAAGCAGGTGCCACGGCGAGCTCAAACCCTGACAGGGAATCGATGACTACCCGAGAGGCCTTCAGTCTCTGGATTTCACTCAGCAACTGCTGAACGATTTCATCGATAGACAGGTCGGGAACTCGTCTGTCGACAATCCCGACTTTGCCACTGATGATCAGCTCCACCAGCTTGGGATTTCGAAGGTGGTTGGAGCGCTGTTCGAAGACCGCCATGACCCCTGTCTCACCGTTGCGTGCGCCTTCTTCCAGGAAGGCGGCAGCCAACAGGCTCTTGCCCGAACCTGACGGGCCTGCAATGAGCAGGGAATACCCTTTGGGCAGGCCCCCTCCAAGCATTTCGTCCAGGCGAGGGATACCCATCTTCAAGCGTGGGTGCGCGCTTACGTGCAACTGCTCGGAGGACGCCTGCACCGCGACAGGCGCAGGCGGATAAACGGTTACGCCGGAGTTTCCGATGCGAAAGGTATGCAGCCCCGGCAGCGTGGGCTGTCCGCGCATCTTCATGATCTCCATTTTGCGCACCATGGAGTTGCGCTGCACGCTCTGACGGAGCCAGATCAGCCCGTCCGCAACCGTGAAAATAGGGTTGCTGTCCAGTTCGTTGAAGTACTCGCCCAGCAGAAAGGTCGTCGCATGCCAGGTGGTCATCAACATCCCCAGTTGCTGAACGAACTGAGGCAGGTTGTTGTTCGGGTTGCATTCCGTTTCACTGGCAAGCACGACAGATCGGAAAGAGTCGACGAACACCAGTGCCGGCGCGTGCGTTTCTACCTCGCTCACGATACGGCGAAGCACCTCGTCCAGGTCCCCGGCAAGGGTATCGTCGGCAAGGTTGACGTACCGAATCGAACGGTTAACCGCGTCCTCGTCGAAAAAGCTGAACTGCTGCTGGTAGCGGAGCATCTTCAGTGGAGGCTCACCGAGCACCGTGAAGAAAATCGCAGGGCGCTCAGGTGTGGCGAGCGCGAACATCATTTGATGAGCCAGGGTTGTCTTGCCGCAGCCCGGCGGGCCTGCAATCAGGTTGAATGAAAACTCCGGCAAACCTCCACCCAGAATTTCGTCGAAACCCGGTACGCCTGTGGCCAGACGATTGATTGTGACTTTGGTACTCATCGTGAAGTGTCCTGCGGAGGTGTGCCGCTTAAAGAATTTCCCCACACGTCAAGCAGCAGTCGTGTAGCGAGGGATCGTCCGATCAGAGTGGCAAGCAGCTCGAAGAACGTTTTCAGCAATTGCTCACTAAAGAAAACGGCCTCGTCCTTCTGTAGCTTGATCAGCGTCGATCTAAGCTCCCTCAGATCCATGGCATCGACCAGCGTCTTGAAAACTTCCGCGAATTGCGGGTGCGTTGAGGTACAAAGCAGCAGATTCCTGCGGTGCAGCGCAGCAACGCCTTTGGGCCCGATAATGGGCGTCAAGGCGGCATTTATATCCGCAAACATTGTGGTGATCGCGTCGGCGATCCTGGAAATGTCCGCGATGCCGTCAACCCGGTGCGCCAGAGCCACCGCGATTCTTTGGCCTGCTTCGCTTTCAGCAAACATGGGGGTAATTTCTGATAGATGTTTATGCATACTACACGTTCTGACGGGGCGGCAGATGAGTAAAACGTGCGTGAATAAACGACGTCGTTTTTGGACGTCGCGGACAGAAGTGTTGTGTCCCAACTTCGAGGCTTCAATGACGGCGTCGGGATCGGAAGGGTATTGAGCTTAACGTCGTGCGCACGCTTAAGGTGAGTGCGCTCATCTCTATGGCTCCGTTTTGCCTGGGAGGATCCATAAGCGGACTTAATAATTAAGCGTCAGTTCAGACCGCGTCACCGGCGAAGGCTAAATAGACCCTGTAAGCGCGCAACTAATATGTATATCTGCATTTCATCGGGAGATAAAAACGAAACGATTGAAGGCAGGTCGCCCTGCCTTCATCGATAGTTCGTACTTATTTTGCAGCGTCACCGCCGTGAGCCTTGGCCAACGCCTGAGCATGCACAAGGTGTTCCTTGAGCTTTGGAAGGGTTTCTGCGGCAAAGGCTTTCAGATCGGCATCTTTTCCATTCGATGCTTCTTCCTCGAACAGGGCGATGGTCGCCTCATGCGCTTTGACTTGGTTGTTTGCGTAGGCCTGATCGAAGGATTTTGAACTGCGCAGTTCCAGGATCATCGCCTTTGCCTTGTCGACCAGCTCGGCGCTGTCAGAGACTTCCAGATTCTTCTTGTCGGCAATCATCTTGAGTTTGCTGTTGGCCGCCGTGTGATCTTTGACCATCATATCCGCAAACGACTTGACGTCGCTGGCGCTGCCTTTTTCCTGGGCAAGCTTGCCTGCTTCAACCTCAGCGACGCCTTTTGCAGAAGCGTCCTCGACAAAGTCATCGTTGTCCTGCGCCGCGAAAGCACCTTGACTGGCAAGCGCGACAAGCAAGGCGAACGTCGAAGTTTTTATTAGGTGTGCCATTGTGTGTTTCCTCTTATCCATAATAGGGCGCCAGTGCCCTTGCACCTTTTCGACCCGGCGTCATTCTGGAACGTTCAGCCAACTTTACGGGCGGGTGCGGTTAAATGAATCCATACATCTGATAACCACGTTCAAATGCGATTGGATAGATGCTGTAGAAAAAGAATTCATACCGGTGTCGTTTGAGTGGATAACATCGACGGTGACCATTGATCGTTATTTTGTCAGCGTATTAAAACTTATTTGAAAGCGCCGCTGGTCGAGCTTCCTGTCAAGTAGATGAATTACATATCCTCTGCCGCCTCCTAGTAAATGACTGCTCCAGTCGTTTAATTCAAACCGTGAGTGCGATAGCGCCAAGTATTGTTGTCGCCAGCGACGTTCAGCTTGATATGGGAGTTCCACCATGTTTCTGCACAACAAAAGACTGCAATACACCGTCCGTGTTGCCGAGCCTAATCCTGGCCTTGCCAACCTGCTCCTTGAGCAGTTCGGTGGTGCCCAGGGCGAACTCGCCGCCGCGACCCGCTATTTCACTCAGGCATTGGCCGAGGAGGATCCAGGTCGTAAGGATCTGCTTCTCGACATCGCCACGGAAGAGCTGAGCCATTTGGAGATCATTGGCTCGATCATCGTCATGCTCAATAAAGGCGGCAAAGGGAAGTTGGCAGAAGGTGTCCAGGAGGAAGGCGAGCTGTACCGCGATATCAACGGTGCCGGTAACGACTCGCACATTACCTCGCTGCTGTATGGGGGTGGCGCGCCGCTGGTGAATTCTGCGGGTATCCCGTGGACGGCAGCGTACATCGACACCATCGGTGAACCTACCGCTGACTTCCGTTCGAATATTGCGGCTGAGGCACGGGCGAAAATCGTCTACGAGCGGCTCATCAACGTCACCACGGATCCAGGCATCAAAGAGGCCCTCGGCTTTCTGATGACCCGCGAAATCGCTCACCAGTTGTCGTTCGAGAAAGCGCTGCATTCGATTCAGCCGAACTTCCCTCAGGGCAAGTTGCCGGGCATGCCGGAGTTCAGTCGGACCTATTTCAGCATGTCCAATGGCGATCCGAACGTACGTGGGCCGTGGAACAGCGACGCCGAGTTTGAGTATGTGGAGAATCCGCACCCGGCAGTGGACGGAGGTGACGGCACGGCCTCCATCGAACTGAGCGAGGATGATTCAGTGACACTGACCATGCTCAAAGAGCGCACGAAGTCCGATCTGGCCTCGGATCCCATGACCGGTGCCGATTTGGGTTCCGGTCTCGCTCAAGCGGCGGACAGGGAACTCGATCCGGCGCGTTAAACAACCTGTACGGTCGCAGACCCTGGTCTTGCGGCCGCTTCTTTAACCTGCTCGGGAATGTGCCATGAACCATCACTCGAAACACTCGACAGACGCTCTTCCACAGGTCAATGCGTTGATTGCGGGAAAATTCAGCCGACGTGCGCGGGCATTCGACGCCAGCGCTGCAACACTTGTACGCGATCTGCATTCAGCGTTATTTGACTCAGGATTTAAAAAAAGGATTGCTCAGTAGCTCGTAGCCCACTGAGGTTTGGCCCGTACTCTGTGCGGGTTTTTTTTGCGCCAGGATTGACCTTCTTCACCGCTGAATCTGCGTCTGAACGTGCTGCGCCGTCTTTAGACTTCGGGTAATTCTCAGCGTGAACGTTGTCCCGGTCGATGTGCAGCGCAACGATGCTGGTTGCTCGGCCAAGTGTGCGCCGCGAGCCTGGGCGCTGGACGACACCTTGATCCGGGTATTCGACCAGTGACGGCTACGACTGACCGAAACTTGGAACGCAACCGCGCAACGGTTCTCGAACGACTGTGTGCCCATTCAGGGGACGAGGTAGCACCTATGACGAACTCAACACCCCGGCCTGAAAATCAAGGCGTTCAGGACAAGGCAGATAAACAAAGGGTATCGGAGGCGATGCCGGAGACCGGATTGACAGATGACCAGCGCGTGAGTCGAGAAGACCTGTCGCCTGAAAGCGGGGCACGCGTCAAACCCGGGCCCGCCGATGCCGAGCGGATGAAGAAGCCCTGATCGCTGATCGCCCGACCTTTTTACCTGCCGTTTTAAACGCGCAGCGTTACCCTTCGCGGGATCTGCGCAGCTGCAATGGAGCACCAAAATGAGCCCGAGAACTTCTTTCATTTTTGATCTGGATGGCACCCTCACCGACAGTGTTTATCAGAATGTCGCGGCCTGGAAGCAAGCGCTGGACTCGGAAGGCATCCCGCTCGCGATGTGGCGCATCCACCGGAAAATCGGCATGAGTGGCGGGTTGATGCTCAAGTCGTTATCCCGGGAAACGGGAATGGACATCTCCGCCGAGCAGGCTGATCGACTCAGCGAGAAACACAGTGAAGCCTATCGCGAGCTTCAGGGTCAGATCATTGCGCTGCCCGGTGCAATCGAGCTGCTGGAAACACTCAATCGCGGTGATTTGAAGTGGTGTATCGCGACCAGCGGAGGCAGCGAGACCGCCAGAATCAACCTCGAGGCGCTGGGGCTGAAACTCGAGGAGGTCGCCCTCATCACGCGCGACGACGTTAAGTACGGCAAGCCTGATCCGGACCTTTTCCTGGCAGCTGCTCAGCGCATGGAGGTGCCAATCGAGGAGTGCCTGGTGATCGGAGACGCCATCTGGGACATGCTCGCTGCCCGGCGTTGCAAGGCCACAGGCATCGGCCTGCTCTCGGGCGGCTATGACATCAGCGAGCTGGAGCGGGCCGGGGCGCTGCGGGTTTATGAGGATCCGCTGGACCTGCTCAATCATCTGGACGAGATCGCGTCCCGTCCATAAACGGGCAACCTGGCCCGAGGAACACCACCACGCTGCTCAAGTCTTGCTTATCTGCTGGCGGTCAGTGATGCTCGCCCGCGCGCTTGAGCAGCTTTTTGCAGCGCTCGGACAGGTGCACGACCCGCAAGTGTTTGCCGGCTTTCTGATAGCGCTCGCGCAAGGTCTTCAGGGCGGCAATGGCCGAGTAATCGACGAAGCGCAAGTGTCGGCAGTCCAAGGTGACGTGGTCTGGATCGTTGAGGTGATCGAACTGATCGAGAAACGGCGTGGCCGAGGCGAAGAACAATGTGCCGTGCAGGTGATACAGCTTGCTGCCGTCCGCTTCGACATGGCTGTCGGCGTACAGCTCGCGGGCTTGTTGCCAGGCAAAGTTGAGGGCTGCGATGAGAATGCCGAACAGCACCGCGGTCGCCAGATCCGTGAGCACGGTGACGATGGTCACGGCGATGATCGCCAGCACATCATTCAACGGCACTTTGCGCAGCACGCGCAGCGACGCCCAGGCGAAGGTCTGTTGAGCGACCACGAACATCACGCCGACCAGCGCGGCGAGCGGAATCCGCTCGATCAGCGGCGACAGAAACAGCACGAACATCAGAATCATTACCCCGGCCACGATGCCTGACAGACGTCCACGACCGCCCGAGCTGAGGTTGATCACGGTCTGGCCGATCATAGCGCAACCGCCCATGCCGCCGCAGAACCCCGACGCTATGTTGGCAACGCCCAACGCCACGCACTCCCGGTCCGGGTAGCCACGGCTTTCGGTGATTTCATCGGTGAGGTTAAGCGTCAGCAGGGTTTCCAGCAGACCGACCAGCGCCATCAACACGGCATAGGGCGCAATGATGTAAAGGGTGTCCAGGTTCCACGGCACATCCGGTAGCGCGAGCCCCGGCAGGCCGCCCGCGATGTGCGCCATATCGCCCAGCGTGCGGGTTGGCAGGTTGAACAGGTACACCAGCAGCCCGACGCCCAGAATGGCGACCAGTGCGGGCGGGACCGAACGGGTCAGGCGCGGCAGGGTATAGACGACGCCCATGGTCAATGCCACCAGTCCAAGCATCAGGTAAAGCGGCGTGCCGCTGAGCCAGGTGTCGCCGCTTTTGAAGTGCTCAAGCTGGGCCATGGCGATCACGATCGCCAGACCGTTGACGAAGCCGAGCATCACCGGGTACGGCACCATGCGCACCAGTTTGCCCAGACGCAGCACGCCGAACGCAATCATCACCAGACCGCCGAGCAACACCGTTGCCAGCAAGTACTGCACACCGTGTTGCACCACCAGCGCGACGATCACCACCGCCATCGATCCCGCGGCGCCCGACACCATGCCGGGCCGACCACCGAACAGCGCGGTCAGCGTGCAGATGATGAACGCGCCATACAGGCCCATCAGCGGGTTGAGGTGGGCGACCAGAGCGAAGGCGATGCACTCGGGCACCAGGGCGAAAGACGTGGTGAGGCCGGCGAGGACATCGGCGCGGAGGCGGGCGGGTTTCATGTAATACCTGAATGACGGAGCGGCGCCGGAACGGCCGCGTCGGCGAAAAAGGGGGAATGTTACGGAATGCTGCGAGCGTAAGCCAGCCGAGGTGAGAACGCCTGGCGTCATTCGCTGCGTGTCTGTCGCTGCGCGTTCCATAAGCTGCTCGCCATGGTGTCCGCTGGCTGCTTGTCTTTGGCGATTGCAGCTGATCGGTGGCAACTCATCATTTTGGTGCATCCGTCGATACAGGTTCATGACTGACCGTGAAGAGCCCTTGCGAACGACTATGCCAACGCTTCCCCCTGCGGACCCCTCGAACCCGAAAAACCATCGCTCCAGTGTGGCGCTGGCTCGTGCGTCACTCTTCAAATTCGTTGCGCTATTGACCGGCGTTTTTGTGCTTGGTGCCTGCATGCTCGCCTATCTGGCCCGGGATCTTGACCGTGTTGAAGAAGTTGAGAGTGCGTTCTACACGCACAAGGCGGTGAGTTCGCTGGAGAAGTCGCTGAGCGCGACCATCAAGGACTACGCCTTTTGGGGCGACAGCTATAAGAACCTCCATCTGCACGTCGACACCGACTGGGCCTTTGTGCGCCAGAACATCGGCCCGACGCTGTACAGCGATTTCGGGTTTGAAGGCCTGTTTGTCGTCAACGACGTCGATGCCACCGTTTATGCCGTGATCGAGGGCAATCTGACGACTGTCGATGCCGCACGGTGGCTGGGGCCGTCGATGAGCCAGATCCTTGCGCAGGCTCGTGAGGGCGCTGAGAAGGAGACCCCGACGACGGCGTTCATCAAGGTCGATGGCGTTCCCGCCCTGGTGGCCGCCGCTGCGATAACCCCAGGCACCGATCCGACCGTCGTACCGGATGACCGGACCTCGTCGGTGCTGCTGTTTGTCACGCTGCTGAGTGAAACCAAGCTCGCCGCGCTCGGCAGGGACTACGGTGTGGACGCGCTCCACGTGGCCGCAGGGAACGAGATGGGTCAGGCGTCGGCGTTGGCGCTTGGTCAAGACGGCGAGGCCGGAGCCCTGAGCTGGACACCGCCCAAGCCAGGCGAGCGCTTATTGATGCTGGGTCTGCCTTGGGTCTGCGTGGCCGCACTGCTGGTCTGTCTGATGGCGTGGGTCATTTTGCGTCGTACTACTGCCAGCGCCAAATCGCTCGATGACAGTTACGCCTCCTTACAACACAGCCAGATTGCACTGGCCACCAGTGAAGCCAGGTTTCGGGATGTCGTCGAAGCCAGCTCCGACTGGGTATGGGAAATCGATGACCAGGGACGCTTCACCTACCTGTCGGAGCGATTCGAAGCCGTCACCGGCCTGTCGCGCGACCGTTGGGCCGGTGCTTCCATGGATGATTTGCTGGGCACTGAAATGGGGACCGTCTCACAGTGGCTGGCGATTCCGGATCGCAAGCCTGAGATCAGTATCCAGTGCCGTTATGCAGACGCCCTGGGTCAAGCGCGGATCACGCGTTTGTCCGCCCGGCAAATGATCGGCGGAGGCTTTCGCGGCACCGCAACGGACGTCACTGAGGAAGTCGAGGCGCGGCGACGCATCGAGTTTCTTTCGCAGCACGATGCGCTGACCGGACTGCCAAACCGGGTCAGGCTCCAGGAGTTCCTGGATGGCAAGCTCAAGGCGACGCCGACGGTGCAGCATCCGCTGGTCATGCTCAGCCTGGACCTGGATCGGTTCAAACCGGTCAACGACCTGCTGGGGCACGCTGCGGGTGACACGGTGCTGAACGAGGTGTCCCGACGGCTTTCCGATTGTGTGCGTCACGGCGACCTGGTGGCGCGCGTCGGCGGCGACGAGTTTGTGCTGATCCTGACCGATGTCGAAGGCCCCGAAGAGGTCGAAGCGTTGTGCCAGCGATTGATCGGGTCCATCGAGCATCCCGTCCTGCTCAACGAGCAAGAAGTGTTCGTCAGTGCCAGCATCGGTATCGCGATGGCACCCACTGACGCTCGAGAAGCCGCCGAACTGCTTCGTTATGCCGACATTGCCTTGTATGAGGCCAAAGCCAGCGGCAGAAGCACCTGGCGTTTTTATGCGGGCGACATGAACGCGCGGATCATCGAGCGGCGTCGACTGGAAAGTGATCTGCGCTTTGCCATCAAGCATGGCGAGCTGAGGCTGCATTTTCAGCCCCGGTACCGGATTTCCGATGGGCACATGGTGGGCGCCGAGGCACTGGTTCGCTGGCAGCATCCCGTCCGGGGACTGATCGCGCCCGACACCTTTATCCCGATTGCAGAAGAGACGGGCCTGATCATTCCCCTCAGTGACTGGGTCATTGCGACCGCCTGCAACCAGGCCGCCACATGGCCAGCCCATCTGTTTGTCTCGATCAACCTGTCACCGGCAGAGTTCAAGCGCGGTCAGGTCGCGCTTCGGGTCCAGAAGATTCTGGAGGCGAGCGGCCTGGCGCCGTCGCGCGTCGAACTGGAGATCACCGAAGGGGTGATGCTGGAGGATGCTGCGGGCGCGCTGGAGGTCATGCAATCACTCAAGCGTCTCGGGGTCCGTATTGCGATGGATGACTTCGGCACGGGGTATTCGTCGTTGAGCTACCTGCGCACGTTCCCGTTTGACGGGCTGAAGATCGACCGCAGTTTTCTCACCCGGCTGGGTGAAAGCGAGGATGACCAGTCGATTGTCAAAGCCATCATCGGGTTAGGGCGAGCGCTCTCGCTGACGGTCACCGCCGAGGGCATCGAAACCGCCGAGCATCTTGCGCTGCTCAAGGCGGTGGCCTGTGATGAAGGGCAGGGCTATTACCTGAGCAAGCCCCTGAATATGCGCGACTTCACGTCGCTGCTGGGTATGGGGAGCCCGGTCGACAGCGATTGCTGACCGCCGGGAGGGCTTTCTCGGTGTCCAGCCAGGCAAGATTATGTAACGATGCCTGGCTTGACGCTTCTTGCTCGCCCAATCCGCCGCCTTTAAGGACAGAACACGGATGCTCGCTGCCCTCAGACATTACCCTGCCTCAGTCAATCTGCTGTTGTCCTCGTCGCTGTTTCTGACGCTGGGCAGGGCGATCACCCTGCCGTATCTGGTGATTTACCTTTCCTCCAGCTTTGTCCTGGGCATCAGTGATATCGGCATGGTCGTAGGCAGTGCGCTGATCGTCGGCTCATTGCTGAGCCTGTATGGCGGCTACCTCACCGACAAACTGTCCAGCTACAAGCTGATCCTGTGTTTCACCGGGTTCTTCGTCACCGGCTTCGTCGGCATGTGCGTGACAAACAAGCTGTGGCTGTTCTTCCTGTTTCTGGTGTCCTTCAACTTCGCCTATTCAGTGATCGACATCGTGGTCAAGGCGGCGTTTGGCAAGCTGTTGCCGGTGGCCGAGCAGAGCAAGGTGTTTTCGGTGCGCTACACGCTGATCAACATCGGTTATGCGGTGGGGCCGTTCATTGGCGCGGGGCTGGCGCACTGGAACATGAAGCTGCCGTTCATGATGTCGGCGCTTCTGGGGCTGGGTTTCTTCGTGGTTTATTCGATTTTCGGCGACCGCAAGCTCAGCTCGGCGGACCCTGCGAACACGCCGGTATCGTTTTTGGCGGTCGGGCGAATTCTGCTCAAGGACTATCGGCTGGTGTGCTTCACCGTAGGCGGCGTGCTGAGCGCCGTGGTGTTCGGGCAGTTCACGGCGTATATCTCGCAGTACCTGGTGACCACCAGCACCCCGGAATTCACGTATCAGGTCATCAGCTCGGTGGTGGCGGTCAACGCCACGGTGGTCATCTGCCTGCAGTATTTCGTTGGCAAACACATCAGCCATCAGTACCTGAATCAGTGGCTGACGGCAGGTTTCAGCCTGTTTCTGATGGGCGTGGTCGGGTTTGCGCTGTCGACCACGGTGCTGCACTGGTCGCTGGCGGTGGCGATTTTCACCCTTGGCGAAATCATCGTGTTCCCGGCTGAATACATGTTCATCGACCGCATCGCGCCGACGCACCTGCGCGGCATGTATTACGGCGCGCAGAACTTGTCCAACCTTGGTGGTGCTTTGGGGCCGGTGCTGTGCGGTTTTGCGCTGGCGACGCAGTCAGCGCACTTCATGTTCTATATGCTGGCGGCCTTTATCGTGGCCGGCGGCTGTTTCTACCTGCTGGGCGCTTCCTACTCCAGACGCCACGATCAATCCTCCAGCACGCGGTGATGTTTTGCGATGAGTGTTCTGTCTCCTCTGGATGCCTGGCAACAGGCGGTCGACACGCAGGGTTTTCAGCCGGATGAGGCCCAGCGCCAGGCGGCGCAGAGACTTCAGGCGTGCTGGCAGGCCCTGCGTGATCGCACGTCTCAAGCGCCGGTAAAGGGCGTGTACCTGTGGGGCCCGGTCGGGCGTGGTAAGACCTGGCTCATGGACCGTTTCTACGAGAGCCTGCAGATTCCCGCGCGCCGCCAGCATTTTCATCACTTCATGCGTTGGGTGCATCAGCGGTTGTTCCAGTTGACCGGCATGCCCAAGCCGCTGGAGGTGCTCGCCCGGGAACTCGCTCAGGAAGTGCGCGTGCTGTGTTTCGACGAGCTGTTCGTCAATGACATTGGCGATGCGGTGATTCTGGGCGGTTTGCTAAGGGCCATGTTCGAAGAAGGTGTGGTGCTGGTCTGCACGTCGAACCAACTGCCGGAACAGCTCTATGCGACGGGGCACAATCGCGATCGTTTCGTGCCCGCGATTACCGCGATCAATCACTACATGACTGTGGTCTCCGTGGACGGCGGTGAAGACCATCGCTTGCACCCGGGGCAGGCGCAGCAGCGTTATTGGGTGACGAAAGCGCAGGGCGCCAGCGCCTTGGTCGAGGTCTTCGAGACGCTGAGCAGCGGCGAGTCGGTGTCGATTCAGCCGGTGCCCGTGGGGCGGCGGCATGTGCCGGTGGTGCGCGCCAGCAGGACGGTGGTCTGGTGTCGATATGCCGATTTGTGCGAGCAGCCTCTGGCGGCGATGGACTTCATCGAGCTGTGCGACCGCTACCAGGCGGTGTTGCTAAGCGAAGTGCCGGCGTTGAGTGCGCCGCAGCGAGAAGGGCGCATCGCACGCGGCACCGAGGACGGCGTGGAGCAGGTGGTGGCGGGCGACCGTGAACTGCCGCAGTTGTCGCCCTACGATGACGGCGTGCGGCGGTTCATTGCCTTGGTGGACGAGTGTTATGACCGCAAGGTGCCGCTGTATGTCGAGGCGGCCATGCCGATGCAGGAACTGTACACCGAGGGTTACCTGGCCTTTGCCTTTCGCCGGACGCTGAGCCGGTTGCAGGAAATGCAGCTGGCGCGGTTTGGGCACTAAGGCAACCGATGCAATGTACCTTCAGGCGATGGAAACCTGTGGGAGCGAATTTATTCGCGAAAGATGCTCCAGACGCCAGACAGCTATCGGCTGTACCGGCCCCCGCGAATGAATTCGCTGCCACAGCGTTAAACCATCAGCGATGCGCTCATCGCTTGCATCGACGATGTGTTGCGATCAAACGCTGTTACGTCGACTTTGCGCCAACACATGCTTGACGCCTTCACCCATCAGCACCATGACCGCGAGCCAGATCGGCAGGTAGGTCATCCATTCATCCCGCCCGATGGACTCGCCCAGCAACAGGGCGACACCGACCAGCAGCACCGGCTCAACGTAACTCAGCAGGCCGAACACGCTGAACGCCAACAGGCGACTGGCCAGGATATAGGCGACGAGGGCCGAAGCGCTGATCGCACCCAGTACCGGAATCAACAGGTAGAAGCGCGGGAACTGTTCGACCACCGCAGGGTTGCCCTTGCAGATGAAGAACACGGCCGCTGGCAGTATCAGCAACATGTCCCACCATAGCCCGCCAAGGTTATCGGTCTTGAGTTTGCGCCGCAGGATGAAATACACCGGATACCCAAGGCACACCACCAGGGTTTCCCAGGAAAAACTGCCCAAACGCAGCAGCTCGTTGCCCACGCCGACCAATGCGCAGCACGCGGCGATCTTCTGCAAATGCGAGAGCTGCTCGCCATAGACCAGGCGTCCCGTGAGGATGATCGTCAATGGCAACAGAAAATAGCCCAGCGACACTTCCAGACTGCGCCCGTGCAAGGGCGCCCACAGGAACAGCCACAGTTGCACGCCCATCAGCGATGCCGACAGCGCCATGCCGCCGAGCAGGGCCGGGTTCTGGCGAATGCGTCCGGCCAGCGCACGGGCCAGGCGCCAGTCGCCACTGGACAGCATGAAGACCGTGACGCAGGGCAGGGTCAGCAGCATGCGCCAGCCGAAGATTTCTTCACCGCTCAACGGTATGAGCAGCGAGGTGTAGTAGTACATGACCGCAAAGAGGCAGGAGGCCATGACCGATAACGCAACACCCTTGTACACAGGGTCTCCTTGGTTTCGATGCTTGAGGATTTTGAAGGTGCTTACGGCGTCAGACTCTGGCGGCCTGATCGTGGGAAACGGCGCACAGTCTAGCCGAAGGCGCCCCTCTCGTTCGCGCGGAATCTGGTAAACGCCAGATGGGCTGGCAGTAAACGATGCACGTTTGGCAGAGAACGAGACCGCGCGCCGATTGAGGGGCAAACCCTCGTCCCGCAGACTTCTCCTCAACGCGCCACACCGGCGCGATCAATCGAGGAAGACCTCCATGACTCAAGAAATCGCCGGTATCAAGATCCCTGACAGCGCCCTGGCTCGCGCGACCACCGAATACATCCGCGATCAGGAAGACGATCTGCTGTTCAATCACTCCCGCCGTGTTTTTTTGTGGGGCGCGTTGACCGGTGAGCGCAAAGGATTGAAGTACGACGCCGAGCAGTTGTACGTCGGCGCCATGTTCCACGACCTCGGTCTGATGGAAAAACACCGCAGCCCGGACCTGCGCTTCGAAGTGGACGGCGCCAACGCAGCCCGTGCGTTCGCCAAGCCGTTCGGCTTGTCCGAAGGCGATCTGGAGCAAGTGTGGTTGTCGATCGCCCTGCACACCACGCCGGGCGTGCCGGAGCACCTGCGGCCGAACGTGGCACTGGTCACCGCAGGCGTCGAGATGGACGTGCTCGGCATCAACTACGACCAGTTCAGCGACCAGCAGCGTGAAGTCGTGACCCACGCTCACCCGCGTGGTGAAGCCTTCAAGGAATGCATCCTGTGCGCCTTCGCCAACGGCTTCCGTCACAAGCCCGACACCACCTTCGGCACCGTCAACGCCGACGTGCTGGTCGATGAAAACCCGACGTTCAAGCCGCTGAACTTCGTCGAGATCATTCGTAAGTCGCCTTGGAAGGCGTGAGCCACACGCCCCGGCAACGCGGTCCAGTGTGGGAGACGTCGGAGGTTACGACGGCAGCGAATGCGGTGTGTCAGGCAGTGATGTATTGCCCGACACACCGCATTCGCGACCGTCGTAACCTCCGATTGCTCCTACAGGGGAAATGCATTCTCCCGGCGATGTAGAGGGTGCTTGATCGTTTCCCACGCTCAATCGTCGAGATCATCCGCACCTCGCCGTGGAAGGCATAAGCCGCACGCCCCGGCAACGCGGTCCGGTGTGGGAGACGTCGGAGGTTACGACGGCAGCGAATGCGGTATGTCAGGCAGTGATGTATTGCCTGACACACCGCATTCGCGACCGTCGTAACCTCCGATTGCTCCTACAGGGGAAATGCATTCTCCCGGCGATGTAGAGGGTGCTGCTTGTTCCCACGCTCAAGCCGCTGAACTTGATTGAAATCATCCGCAAGTCCCCTTGGAAGGCGTAAGCCATACGCCCCGGCAACGCGGTCCGGTGTGGGAGACGTCGGAGGTTACGACGGTAGCGAATGCGGTGTGTCAGGCAGTGATGTATTGGCTGACACACCGCATTCGCGACCGTCGTAACCTCCGATTGCTCCTACAGGGGAAATGCATTCTCCCGGCGATGTAGAGGGTGCTTGATCGTTTCCCACGCTCAATCGTCGAGATCATTCACAATCTCGCCGCGGAAAGCATAAGGCGTACGCCCGGCAACGCGGTCCAGTGTGGGAGACGTCGGAGGTTACGACGGCAGCGAACGCGGTGTGTCAGGCAGTGATGTATTGGCTGACACACTGCGTCGCGACCGTCGTAACCTCCGATTGCTCCTACAGGGGTAATGCAGTCTCCCGGCTATGTCGATCATGGATGTCGTAAGACGACTGAGGCCTTCCTGAGGCTAAATCCACCCACATCCCTTCTTCGGCATTGCGCCAACCTTTGTTAGGCTCTTAGTTTGTCGACCCATGCAGGGCGGCTTTCTCCACCGCCAGACAAGGGAGCAGCAATGACCTCCATCGGCACTGCGGCACCGACCGTGCCAGGACGGCTCGAACAGTTTTCCACCCGCGTCACGTATTTCATCACCGGGTTCAGCATTTCCGCGTGGGCGCCGCTGGTGCCTTATGCCAAGAGCCGCCTGGGCCTGGACGACGCAAGCCTCGGCCTGTTGCTGCTGTGTCTGGGCATCGGCTCGATCATCGCCATGCCACTGGCCGGCGCCATGACCGTGCGTTACGGCTGTCGTCGCATCATCACTGTGGTCGGCAGCATCGCCTGCCTGTGCCTGCCGTTACTCGCCACACTCGACAACGTGCCATTGATGGTGGCGGTCCTTTTTATCTACGGCGCCAGCATGGGCGCGCTGGGGTGTGTCACCAACATACAGGCCATCATCGTCGAGCGCGCCAGTGGCAAGACCATGATGTCGGGCTTTCACGGGCTGTTCAGTTGTGGCGGTATTGTGGGGGCGGCAGGTGTTTCTGCGCTGCTGAGCATAGGCGTGTGGCCGTGGCTGACCGTTTCGCTGGTGTCGGTGTTCATCGCCCTGGCCTTGTACAAGGCTCGCCCGAACATGCTCGGTTACGGCAGTGAAGCGGGCGGTCCGGCGTTCGCCATTCCCCATGGCGTGGTGCTGTTCATCGGCCTGATGTGCTTTACCGTCTTCCTCACCGAAGGCGCGATGCTCGACTGGAGCGCCGTGTTCCTAAGCGCCCGGCACGGTGTCGAGCCGTCATACGCCGGTTTTGGTTATGCGGTGTTTGCGTTGGCGATGGCCATCGGACGCTTGTGCGGCGACCCGATCGTGCGTCGACTGGGCGTGCACAAGATCATTCTGTTCGGTGGGTTGTGCGCAGCGGTCGGCATGACAGTCGCCACACTGGTTCCCTATTGGCAAGCAGCCTTGGCCGGTTACGCGCTCGTGGGGCTGGGTTGCTCCAACATCGTGCCGGTGTTCTACAGCGCGGTGGGCCGACAGAAAACCATGCCCGAGAACGTCGCCGTTCCGGCCATCACCACGCTGGGTTACATCGGTATCCTGATGGGCCCGGCCGGTATCGGGTTCGTCGCCCACCTCAGCAGCCTCGGCGCGGCGTTTCTGATCATCGCCGTGATGCTGCTGGGTGCGGCGATCAGCGGTCGCTATCTGAAGGTGTAGCGATTACAACGTACGCGCGGTCCCTGACAGACGGATTGAACTGCCGGGTTCAGGACTGAACTCGGCTCGAATCCGCGAGCGGCTGCCCATGTCTTCGCCCTGCACGATGTCGATGACGCCGCCATGGTCCCAGCCAATGTCACGCAAATAACCGGCGAACGCCGCGCTCGATGCACCCGTGGCAGGGTCTTCATAGACGCCGCCAAAGGCAAATGGATTGCGCGTGTGGAAGAGGCGAGGGGATTCGGCGAACACCAGCAATATCGTCACCCAACCTTCACGCACCATCAACTCACGGCCCGTCGCGAAGTCATAGCGCATGTTCCTGAGCGTGTCCCGACGATTCACGGCGAGCACCAGGTGCTGCGCGCCGCCATTGATAAGCGCAGGCGGAATACGCAAGTCGATATCTTCGGCTTGCAGATCAAACAGTGACATGGCCTGACTGAGCCGTTCGCGGCTGACCGGTTTGCTGAAGGTCGGCGGGGATTGCAGCGCGGCAGAGGTCAATGCGCCGTGCCTGTGTCCTTCGACGCTGATCTGCGCTTCGTTCAGGAAGAGCTTGAAAAGGCCTTCGCCAAACCGGCCCGCCAGCGCTGCGCCCAAGGCGATGGTGGCGTGACCGCAGAACGGCACTTCGGCTTCGGGGGAGAAATAGCGCACACGAAAACCGTCACCTTGCGGCACCGCGAAGGCCGTTTCCGAATAGCCGACCTCGGCGGCCACCCGCTGCATGATCGCGTCGTCAGGAAAGATTTCGCCGATCCAGACCCCAGCCGGATTACCGCCTTGGTCAGCGTCGGAAAAGGCCGCAAGCCTGAGGATGTCCATTGTCATGTTCGAGTGCTCATTGCGCCGTGGGGAAGTGGCGTAATTGTTATCGACGCACGGTAATGGGCACCAACCAAAAGTGCTTATGCGTGGGATTCAACGGGTTGATGCACGCTGCGAATGTACGACGTGCATCCCTTAGTGGTCCGGCAAAGGTTTTCCAGCGCAATCGATCAGGCCGGAACCATCGCAAAGCCCACGCCGAAGCGGTTCCAGGCATTGATGGTGGCGATCGCCAGGGTGATGTTGGCGACGTCCGCTTCGCTGTAATGCTCAAGCAGGGCTTCGTATTGATCCTGCGGCGCGTGATGGATCGACAACTGCGTCAGGCTTTCGACCCACGCCAGTACCGTCTTCTCTTTGTCGGTGAAGAACGCGGTTTCTGCCCATACGCTCAGGGTCTGCAGGCGGGCTTCGGTTTCACCGGCTTTGCGGGCGTCATTGGCGTGCATGTTGACGCAGTAGGCGCAGCCATTGATCTGCGAAGCGCGCAGACGGATCAGTTCCAGCAGCGAGCTGTCCAGGCCTGATTTGGCCAGGGCGGCTTCCAGCCCGACCATGGCTTTGTAGGCTTCTGGCGATTTCTGTGCCCAGGAAATTCTTTTGTTCATGTGTGCGTGCTCCGATGAGTCAGTGGGAAATTCGTTGGCTGTGGCACTACATTACGCTTGAGCTCACGATGGCCGAATAGCCAATGGATCAGGATTTTTGGAGACCAATTGCCGAGGTTTTCCAGGATTGGTCTACCGCATCGCGCATTTGCGTCATGGCCTGCGAACACGGTTCATGAACGGCGCGGCCACGCTTTGGGCCTTGCCGCTCTGGCTCAGCGATCTAGGCTATGCGCCAACAATCACAAGGAGTCATCCATGTTTGCCGGATTTCAGAAAGACCAGCGCCTGGTCAACGGTGTACGGATCAGCTATCGCATCGGCGGGACCGGCCCAGGCCTGTTGCTGCTGCACGGTCACCCGCAGACCCACGTCATCTGGCACAAGATTGCCGAGCGCCTGAGCCAGCACTTCACGGTGGTGGCCGCTGATTTGCGCGGTTATGGCGACAGCAGCAAGCCGCCTGCGACGCCAGACCATTCCAGTTATTCCAAGCGCGAGATGGGCCGCGACATGGTCGAGTTGATGCGCGAACTGGGCCTGTCGACGTTCTCCATCCTGGCCCATGATCGCGGCGCCCGCGTTGCGCATCGGCTGGCGCTGGATCATCCGCAGACCGTGACGCGCATGGCCTTGCTCGACATCGCACCGACGTTGGCGATGTACAGCCAGACCAATGAGGCCTTTGCCCGTGCCTATTGGCACTGGTTTTTCCTGATCCGTCCGGCCCCTTTGCCGGAAATGTTGCTGGAGGCCAGTCCGGAGCAGTACCTGCGCAGTGTGATGGGCAGTCGTAGCGCAGGGCTGACGCCTTTCACCGACGAAGCCTTCGCCGAATACCTGCGGTGCGCGAGCCTGCCAGGTGCGTCTCGTGGTGTGTGCGAAGACTATCGCGCCAGCGCCAGCATCGACCTGGAACATGATCGGGCGGACATCGAGGCCGGTCATCACCTGACGTTGCCGTTACTGGTCTTGTGGGGCAGCGAGGGCACGGTCGGCAAATGTTTCGAGCCGCTGAAGGAGTGGCAGAACGTCGCCACCGACGTGCGCGGCAAAGCGCTGCCGGGCGGGCATTATCTGGCCGAGGAGATTCCGCAGGAATTGCTGGCAGAAGTTTTACCGTTTTTATCCTGAGGCCAGACGGGGCTTGACTCGATTAGGGGATGAACGCTGTCCGCCCAGTGGGAGCGAATTCATTCGCGATGGGCCAGTGCAACCGGTGCATCTCTATCGGCTGAACTGTTTTTCGCGAATGAATTCGCTCCCACAAGGGGATGTGTGCTCTTCACTTTTTTTAGCGATCAGCCTGAACGGTCTGATGCGGTTTGGCCACAACCCGCTCACGCACCTTGTCCCACGCCATGTTGAACAGCATCGTGTAGGGCAGGAACAACAGCAGCAGTCCGACATCCAGCAGGAAAGCCTCCCACAGGCTGATCGAGAGCCACCATGCCGCCAGCGGCACGACCGCCACGATCAAACCGGTTTCGAACGCGATGGCGTGCAGCGCGCGGGCCTTCACGGTCATGGCAAAGCCGAGTCGCGCCCGCAGTCGGTCGAAGCCTGCGTTGAAGATCATGTTCCACAGCATCGCCACCGTGGAAATCATCACCGTCATCGCGCCCATTTTGCCGAGGGACTGACCAAGGACCCACGCCAGTCCCGGGGCGAACAGCAGTACGCCGATGAGTTCGAACACCAGCGCATGCAGCGCGCGTTCTTTTACGGATTTCGCAGGGACAGCCGACTTCGCGGCCTTCTCCTTGGACAGGACGTTAACAGGCATGACACGTTCACTTTGTTACGGGCAGGCGTGCATTGTCTCTGGGCGATGCACTAAAGTGAAAATCGTTGCCATCGGAAAAACCGATGGATGAAAGAGCGAGTGTGAGCATGAGCTATTCACCCGAAGCGCTGGAAGCGTTTTCCCAAGTCCTGGCCCTGGGGTCGTTCAGCGCGGCGGCGCGTCGTCTCGGCAAGAGCCAGTCGACCATCAGCGAAGCCATCTCACGGCTGGAAATCGATCTGGGCGTCACGCTTTTCGACCGGTCGTCCAAACACCCGACGCTGACCGAAGCGGGCAGGGCGCTGCAAGGGCGAATTGAAGAGCTGCTGGCCGCATCCGACAAGCTGCGCCGCGCCGCCGGCCGACTGGTTGAAGGGATGGAGCCGCGCTTGACCCTGGTGTTATCGGACGCCAACCAGTTTGCCGAATTCGAGGCGCGCATGGCCGAGCTCGATCAACGTTTTCCCGAGATTGAACTGGAGTGCGTGTTTGCCGAACACGGCGATGCGATCAACCTGATCCAGAGCGGTCGGGCCTCGCTCGGGCTGCTGTCGGCGCAGGCGAGTTACCCGCCGGAAGTGGGTTACGCGACCATCGCCGAGCGTGCCGATTTCGGTCTTTTCGTGTCGCACACGCATCCGCTGGCCTCTGAGCCGGCGGTCGATTACCACAGGCTTGCGCAGCATCGCGCGCTGCGTTTGAACACCATCGTCGATGAAAGTGTTCCCACCAACGACCTGCCCAGCGGTGCACGCCGCAGCTGGTCGGCGCCCAACTACCTGTTGTTGATGGACATGGCGGTGTTTGGTTTTGGCTGGTCGGCCCTGCCGCGCTGGCTGGTGCGGGGTTATGCGCAGGGGCGGCTCAAGGAGCTGCAGGTGCCGGGATGGCCGCGCAGTTCGGCGGTGGATGTGATCTGGTCGCGGCAAAAGAGCTTGGGGCCTGCGGGCGCTTGGTTGCTGGATACGTTGCTGGAGGGGCGAGGGGATTATTAGCGGACCGCTCGCAGGAAACGCTGTTCCGGCATTTCCTGCGAGCGTTCTTGGTCGCGCGATGATTACGCCGGGAACCTCAGCGCGTTGGTCAGATCACCCATCGGCGCCTGGCCACGCGCTATCATGGCGTTGTCACGCTCGACGATACCGTCGAGCTTTTCCAGCCCGTGCACGCGGGTGATCAGGCGCAGGATCGAAGCGGTGTCGTAAACGGTGTGGTCCACCGTGCCTTTACGGGCAAACGGCGAAATCACGATGGCCGGAACGCGTGTACCTGGGCCCCAGCGGTCACCTTTGGGCGGCGCCACGTGATCCCACCAGCCGCCGTTTTCATCGACGGTGATGACGATCACCATGTTTTTCCATTGCGGACTGTTGCGCAGCATCTTCACGGCGCGGTCGATGTGTCGGTCACCGGCGGCGACGTCGGCGTAACCGGCATGCATGTTCAGGTTGCCCTGAGGTTTGTAGAAGGTCACCGCAGGCAGTTTGCCCGCTTCGACGTCGGCAAAGAATTTATTGGTGCCTGAATCGTCCCCCAGCCCGCCGTCGCGCAAACGCTTATTGCGTTCAGCAGCGTTTTGCGGACCTTGCTGCTTGAAATAGTTGAAGGGCTGATGGTGGTACTGGAAGTTCGGGATCTTGGGGATGCCCGCCGAGTCCTTGTACTCGTCCAGCGTGACTTGCCACGCACCGGCGTACCACGCCCAGTCGACGTTCTTCTTCGACAGCTTGTCGCCGATGTGGTCATGGGTCTGCGGCACCAGCACGTTGGCCAGGTTGGGTTGCGAGTAGTCCGGTTTTTCCTTGTCGCGCAGCCAGGTCGGCCAGTACGGCGGTGCCATGGTGTTCACCGCGTAACCATCCGGGGTCAGCAGGCTGGGCCCGAATTGCGGCGGGCCGTCCATGGCGCTGGCAGGGGATTTTTCCAGCGGCTTGAGGCGGAATTCCAGCGGGTCGCTGCTTTCCAGCGTGGCAATCTGCGACTTGGCGGGCGAGTTGGCCGCGTCTGGGTAGAACGGCACTTTGGCGGACACCAGGTACTGATGATTAAGGAAGGAGCCGCCAAAAGCGCCCTGGAAGAAGTTGTCGCAGAGCACGAACTCCTTGGCGACCTCCCACAAGCGGAGGGAATACTGGGTCTGTGCGTAATGACCCATGGTCAGGCTGCCGGAGTCGGCCCACGCCACGAAGCCGTCATTTTTGCCGCCATTGATCTGCATCTGATTCTGATAGAACACGTGCCACAGGTCGCGGGTGACCACGTTCAAGGGCAGGTCTTCGCCACTCGGGCCTTTGAGGGCATACGGCGCGTTCGGCAGGTTTTCCTGATACTGCAGGCCGGTGGCGTAGGTCACGCCATCGACGCTCTGCGGGCCGATCTGGCAGACACCGCCCCAGCATTGCGGCAGCTTCTCGAGCACAGAACCATTGCGGTCGCGCTGCCGGTATTCCTCGGGCTTCACCGCAGACAAGGGTTTTTCCACGCCGGGGAAGTTGGCGAACAGGTTATTGAAACTGCGGTTTTCGCCGTAGATCACCACGATGGTCTTGACGTTGTCCTGCAGCGCCTTGTCCAGCTCAGGACCGCTAAGCGTGGTTTCAAGGGCGGTGGACTTGCCATCGCCCGGCGTCTCGCTGGCGGCCACGACGCCACTCAAGGTGGCGCCAGCGCCCAGCACGGCGACGCCACCGAGGAAACGACGGCGGCTGGTATCGGCGGGGGAATCAACAGAGTGATCGGCAGCGGACGGCTTGTTGAGGTCTTGTTGTTTGTCGCTCATCACGGCTCCTGATGCGGGATTCGAGGTGTTACCAATTATGTCGACGGAGCCTAATCCTGCAATGTGACATTAATGCGACAGCTTGAAACACTGAATCTAGAGCAGTCGATGGAAGGAGCAGTGAGGTCCCGAGCCTTGGGACTGGAGGTCAAGGCGCCGCCGCAGGTCGGTCCGCTGGAAGCCCCGACACCGTGTTGTAGCGGCTCATGATCCGGTCGATCTCGCCCGACATGCGCATTCTCAGCAAGATCCGCATCAGGCGTTGCGCGGGAATTTGCGTGTCGTTACGCACGATGCAACCCACCGGCTGTTCGTCGATGACGGCGATGCCACGCAGTTTCTGATCGTCGGGCAGGTTGCGATTGAACCAGTCCAGCGACCATTGATTGCCCACGGCGTAGCGGTAGCGGTGGACTTGCAGTTTCTGCAGCACCTGGACTTCGCTGCGCGCGTCATCACGCTTCAATCGATGGCTGTCGAAGGCGGTTTGCAGGGTAGGGTAGACGTAGCCGAGCACGGTGCCGATGGTTTCGTCGACGAGGGAATCCGGCGCTCTGGGCGTCGGATTATCCGGTGTGCTGATCAAAAGATCGCGCTGGATCAGCAGCGGCAAGCTCCAGGTGTAGTCGCCGGAGAGGTTGGGCATCCACGATTGCGCGGCATAGCAGCGCACGTTGATGGCGCCGCGCTCCAGCGTGCGTTGCACCCGCTGGATCGGCACCACGCGGTACTCCGCCGACAGGTTTGCCTGCGCCGCCATGCTTTGCATGATGTCGAAGATGATGCCGCCAGTGGGTTGATGGTCGTCGAGCTGCACCAGCGGCATCGACCACGCATCGGCGATGGAAAACCGTAACGGTGTTTCCTGCGCTGTGACGAACCCACTCATTAGCAAAAAAGCGCTCAATGTCAGCAACCGCATGAGGTCCCTCGGTGTGAGCCGAATGCTATGGGGCAGTGATGGCAGTCTAGCGGCAGATTGTTTATATGCGCGCGTTCATATTGCCCGGATGCAATTTTGGCCCCGCTCCGCTAGCATTAGCGGTCTTCCGCAACCCAGTCGCGACGGTTTTCAATGAGTTATCAGGTTCTTGCACGTAAATGGCGTCCGCGCTCGTTCCGCGAAATGGTCGGCCAGACCCATGTGCTCAAGGCCTTGATCAACGCGCTGGACAGCCAGCGCCTGCACCATGCCTATTTATTCACCGGCACGCGCGGTGTCGGCAAGACCACCATCGCGCGAATCATCGCTAAATGTCTGAACTGTGAAACCGGTATTACTTCCTCGCCCTGTGGCGAATGTTCGGTGTGCCGCGAGATTGACGAAGGTCGCTTCGTCGACCTGATCGAAATCGACGCCGCGAGCCGCACCAAGGTCGAAGATACCCGCGAGCTGCTGGATAACGTGCAGTACGCGCCCAGCCGTGGCCGCTTCAAGGTCTACCTGATCGACGAAGTGCACATGCTGTCCAGCCACTCGTTCAACGCCTTGCTGAAAACGCTGGAAGAGCCGCCGCCCTACGTCAAGTTCATCCTGGCGACCACCGATCCGCAGAAGCTGCCGGCCACCATTCTGTCCCGTTGCCTGCAGTTCTCCCTGAAAAACATGACGCCTGAGCGCGTGGTCGAGCACCTGACCCACGTACTGGGCGCCGAAAACATTCCCTTCGAAGACGATGCGCTGTGGCTGCTCGGTCGTGCCGCTGACGGCTCGATGCGGGACGCCATGAGCCTGACCGACCAGGCGATTGCTTTCGGCGAAGGCAAGGTGCTGGCCGCCGATGTACGGGCGATGCTCGGCACGCTGGATCACGGTCAGGTGTATGACGTGCTGACGGCACTCATCGACGGCGACGCGCGTTCCTTGCTGGAAGCTGTGCGCCATCTGGCTGAACAAGGCCCGGACTGGAGCGGCGTGCTCTCGGAAATCCTCAACGTGTTGCACCGCGTTGCGATTGCGCAGGCCTTGCCTGAAGGCGTCGACAACGGTCACGGCGACCGGGACCGCGTGTTGGCGCTGGCCCAGGCATTGCCGGCCGAGGACGTGCAGTTCTATTACCAGATGGGCCTGATCGGTCGTCGCGACCTGCCTCTGGCGCCGGACCCGCGCGGCGGTTTTGAAATGGTCCTGTTGCGCATGTTGGCCTTCCGCCCGGCCGACAGCGATAACGCGCCGAGACAGCCGTTAAAGTCAGTGGGGATCAACCCGGCCACGGTTGATTCCCAGACAACGGTGGCCGGTGCAGCGCCTGTTGCGCCGACACCTGCACCGGTTCCGGCAGCAACAGCGCCTGCTCCTGTTCTGGAAAAGCCTGCGCCCGTGACGCCGCCCGCGCCCGCTTATGCGCCTGCGCCGGTCGAGGAAGTGGACCTGCCCTGGAACGAACCCAAAGCGGCGTCGCCGATCAGCGAGCCTGAGCCAGAGCCAGAACCGGTCCCTGCATCTGTTGCGGAGGACATCCCCGAGCCCGTTCTCGACACCGTGGCCGAGCAGCCCGAGTTGACGCCCATGCCGACGCCCGCGCCTGCGAGCCCGGTGCCGGATGCGCCGGAAGTCGAATCACAGGAACACATTCAGGCGGCCGCCGAGGTCGTCACCCCGGCGATGCTTGAGCATGTGCCTGACGCCGTGCCGTATGTGCCTGCGCCCATGGAGCGTGACGACGAACCGCCACCCGACGACGATTATTACGAGCCGGACGTGGACATCGACCCGGCGTCGTTCGCCTATCTCGACGACCTGGCCCACGACACGGCCGAGGCGGTGGAGAAAGAGCCTGAATTGTTGCCAGCTGCGAAGCCTGCGACCGGCCTTGCCGCCGACTGGCTCGACCTGTTCCCGAAACTGCCGATTTCCGGCATGACCGGCAGTATTGCCGCCAACTGCACCTTGATTTCGGTAGACGGCGACAACTGGTTGCTGCACCTGGACCCGGCCCACAGCGCGCTTTTCAACTCCACGCAGCAGCGCCGACTGAACGATGCGCTGAACCAATACCATGAACGCACCCTCAATCTGAGTATCGAGCTGATCAAGCCCGAGCAGGAAACCCCGGCTCAGGCGGCGGCGCGGCGGCGTGCCGATCGCCAGCGTCAGGCCGAGGCGTCGATTCACGCCGATCCGTTCATCCAGCAAATGCTCGAACAGTTTGGCGCCAGGATCCGTGAGGATACGATTGCCCCCGTGGATGCTCCCGCTGTACAGACCCCTTAATGACCACAAGGCGCTAAGCTGATTTAGCGCCGCGCAACGACCCCATCGACTTTCGAGGAGAATTCCCATGATGAAAGGTGGCATGGCTGGCCTGATGAAGCAGGCCCAGCAGATGCAGGAAAAAATGGCCAAGATGCAGGAAGAACTGGCCAATGCCGAAGTGACCGGCCAATCGGGCGCTGGCCTGGTGAGCGTGGTGATGACCGGTCGTCACGACGTCAAGCGCGTCAGCCTGGACGACAGCCTGATGCAGGAAGACAAGGAAATCCTTGAAGACCTGATCGCCGCCGCCGTCAACGACGCCGTGCGCAAGATCGAAGCGGCCAGCCAGGAAAAAACCGCCAGCATGACCGCTGGCATGCAACTGCCGCCAGGCATGAAGCTGCCGTTCTGATCGAGCGGGTTTGCTGCACCCAAATGCCAGGCCAAGTGCCTGGCATTTTTGTAAGCGTTTCTGGACGACCGACGGATACTCGCCGGGCGGCGCAAGCCCTGTGGGAGCGCATTTATTCGCGATTGGCCAGCCGCCTCGACACATTCCTGTCACCTGAACCACTTTTTCGCGAATGAATTCGCTCCCACATTAGTCAAGCGTCTGATCTGTGATGGCTGAGTCGATTTCATGGATGCCTTTGTCGTCAAGCCTCGCTGCTACGGGTTACCCCTTTCGACGCCTGGGGTGTTTTCTGCGTTCATTACGCGTTTCATACTACCCGCCACATCCAACCGAACCCCTTCTGTACGACACGGTCTGCTTTCTACAGCCTGTCACTCATCGATAAAGGAACCGCTCCGATGTCGCAAGAATTGATCCTCAACCAGCGTGTCGTCCTGGCCTCCCGACCCCAAGGTTCGCCAACGCCGGAGAATTTTCGGCTTGAGCGCGAGGCATTGCCTGACCTGAAGGACGGCCAGGTTCAACTGCGCACGCTGTATCTTTCCCTCGACCCGTACATGCGCGGTCGCATGAGTGACGCGCCGTCCTACGCGCCGCCCGTGGAAATCGACGCCGTTATGGAGGGCGGGGCAGTCAGCGTGGTCGAGCAATCGCGCAACCCGGCGTTCAAGGAAGGCGATCTGGTGGTCGGGCAAACCGGCTGGCAGACCCACAGTATTTCCGATGGCAAGAACCTGATGCAGGTGCCCAAAGACCTGCCGAGCCCGTCGATGGCCGTGGGCGTGCTCGGCATGCCGGGCATCACCGGTTACATGGGCTTGATGAACATCGGCCAGCCCAAGGCCGGCGAAACCCTGGTGGTCGCTGCGGCGTCCGGCGCGGTTGGCTCGGTGGTCGGGCAAGTCGCCAAGCTGCACGGTCTGCGCGTGGTCGGGATCGCGGGTGGTATCGACAAATGTCGCTACGTGATGGACGAGCTGGGCTTTGACGCCTGTATCGATCACAAGAGCGAGCATTTTGCCGAGCAGTTGAGCGAGGCCTGTCCCAGCGGCATCGACATCTATTTCGAACTGGTTGGCGGCAAGGTCTTCGAAGCGGTACTGCCACTGCTCAACCAGCACGCTCGCATACCGCTGTGCGGCCTGATCGCTCAGTACAACGCCCAGCGTCTGCCCGACGGACCGAATTACCTGCCGCTGCTGATGCGCACGCTGTTGACCAAGCGCGCGAAGATTCAGGGCTTTATCGTCTACGAGGAGTACTACCACCGCCTGGAAGAATTCATGCAGGCCATGGTGCCGTTGGTGAAGGACGGCAAGGTGAAATTCCGCGAAGACGTGGTCGATGGCCTGGAACATGCGCCGGATGCCTTCATCGGCATGCTCGAAGGCAAGAACTTCGGCAAGCTGGTGGTGAAGGTGTCGTAAGCGTGATTTGACGCTCACCGGAGGCGCGGGTATAAACCGCGTCTCGTGTATTTGTCGGACCTTTCCCCAATGAGCTTCAGCCCACTGATTCGCCAGTTGATTGACTCCCTGCGCATTCTGCCCGGCGTCGGTCAGAAAACCGCTCAGCGCATGGCGTTGCAGTTGCTTGAGCGCGATCGCAGCGGTGGCTCACGCCTGGCTCAGGCGCTGAGTCAGGCCATGGAAGGCGTCGGACACTGCAAACAATGCCGCACCCTCACCGAAGAAGAACTCTGCCCTCAGTGTTCCGATGTGCGTCGGGACGACACGCTGCTGTGCGTGGTGGAAGGCCCGATGGACGTGTATGCCGTCGAGCAGACGGGCTATCGCGGTCGCTATTTCGTGCTCAAGGGGCATCTGTCGCCGCTCGATGGCCTCGGGCCTGAGGCCATTGGTATTCCGCAACTGATGGCGCGGATCGAAGAGCAGGGCACGTTCACCGAAGTGATCCTGGCGACTAACCCGACCGTGGAAGGTGAGGCCACCGCGCATTACATCGCCCAGTTGCTCAACAACAAGGGCCTGATCACCTCACGGATTGCCCACGGCGTGCCGTTGGGTGGGGAGCTGGAACTGGTGGACGGTGGCACGCTGGCGCATTCGTTCGCCGGGCGCAAGCCGATACAGCTTTGAGGTTTTGCCAAGCACTGTAGGACTCGGCTTGCTGGCGAAGGCCTCGGGTCAGCCACATGCAGAGTGAATGACGCACCGATGTCGCGGGCAAGCCGGCTCTAAAGTGGAGGCCGCTTGGTCTGGCGGGCTTATTTATCGGTCAACGCAAACTGCGTCAGGCAGAACGTCGGGATTTCCATGTCTTGCAGGCGCTGCGAGCCGCCCAGTTCAGGCAGGTCGATGATGGCGGCCGCTTCATGCACTTTTGCGCCCATGCGGCGGATGAGATTGGCGGCTGCGATCAGCGTGCCGCCCGTGGCGATCAGGTCATCGAACATCACCACCGAGTCGCCGTCGCACAGGCTGTCGGCGTGGACTTCCAGAAACGCTTCGCCGTATTCGGTCTGATAACCCTCTGCCAGCACGTCGGCGGGAAGCTTGCCCTGTTTGCGGAACAGCACCAGAGGTTTGTTGAGCTCGTAGGCGATGATCGAGCCGATCAGAAATCCGCGTGCATCCATGGCACCCACGTGGGTGAAGTCCGAATCGATGTAACGCTGCACGAAGCTGTCCATCACCAGGCGCAACGCCTTGGGCGATTGAAACAGTGGGGTGATGTCGCGAAAAATGACGCCAGGCTTGGGAAAGTCCACCACCGGGCGGATCAGGGATTTGAAGCTGAATTCGTCGAAAATCATCGAAAGGTCTCGGGCAGGCAGTACACGCGAAGAGCGTAGTTTAAGCCTGCCCGGTCTGTGCCGCCATCAGCTTTCCAGCGAACCGCCCGCCAGCGCGCACAGCTGGATGGGGTCAAGAATGTGAATTTCCTTGCCTTCGGCGGCGATCAGCGCGTTCTGCTGAAAGCGGGTGAACACCCGAGACACGGTCTCCACCGCCAGCCCCAGGTAATTGCCGATTTCGTTGCGCGACATGCTCAGGCGGAACTGATTGGCTGAAAAGCCGCGCGCCCGGAAACGGGCAGACAGGTTGACCAGAAAGGTCGCAATGCGCTCGTCTGCTGTTTTCTTCGACAGCAACAGCATCATTTGTTGGTCGTCGCGGATCTCGCGGCTCATGACGCGCATCAGCTGACGACGCAGTTGCGGCAATTGCACCGACAACTCATCCAGACGCTCGAAGGGGATTTCACACACCGAGGTGGTTTCCATGGCTTGGGCGGAGACCGGATAAGCCTCTGCGTCCATGCCTGACAATCCGACCAGTTCACTGGGCAGATGGAAGCCGGTGAGCTGTTCTTCACCGCCGTCGCTCAAGCTGAAGGTCTTCAGCGCGCCGGACCGCACGGCATACACCGAATCGAAGGTGTCGCCCTGGCGAAACAGGAACTCGCCTTTTTTCAGGGGACGGCCACGTTTGACGATCTCGTCGAGTGCATCCATGTCTTCAAGGTTCAATGAAAGCGGGAGGCACAACGGGGCCAGGCTGCAATCCTTGCAGTGAGCCTGGGTATGAGCGCGCATCTTTACTGGCTCAGACATCGGGTAATTCCTTGTAATAAAACACACATAAGTCGTAAGGGTAACCCACGGGTCAAGGCCTCGACTAGCACGCGCCCTCCATGGCGTGAAATGAATTCCTGCTGCTACTACGCAAATGTCCTAGATCACTCGCGAAAACCGCTGACGGTTCTGCACACTCATGTAAGCGTCGAAGACCATACAGATCGAGCGCACCAACAAGCGGCCGGCCGGGGTGACGCGGATGCCGTTGCTGTCCAGGTGAATCAGTCCGTCTTTGGCCATCTGCAGCAACCTGGGCCAGATTTCGCTGAAATAGCTACGGAAATCGATACCGAATGCTTCGTTGATCGGGCCGAAATCGAGCGAGCAGTGACAGATCAACTGCTGAATGACCGCACGCCTTATGCGGTCGTCATCGTTGCAGATCAACCCGCGTTTGGTCGCCAGTTGATCGCTGGCGATCAGGTTCTGATAGTCGTTGAGGTCGTTGCTGTTCTGCGCATACAGGTCACCGATCTGGCTGATGGCCGAGACTCCCAGGCCGATCAGGTCGCAATGGCCGTGGGTGGTGTAACCCTGGAAGTTGCGCTGCAGCGTGCCTTCTTCCTGAGCAATGGCCAGGTCGTCATCGGGCAGAGCGAAGTGGTCCATGCCGATGTAGCGGTAACCGGCCCCGGTCAGCTGCTCGATGGTGCGCTGCAGCATCTGCAGTTTATGTTCGGCGCTGGGCAACTGCGCCGTGTCGATACGCCGCTGGGGCATGAAGCGTTCGGGCAGGTGCGCGTAGTTGAAAACCGACAGACGATCGGGTTGCAGGGCAATGACTTCGTCGACCGTGCGCGCGAAACCCTCGGGTGTCTGCAGTGGCAGTCCGTAGATGAGGTCGATGTTCACCGAGCGAAATTGCAGCGTGCGGGCGGCTTCGACGATCGCGCGGGTTTCATCCAGGCTTTGCAGCCGGTTGATCGCGCGTTGCACCAGCGGATCGAGGTCTTGCACGCCGAGGCTGACACGGTTGAAGCCCAGTTCACGCAGCAGGCCCATGGTCGACCAGTCGGCCTCGCGCGGGTCGATCTCGATGCCGTAGTCGCCGGAGTGATCGTCCAGCAGGGTGAAGTGCTGGCGCAGGTGCGCGATCAACTCACGCAATTCGACATGGCTGAGAAAGGTCGGCGTGCCGCCACCGAAATGCAGTTGCTCGACCACCTGACGACCGTCGACATGGCGAGCGATCGTCTGGATCTCCTGTTTCAGTCGCTGCAAATAAACTTGAGCGCGGCTGCGATCTTTGGTGATGACCTTGTTGCAGGCGCAGTAGTAGCAAATGTTGGCGCAGAACGGGATGTGCACGTACAGGGACAAGGGACGCACGGTCTTGCGGCTTTCACGCAGCGCATGCAACAGATCGAACGCACCCACCTGCGTATGAAACTGCACCGCAGTGGGATAGGACGTGTAACGCGGTCCTGTCAGGTCGTAGCGGCGGATGAGGTCAGAGTCCCAACGAAGGTCGTCGAGCATGCGGGCATTCCCGAAAAGGCTGGCGGTGAAGGCAGTTTAGGGAGAGCGGATCGGGCCACTATTGACCTGGATCAATGGATGGCCGACATCCTCAGTGGGAGCGAATTCATTCGCGAAAGGTAGGGTAGGCGACAGAGGTCCAGCGACCCCATCCTGCCAATCGCGAATGAATTCGCTCCTACAGGAAGCTAACGCGCCCGACGGGTGGGTTAATGTTCAGTGCCCCATCAACCAGTGCTGGTGCGGGCCGGGCAGGGTCCACAGGCCAAACAGAATGACCAACAGTCCCCCGGCGACCCGCACGCTCCGTTTGCGCAGCAAGGCCGTGGTGCGTTCGGCGGCAAGCCCGGTGGCGATCAGGACAGGCCAGGTGCCGATCCCGAAGGCCAGCATCAACAGCGCGCTGTAAAGCGCATTGCCCTGACTCGCCGACCAGAGCAGGGTGCTGTAGACCAGTCCGCAGGGCAACCAGCCCCACAATCCGCCGAGCAGCAACGCGCGAGGCAGGCTCGACACCGGCAGCAGTCGGCTGGCAACCGGCTGAATGTACCGCCAGAGCCAGCGTCCCAACCCTTCAATGTGCGTCAGACCGCTCCACCATCCCGCCAGGTACAGACCCATGGTGATCAACAACAGGGCAGCCATCACACGGAGCACCATCGCGCCGGGGCTGTTGGCGACCGCCCATCCCGCCAGGCCAATCAGCAATCCCGCGCAGGCATAACTGAAAATGCGCCCGACGTTGTAGGCCAGCAACAGGCGAAAGCGTCGGCTGCGTTGCTCTTTGGGGATCGCCATGGTCAACGCCCCCATCAGGCCGCCGCACATGCCCAGGCAATGCCCGCCGCCGAGCAGGCCGAGGATCAGGGCCGAGAGCAGTTGGGGGAGTAGATCAGACATGGTGGTGACCCGGTGCCGTGATGGCGGCCGCCGGGGCCTCTTCGTGAGCAAGCTCACTCCCACAGGGGAAGGGTGTCGAGTCGTGAACAGGCGTGAAGATCATTGTCCGTAATGGGTTTCCATTATCGACAAGCTCCGGCGAATAAAGGTCTGACGTCGAAAAACGGGTCCCCTGTGGGAGCGAGCTTGCTCGCGAAGAGGCCAGTCGATGCACCGTTAATTGTGGATTCATCACCCGATGTTCTTCTCGTCCGCTTGCTGCCCGCTTTTTCCCGACGCCTCATCCACCCCGGCCTTGTGCCCCGGATCCTGATCATCGAACAGAATGCTGTGCGCCGGACCGTCGAGGTCATCGTACTGACCGCTGTCCACCGCCCAGAAAAACACGTAGATCGCCACCGCCACAATCAGCAGGGCCACCGGGATCATGATGTAAAGCGCGGGCATTGAGCCTCCGAAATCCAGGGCGTGTGCAGAGAAAACGCGTTCATGCCGGCAATGGCCGGTGGCTGCCGACCAACGCAGGCGTGGCCGCATCGACCTTCATGCGCGTCAGACGCAGCGCATTCAGTACAACGATCAGCGAACTGACGGACATGCCCGCAGCCGCCCACAGGGGCGTGATCCAGCCCAGCGCGGCGAACGGCAGCATGAGGCCATTGTAAAGCGCAGCCCACCACAGATTTTGCAGGATGACGCGGCGCGTCCGCCGAGCCAGCGTGAACGCCTGAACCAACGCCTGTAAACGATTGGACAGCAGCACTGCGTCGGCAGTTGTTTTCGCCAGATCGGTGGCAGACCCCATGGCAACGCTGATGTCAGCGGCGGCCATGACCGGCACGTCGTTGATGCCATCACCCAGCATCAACACCTTGTGCCCCTGCGCTCTGAGCTCTTGCAGAATCTGCAGCTTGTCATCCGGGCGCAGACTGCCGCGCGTTTCGTCGATGCCCAATTGTGCGGCCACGCTGGCGACCATCGGTGAGCTGTCCCCGGACAGTAGCAAGGTCTTCCAGCCACGCTGCTTGCAGGCCTGGACCAAGGTGGCGGCGTCGTCGCGCACGCGATCGTCCAGCACCAGCCAGGCCAGCACCTGAGTCTCGTCGCCCAGCAACAACCATTGACCGGGCTCATCCGGCAGGGTCGGCACGGGGCTGTCACTGAGCGCACAGACGAAGTCTGCCTGACCGATGCGCAGTTGTCGCGTCCCGACGCGTCCCTCAAGCCCCAGGCCCGGCGTGCTGACCACGTCGTCAGCCATCAGCGGCGTGTTGCCGAACGCCCGGGCGATAGGGTGTTCCGAGCGGCTTTCAAGCGCCGCCGCCAGGCTCAGACACTCTTCACTGCCCAGCGGTCCCAGGCTGCGGATCGTCCTGAGTGTCAAACGGCCTTCGGTCAGTGTGCCGGTCTTGTCGAAGATCACCGTATCGATCTGATTAAGCCCTTCCAGCACGTGTCCACGCGTCAGCAGCAGCCCGAGTGTATGCAGCGTGCCGGTGGCGGTGGTCAACGCCGTCGGTGTCGCCAGTGACAGCGCGCACGGGCAGGTGGCGACCAGCATGGCCAAGACGATCCAGAATGCTCGACTCGGGTCCAGCTGCCACCACATCACGCCGATGACGGCCGCGGCAATCAGCGAGATCAGCAAGAACCACTGCGCCGCGCGATCAGCGATCTGCGCCAGGCGCGGTTTCTCGGACTGAGCGCGCTCAAGCAACCGGACGATGGCCGACAATCGGGTCTCGGGGCCGAGGGCGAGAACTTCGACGGTGAGCACGCTTTCGACGTTCAGCGTGCCCGCGGTCACGGCATCGCCGGGGGCGCGCGGGTGAGGCAGGTATTCTCCGGTGAGCAGCGATTCATCGATGCTCGACTGACCGGCAACAATACGTCCGTCTGCCGGCAGCACCGCGCCAGGATGCACCATCACCTGGTCGTTGAGGCGCAGCTCACTGAGCAGAATCCGCTCGCTCTGACCGTCCTCATTCACGCGCAGGCAGGACGCAGGCAGCAGGTTGATCAATTGCGCGGTGGCGGCCGCGGTGCGTTCCCGCGCGCGCCGTTCCAGGTAGCGTCCGGTCAGCAAGAACAGCGCGAACATGCCCACCGCGTCGAAGTACAGCTCGCCGACGCCGGTGATCGCGGTCCAGATGCCAGCCACGTAAGCCAGGCCGATGGCCAGTGACACCGAGACATCCATTGTCAGATGACGCGTGCGAAGGTCTCGAAAGGCGCCTCTGAAAAACGGCGCGCAGCTGTAGAACACAATCGGCGTGGTCAGAAACATCGCCACCCAGCGCAGGATGGTGTGCATTTCGGGACTGAGGTCAATGTTGAATTCAGGCCACGTGGCCATCGTCGCCATCATGGCCTGAAACCACAGCAGGCCGGCAACGCCCAGCTGACGCAGGCTGCGCCGGTTATCTTGCGCCAACTGCTCGCTGGCTTTGTCGGCCTGCCAGGGATGGCCTGCGTAACCGATGCTGCGCAGTTCGTTCAGCACCTGGCTGAGCGGCAGGGCAGCGTCTTTCCAGCGCAGGTAAAGTCGGTGACTGGACAGGTTCAGGCGTGCTTCTACGACGGCCGGGAAGGTTCGCAAATGGCGCTCGATCAACCAGCCACAGGCGGCGCAGCTGACGCCTTCGATCATCAGCGTGGTCTCGGCCAGGTCCTCGTCGTGCAGCACGAAAGGTGCCTGCACGTCGGGCCGGTCGTACAGCGCCTGCTCGTCGAGCAATTGTGAAGGCAGGGCCTGCGGATTGGTCGAGGCTTCGCTGCGGTGGCCGTAATAGCTTTCCAGGCCGCCCGCGACGATGGCCTGTGCCACGGCCTGACAACCGGGGCAGCAGAATTCACGGGCTTCGCCGAGTACCACAGCGGTGAAACGACCTCCAGGTGGAACGGGCAGGGCGCAGTGGAAACAAGGCGTTATGACCACGGATCGTTCCCACGCGCTGCGTGGTAAAGAGGGTCGTGACGCTCGATCGTCATTCTCACTTCTTTTCCGCACCTTGAATCGGTTCGTCACCCAGGATCAGATCCTTGTCGCGGGTGATGGCTTCTTCTTCGAACAGGCGCCAGGTCTGGCTGTTTTCCACGCCCAGCAGTTCGACGAAGCGCCGGCCCTCGACCTTGTCGCTCATCTGGCCGACGTAGCGACCCGGCTGGGCAGGGTTGCGCGCGAGCACGATCTTGCGGTCCTTTTCCGGTTGGGTCGGCGAGATCAGGTTCATTACCAGCGTTTCAGGGCGGCTGTTCCCCGTCAGTCGCAGGTCGGCTTCGCCCGTCACGTCATCGAGGGTGACGGTCGCACGCAGTTTCAGTGTCTGGGCAAGCAGCTCACGGTCCAGTGAGCGGTTGATCCCTTTACCGGCTTCGTAATAGTTGTCGTTGACCAGGTTGTCGGGGTTGTTGACCGCAATGGTCACCATGGACAGCGTCAGCGTGACCGAGCAGGCCAGAATGGCGATGATGATCCACGGCCAAAGATGCTTGTACCAAGGGCTTGAGGCAGTTGCTGCGGTCATGTCTGACATCTCTTAACGAACGTGTGGGCCGATGAATCGGCTCTTGGCTTGAATTTCGGTGCCGCTGTTTTCAATGTCCTTGAGGTTGAACGTCACCTCGTTGGTGCTGGACGGGAGTCTTTCCGGTGAAACCGACAGCTCGACCGGCAGGGTGAAGATCTCGCCGGCGGCCACCTTGATCTCCCGTCGCCCTTGCAGTTTCAGGTCCGGCAGACCCGTGGCGTCAAGCACGTAGGTGTGATCGACCTGATCCTTGTTCATCACCTTCAGGCTGTAGACGTTTTCGATACGCCCTTCGGCATTTTCGCGATACAGCACGCGGTCTTTGCTGACGTCGAAGCCCACCAGCGAGCGCATGAAGAATGCGCCCGTCAGCGCGCCGATCATCACCACCAGCACCACCGCATAACCGATCAGACGAGGCCGCAGCTTGTGCGTCGTTTGCCCGGACAGGTTGTGTTCGGTGGTGTAGCTGATCAGCCCGCGAGGGTAGCTCATCTTGTCCATGATGGTGTCGCAGGCATCGATGCAGGCGGCGCAGCCGATGCACTCGATCTGCAGCCCGTCGCGAATGTCGATTCCGGTCGGGCACACCTGCACGCACATCGTGCAATCGATGCAGTCGCCCAGTCCGTTCGCCTTGTAATCCAGCTCCTTTTTGCGCGGGCCACGTTTCTCGCCACGACGTGGGTCATAGGAAACGATCAGGGTGTCCTTGTCGAACATCACGCTTTGAAAGCGCGCGTACGGGCACATGTAGATGCACACTTGTTCGCGCAGCCAGCCCGCATTGCCATAGGTGGCGAGGGTGAAAAAACCGATCCAGAAATACGACCAGCCGTCCGCCTGGCCAGTGAAGAAGTCCACGGTGAGCTCGCGGATGGGTGAGAAATAACCGACGAAGGTCAGGCCGGTGACGAACCCGATCAGTAGCCACAGGCTGTGTTTGGCCAGTTTACGGGTGAACTTGTTGGCGCTCATTGGCGCCTTGTCCAGTTTCATGCGCTGGTTGCGGTCGCCCTCGGTGACCTTTTCGCACCACATGAAGATCCAGGTCCACACGCTCTGCGGGCAGGTGTATCCGCACCAGACGCGCCCCGCGAATACGGTAATGAAAAACAGCCCGAAGGCGCTGACGATCAGAATGCCGGACAGCAGGATGAAATCCTGTGGCCAGAACGTCGCCCCGAAAATGTAGAACTTGCGCTCGGGCAGGTTCCACCACACGGCCTGATGGCCGCCCCAGTCGAGCCAGACGGTGCCAAAGTACAACAGAAACAGCACCAGTCCGCCGCCGATCCGCAGGTTGCGAAACAGCCCGGTGAACGCCCGGGTGTAAATCTTCTCCCGAGAGGCGTAGAGGTCGACGGTGTCATCGTCTTTTTTGGCCGGCGGCGTGACGTTGTGTACCGGAATCTGGTTGCTCATCGCAGCATACTCATCGAGGCGTGCTCATTGAAGCGGTCCACGGCGGTGGGGAGGTGCCTCGGTCAGTACGTGCCGGCCGAGGTCATTGGGTTGCTGTCATGCCGCACAGGCGACTCCTGTCATTTTAGATCGTTTTCATGGCCGGGCAGGGGTATCACCGCGAGCTCCTTTCTGGTTTTCCAGTCGTTGTCAGCGACTTTGCTCACCCTCATCCGGCGTTTTTCTCGGTCTATCTCGGCGGTCAGATACGTGCGCTGTGAAGCGGAGCCGCTGAGAAACAGTGGCACCGATCCGAAATAGTCCGCGCCGTAATAGCGGCCACCGTACTTGTGATAATGCCCTGCGAACACGGCGGTCACCTCGTACGCCTTGATCATGGCCTTGAAACGCTGCAGATCCTGGGCGCTGGTCTGCCAGCCATCGGGTTTGTGCATATTCAGCAAAATGATCAGGTTGTCGGCCCTTGCACGCTTGAGCTGTTCTTCAAGCCAGTCAAGCGAGCCCTTGATCCTGAAGTCATACGTCTTAAAACCTTGTCGCGAATTGAAACTGGCTTCGTAAGTCGGCTCGTTATTCAACTGGATAAGCTGAACGTCGCCGATCCGTTTGCTGTAGGCGAGGCTGCCGACCCACGTTTCGTTCCAGCCGGTCTTCTCGACGTACAACGCCATCGAATCGACTTTGTTCAGCATCCGGTCACGCAGGTCGAACAGGCTGTCCCGGGCGCAACCGTTGTTGGCGCAGTCGCCAACATTGTTTTCGTAATCATGATTGCCCAGACCGAAGTAATAATCACCGCCCAGATGAGCGTCCAGCGTGCGGTACAGATAATCGCGCTGCCAACCGTGGCCAAAGGCAGTCATGTCACCATTGATCATCACGGGCACGTCCTGATCGGGATGGGCTCTGCGTAAATCGGCGATGCTTTTGTATTGCGCTTCAATCAAATCCCTCGACAGTTGCTGGTTGGCTTTGGCCGAGATGTCCTGTTTGTAGTCGCTGTAGGGGCTCCATGGGTATTGCGGGTCCGAAGCAAAGACCAGCGTTGAAGGCGTCGCGTGGGCGGCGATGCTCGCGAGCCAAACGCTTAGCGAGCCGATTAAAAGCGTCCATTTGTTCATGTTCGATACGTCCTTGAGAGAGCGAATGCCAAGTGCGCTTCCTGCGACTTGTGCGTGCAGTCTAGGGACGTAAGAACAAAATCAGGCGTAGATAAAGCTCAAGTTTCAAATGCCGGGTCGTTAAGTGTAAGTGCGAGTTACCGACCGCCGATCAATGGACCTTCGCCCACCTGCGCGGGCGAAGGTCCTGCTATCGGGAACGGTTCACTGGGCGTCGACGGGCTTGTCTCCGTGAGACAGGCTGTACACGTACGCGGCCAGTAAATGCACCTTGTCGTTACCTTGCAGCAGTTCCTGCGCGGGCATCTGGCCCTGGCGACCGTAACGGATCGTCTGTTGCAGCTGCGCGAAACTGGAGCCGTAAATGAAGGCCGCCGGGTGGGTCAGGTTCGGCGCACCCAGGGCGGGCGTCCCTTTGCCTTCCGGACCGTGGCAGGCCACACAGTTGGCGGCGAAGATTTTCTGCCCTGCCACCGGGTCGGCTTTGGCGTCGTCTGGCAGCTTACGTCCGTACAGTTGGGTCAGCACGTAGGCGGAAACATCACGCACGCCCTGATCCAGGATCACTTCACCCCACGCCGGCATCACAGCATGACGGCCGCCCATGATGGTGGTTTTGATGGTCTGCGGCTCACCGCCCCAGCGCCAGTCAGCGTCGGTCAGGTTGGGGAAGCCGTAGGCACCTTTTGCGTCGGAACCGTGACAGACCGAGCAGTTGGTGGCAAACAGGCGACCGCCCATTTTCAGCGCTTGCGGGTCCTTGGCGACTTCCTCGATCGGCATGGCGGCGAATTTGGCGAAAATCGGTCCGAAACGGGCGTCGGAACGGGCCATTTCCTTCTCCCATTCATGCACGCCGGTCCAGCCGGACTGGCCGTTGGAGAAGGCGATCTGCTTGTCGTTATCGACGTAGTCGTAACCCGGCAGCAGGCCTTTCCAGTTGCCCAGGCCTGGGTACAGCACCAGATAGCCCAGGGCGAAGACGATCGTGCCGACGAACAGCATGAACCACCACTTGGGCAGCGGGTTGTCGTATTCCTCAATGCCATCGAACGAATGGCCAACGGTCTCGTCGGTGGTGTCGGCGCGTTGGCCCTTGCGGGTCGCCAGCAACAGCCAGGTCAGGCAGAAGATCGTGCCCAGCGACAGCACCGTCACGTACAGGCTCCAAAACGTAGTCATTGTGTGTTGCTCCTGGAAGCTTTTGCTTGCTCGAGGTGCTTGATGGCCTCGGGGTCGTCGGCAAAGGGCAGCAGGGTGGCGTCGTCGAATTCAGCTTTGCGCCGCGGGCTGAACACCCACAGCGCCAGACCGATGAAGGCCACCATCACGACCACGGTGCCCAGGCCTCGAATCATCCCGATATCCATAGCGATCACCGTTTGCTCTTGATGATGGTGCCCAGGCCCTGGAGGTAGGCCACCAGGGCGTCCATTTCGGTTTTGCCTTTCACGGCGGCGCCTGCACCGGCGATGTCGTCGTCGGTGTAGGGCACGCCCAGGCTGCGCATCACTTCCATCTTGCGACCGGTCAGCTTGCCGTCGAGCTTGTTTTCCACCAGGAACGGATAGGCGGGCATGATTGATTCCGGCACCACGTTGCGCGGGTTGTACAGGTGCGCGCGGTGCCAGTCATCGGAGTAGCGACCGCCGACGCGGGCCAGGTCAGGACCGGTGCGCTTGGAGCCCCACAGGAACGGGTGGTCCCAAACACTTTCGCCGGCCACCGAGTAGTGCCCGTAGCGTTCGGTTTCGGCGCGGAAGGGGCGGATCATCTGCGAGTGGCAACCGACACAGCCATTGGCGATGAACACATCGCGACCTTCCAGCTCCAGGGCCGGGCGCGGCTTCATGCCTTCGACCGGTTTGTTGGTCACGTCCTGAAAGAACAGCGGGACGATCTGGGTCAGGCCACCGACGGCGACGGCGATGACCATGAAGATCGACAGCAGGCCGATGTTCTTCTCGAGCATTTCATGTTTGATCATCAGTGGGCTCCCACGACAGCGATCTGGGCGGCTTCTTCGGCTTCCTCGGTGTTCGACGCACGCACGGTGCGGAACACGTTGTAGGCCATGAACAGCATGCCGCTGGCGAAGAACGCCCCACCGAGGGCGCGCACGATGTAGCCCGGATGGCTGGCTTGCAGCGCTTCGACGAAGGAGTAGGTGAGCGTGCCGTCATCGTTGATCGCACGCCACATCAGGCCCTGGGTAATGCCGTTGACCCACATCGACGCGATGTACAGCACGGTGCCGATGGTCGCGAGCCAGAAGTGAGTGTTGATCAGGCCGATGCTGTGCATCTGCGGACGGCCGTAGAGCCGCGGGATCATGTGGTAGACCGCACCGATGGAAATCATCGCCACCCAACCGAGGGCGCCGGCGTGTACGTGACCGATGGTCCAGTCGGTGTAGTGCGAAAGCGAGTTGACGGTCTTGATCGCCATCATCGGGCCTTCGAACGTCGACATGCCGTAAAACGCCAGCGACACGACGAGGAAGCGCAGGATCGGGTCCGTGCGCAACTTATGCCAGGCACCGGACAGGGTCATCATGCCGTTGATCATGCCGCCCCAGCTTGGCGCCAGCAGGATGATCGACATCACCATGCCCAGCGACTGCGCCCAGTCCGGCAGCGCGGTGTAGTGCAAATGGTGCGGGCCGGCCCAGATGTACAGCGTGATCAGTGCCCAGAAGTGCACGATGGACAGGCGATAGGAGTAGATCGGGCGTTCGGCCTGCTTCGGCACGAAGTAGTACATCATCCCGAGAAAACCGGTGGTCAGGAAAAAGCCCACGGCATTATGGCCGTACCACCACTGGATCATCGCGTCGGTCGCACCCGAATACGCCGAATACGACTTGAACAGGCTCACTGGCAGCGACATGTGGTTGACGATGTGCAGCATCGCCGTGACCACGATAAACGCACCGTAGAACCAGTTACCGACATAGATGTGCTTGGTCTTGCGTTTGACGATGGTGCCGAAGAACACCGCCGCGTAGGTCACCCAGACGATGGCCAGCAGAATCGCGATCGGCCATTCGAGCTCGGCGTATTCCTTGGTGGTCGTGTAGCCCATGGGCAGCGTAACGAGGGCTCCGACTATGACCGCTTGCCAGCCCCAGAAGTGGAAGGCGGCCATGCCATCGGAGATCAGTCGTGTCTGGCAGGTGCGCTGCACGACATAGTAGGAAGTGCCCATCAGCGCACATCCGCCAAAGGCGAAGATCACAAGGTTGGTGTGCAGCGGTCGAAGGCGTCCGAACGTGGTCCAGGGAAGACCGAGGTTCAGGTCCGGCCAAACAAGTTGTGAGGCGATGAAGACACCGAGCCCCATGCCAAGGATCCCCCAGACCACCGTCATGATGGCGAACTGGCGGACTACCTTATAGTTATAAGCAGTCGGACTGATTGCTGTGCTCATTCTAAGGTTCCACGGTTTGGTGTTTTATTAGTGTGGTAACAGCCGCAACATCGAAATAAGCGTAGACCGTTTGCCGCGCAACGAGCACGACACGGACGACGGAAACGACAGATGCGGTTTTTGGCAACCCGCCGCGCAACGAGGCGCAGGATTGAGTTGCCCGAGTGGGCCGCCAGGACGGGGGGAACAGGACGAGTGAGGCAGCGCGCGTGAGTGCCGAAAACTGGATACAACCCTGCGGGTGACGAACAGGTCGATGCTGTCTGTCTGCAAGAGGGAAGGAGGGTCGAGCACAATCCTTTCACTGGGCCTGTGGCTAGCTGTCGCCGGACCACCATGGCGGCAAGCTTAGACGTGATTGGCTGGCGATGGAAGCCGTAAAAACAACTGCGACACTTGGCCGCGCGGGATTGCCGAGGCGCCGCGCCCATCTTCAGGGCGCGGCGCACGACGATTTCAGAAGACAGCTGAAACGTTCCTCCCCCTGATCTCCTTGTCCTTTGGTGGAGGGTTTCTACGTCTAAAGTTGTATACAGAAGCCGTCAACAATTGCACTTTTTCACTGCCCAAAAATTTGGCCCGAGCTGGCAGAAAAGGTCGGCGATCGTTGCGGTTGATCGACCGAAAACAGACAAAAAGGCTGTGCCGTCGGTGAAACCGCCCGGTTGTGTGTGGTTTGGGGCGCTCAGCGTGTCGGTGCTTTTGTCCGAAGTGCCCTGTCAGGGTAAAGAGTGGAAGCTGAACCTTCGCTGTCGTGTGCGGGCATCTTCATGGTCTCGGGAAACATTCAGATTGCCCTGCGTGTTGGGCATAATGACGCACATCATCAGATCAGGGCACGAGGCCAGCATGAGCAAAGAGCACCCGGTAACGCTTGCCGTCGATCAATGTGAGCAACTGGCAAAAAAACGGGGCTGGTTGTGGAACGCGCCGACGACCCAAAAATTGGCTGCGACGTTGATCCTCGCGCACGGCGCAGGTGCGCCCATGGACAGCGATTTCATGAATAACATGGCAGAGCGTCTGGCGGGTTCAGGGATCGGGGTGCTGCGGTTCGAGTTTCCGTACATGGCTCAACGTCGAATCGACGGCGGCAAACGCCCGCCCAATCCACAACCTAAATTGCTCGAATCCTGGCATGAGGTGTACGCCGTCGTTCGTCCCCTTGTCAGCGGGCGTCTGGCCGTCGGCGGCAAATCCATGGGAGGGCGCATGGCCAGCCTGATGGCCGATGAGGTCCAGGCCGATGCGCTCGTCTGCCTTGGCTACCCGTTCTATGCGGCGGGCAAGCCCGAAAAGCCGCGCGTTGCACATCTTGCTGAACTGCGCACACCGACCCTGATCATTCAAGGCGAACGGGACGCGCTGGGCAATCGAGAGGCGGTGGAGGGTTACACGCTCTCGCGCCAGATCAATGTCCATTGGTTGCCCACCGCCAACCACGACCTGAAACCGTTGAAAGCAGCGGGTATCAGTTATTCGGCCTGCCTGCAGGATGCCGCAGAGCGCATCGCCGGTTTTCTATCGCGGTGACGCCAGACCTCCCTCTTCCCGTGGACACATCACGTCGAATTCGCCCCCGGACACGTCAAAGCCAATGGCCGACATGGCGAACTCGAAGGTGCCGCGCAGGCGACCGGTATCAGGGTTGAACTCAAGCAGTGTCACGCTCCCGCGCTGGAAATCCCGCGAGTGATAGACCTGCGCGACTTGCTTGGGGGTGCGGTGGTAAACCGCCGTGATGCGGTCATTGCGCACGAGGTCGTAAGTACCGGGTTCCAGTGTCTGATCGATGAACAGGCCCAGCATCGTCCGGTGTCGGCCGACGTGTCCATCGGCATGAATCTTCCAGATCCGGTGAGTACGCGCGCCCACCAACTCAGGGCGCAGACAGGACAGACCACTCAGGCGAGTGGTCAGGAACGGTTTGGTGTTAACGCAGGCCCTGAAGATGTCCGGCCTGGGGAATATTGGCGATGCAGGTTGCGTGGTGTTGTTCATAAAGTGCTCTCCCTGATCGTGGACCTGCGCCCGCTGAGTCGAGGTCAGCAAGGGCAGGCACACGCGTTATGAACATGAAGGGGAGACCGGAACCACTTTGCAGGCTGGATCCGGTCGGATTTCACCGGTTAACGTCGGTCAGGAAAAGTGCAGCCCGACGCCCAGGACTTTGTTGAAGGTGAAGGCGTAGCCCTCTTGCCCATTGCCAAAGTGTTTAATCGGCGCCTTGGCGAGCTTGGCATCTGTGGACGCCCAGATGTCGGTTTTCTCCAACGGCCACTTATCGCCAAAGGCGGCGTAGACCTCACGCAGCTCCTGCATCGTTGGCAAGCGAGCGTTGTTGCGTTCCGCATCCCACACCACTTCCTGATACGTGTTGGGCTTGAGCCGGGAGCATTTGATGACGCCGCTGACTGTGATCGGATAGGAAAGCGTGGCCCCGGTGGCGTCGGTCACACTGATGGTCGCCGTCCCGTTGCCACGCGACCAGACCACGCCATGCTCCTGAACGCGCGCGACCGCTGTGTTGCTGGACGCGTAGGTGTATGGCTTGACTCCGCCCTTGGCCACGCGTTGCGCGGAGTTGTCGGCAGTCCACTTTTGAGAGACATCCGGGTGGGAAATCACCGTATACGTTTTACCTGACAGCCTCAACGCACTGGTATCGAACGTGAGCGCACTGAGCACCGACAGTTTCAGCTCCATCGATTGGCGCATGGTGCCTGCGCGAGTGACCTGATACGTCACCGAGGCCATGGCGTTCTGCGTCGCCACAATCAAGGACTTCGGCACAGTGAACACCAGTTGATTGCTGCCACCGGTCGTTTGCTCCGGCGTCTCATACCGCGAAGCACCGGCCCAGATCACCTTGACACGGTCGCCGCTGCGAGCGTCATAGCGCACCCGAACCGTGGCGCCCGATTCCGGGATCAACCCGGGCGTGATCACCCCGTCTTCTTTCACGGTGTCCATCGCTGGCTTGGACAGCGCCAACTCGCCGTCTTGGATCATTACCGAGTACGGACGGGAAAACAGCGTTGAACCGGTCGTGCGGATAATGCGATAGGACACCGAGATGCGCTGACCCCGGTTGGCGATTACCAGGAAGTTGGAGAACACCACGGCTAAGGAGTTGCCCACGTCGCTGTCACCGATGACGTTGTCTTTGTACTCATCGCCTTTTGGACTTTTCCAACTGACCCTGACCTGATCGCCCAGGCGCAGATTGGCGCCTGGAGGCACGATCACGGTCGCCCCATGTGGGGCGTTGGCCGGGTCGAGGACGCCGTTAATGGCTTCCTTGATGATGGGGAGGGGAATGGGAATGGTCTGGCCATCGCTGACGGTCAAACGCAGCGACGGCGATTTGAAGAATGCGCGACTGAAGGTGTTGACGGTGTAGTACACCTCCACCGAACCGCCGGCCAGTGCCCTGACTTTTTCGTCTGGAATCTGGAAGACGATCTGGCTGCCGACATTCCCCTCGGCGACCTTGATGAGTTGGTCGTGCATGACATTGGCGCCGCTTTCGGTTTTACCCATCCAGAACAGGTGCACGTCATTGCCTGCAGCCATGAAGTAATACGGGGGTACTTCTGCACGAACATTGCGCGCCGTCGGGTCCAGTACGCCGTTGTTTTGTTCAGCCGCAGGTACACGCGGCAGTGGAAGCTCCATCGGACTGCCCACGATCTTCAGAGGCAGACTCTTTGAACGAAGGGTGTTGCCCGATGGCTTGTTCACCCGGTACTGGAGACGGGCTCGCCCTTGCGCCATCGGTTGGAATTGCGCGTTCGGCACCTGAAACTCATAGAAGCTGCCCGAAGTGCTGACAGTCTTGATGGCGGTGAAGGTCTCCAGCGGCATGCCTTCGGCAGTGTTGCGCTCCATCGACAGCACCAGTTCATCACCGCGCTGGATATCAGGATGGGCAATCACCAGCACTTGAAGATCAGCCGAGCCCAATTGGTCAAGATTCAGTTCCATCCCCGGTGCCTGCGGCGTTACCGGAGCAGGCAGGCTGGAGTCGCCGGCTTCTACTTCCACCTGAGTGGGTAGCGACCAGCGCGACCAGTTGTTCACCACGTCGCGAATCTCGTAACGCACTTCAAGCATGTCCGAGTCACCTGCAAGGTCGATGATTTCCTTGCTCACCGGGATGACGACGGGCTTACCCACCTGATCCTGCTCGGTGATTTCGGTAAGAATCAGTTCGCCGTGCCACGACAGGGTGATCTTGTCGCCCACAAACATGTTCAGGTAAGGCGCGACCTCGACCCGCACGTTTTCAGGTGAGGTGATGACACCTTCCGGGAACACCTTGGGCTTGGCGAGGCGTTCGTTTTCGTAAGGGGTCGCGGGGTTGGTGTCGGTGCCGCCTGGGAGGGTGAGCTTGACAGGAATGATGGCTGGAACGGATTGATTTTTCTGGCCGCCAATGGGTTTGGTGACCTCATACACAAGGGTAATTGCGTCTTGACGGATAAACTTCTGATCAAGCGGCAGAACGACGAAGTTGAAACTTCCGGGCGTAAGGTCTTCGCGTTTTACGGTGTAGTTGATGGCCAGTTGATTGTCGCAGTAAAGATCGATGGCATCGCCTTCACTGATTTCCAGATAGGGGCCCACACGCACTGAGAGCGGAACCTTTGGATCCAGCGTATCCGCATAACCGATGCCACTAGGATCGTGCAGGTTCTGCATCGCCGGTGCCGGCAGTAAAGCTTTAGTTGCACTGTTCATAATTCGGTCTTCCTTGTTTTTGTATTTTGGTTGGCGAGCCCGGAGGCTCGCCGTTGGGGCTGCTCAGCAGCCCCCTCCTGGAATGGACATGGTGATGATCACTTGGGTGGTGATCGAGTTGACCATCACGCCACCTGGGCCCTCTACGCGGTAGTAGGCTTCGCCGCGACCTTCACAAATCAGGCTCAGTTGTTGGGCCGAAACCCGGAAGGTGTAGCCTTGGGCTTGCTCCGTGGCGTCAAGCAGATGGGTGAACTCGATGCTGGCGCCAGGTACAGGCGTGTCGCCGTTGGATCGGTTGTACCCATGGAAGACCACGCTGACGCGCGGATACTTGTCCGCATTGACGTAAGGCGGGATGAAGATCGGCGTGCCGTCAGGGCTGTTCACCGGGCTGATCGCGTTGAATTGGTTGGCGTTGGTGAACACCGGACCGTCAAGGCCATCTGGTCCGCCAGGTAGATCGCCCTCGGAGGTGACGACCACCGTTTGCGCGCCCGACTTCGACGTATTCGGGTTGCCGGCATGGGTCACGGTGTAATACACCTTAATCGCATCGCCCGTGCCTTCGGCGGTCAGCAACGCGTTAGGAACGCTCAGCACCAGATCGAGACCGATGTCGGGCGAGCGCAAGGTGTAAACGGCTGGTGTCCGTTGCGAACCCCAATACAGGCTGAGGGTGTCGCCGATGGCAAATTCGTCCTTCCAGCCAATGACCGCTTCGGCATCCAGCAGAAAGTCATCCTTGTCGATGACGTTGTCCTGATTGTCGGGGTTATTGCTGGTGCCGCGGATGATCGGCAGGGCCAACGCTTCGTTTTCCGGGGTTTCCGGATCCGGGTCCACCGGCCCTGGCAAGGTCAGGTTCACAGTCACAGGCAGCGACAGCGATACGCCCACGAGCACATCGTTGCGGCGAACTTCGTACTGCAACTCGACATTACCCTCGCCAGCCTGTGCGATCAGCGCGTAGGGTACATTGAGGGTAAAAACCGGATCCGAGGTTTCATCGCCGGCCTGCAAAGGCACTTCCGGGAGCGCGGTGCTGCCCCAATACAACGTGATCTTGTCGCCTACCTGAGGGTTGGGGTATTGCGGAATGTCTACGGCCACCTTGGCGCGAGCGTCGGCGTCATCGATCAGGCCGTCGTCAGCTTGTGCACACAGAGGCGCGGGGTAGTCGTTCGGAATTTCCGTCAGAAACAGTTGAAACGTCTCCGGGAGCGATGGGATCGACGTATTTCCCGCTCGGTCGGTGACGGTGTAGCTCACTGGCTCTCTGACATCGCCGAGGTTTTCGAGGAACGCGCGCGTGAAGCCAATCATCACGCGGTCCTGAGTGACTTCTGACGGGGTGACCGTATGCTGTGGGCCTGGGACGCTGCCCCAGAAGGTCTCAATCTTGTCGCCCCAGTCCATGCCTGCATAGCCCGGAACCTCGGCGGTGAGCACATCACCCATGGCGGTCAGTTCGTCCGAGGTCAGCGTGCCGTCCTGTGCTTCGGGCGGGAAGATCATGGGGGCCAGAAGGCCACCGCCTGGCGCGGTGAGATCGACGATCAACGGAATTGTGGGTGAGTAGGCGGTTTGTCCTCCCAGTTCGTTCTTGGCTACGTAGCCAGCCGCATGGACCCCTTCGTTTTCCAGCAAAGTGGCCGGAATAGGCAACGTCAATGCATCGCCAGGGATTTCATCGGCAATGTATTTTTTCTCACCCACCAGGTCGCCGTTCCAAACCAATTGGTAAGAATGGCCAGGCAAAGACTCTCCCCATGCCACCAGATCCATGGTGACCGGTTGCTGCAGGTCTTCACGGGTCAGCAGGCCGTCCACAGGGTCGGCGACGGGAACGCTCGGTTGCGGCAACGCTCTGTTGTTAACGTGGCGGGTAACCAATGATTGATGATTTAATTCACACATAGTGCTTCTCCATTAAATAGGCAGCCGGGATCCTTGATTGAAAAGGCCGCCGAGTTTTTTATTAAGTTAACAGGGCAGGGTGCGCCTGTGGGTATTGCAATTAAGGTCATCCGCGTACGTTTAAATAGGTTGCTATATACGGGATGCAGTTCAACTAATTGTAGTGGGTGTGGCTTGTCAATAGGCGTGTGGTAGTTATTTATATTTTAGTGAGTCTAGATTGCTAAATATTTCAATCGGATTTAACTGGCTGTGGCGTGATGGAGCGTCTGTCAATATAAACGTCGCTGTTTAATGACCAGGCGCCGCCATAGTCGTTCTTAATCTGGTAGCGCGCTTCAATTCGCCCGACGGTAAAATGATCGAGCAGTGTGGATGGGATTTTAAATAGCACCTCATTGAGGTGGGTGTGTTCATCGACCGTTGCGGACATGTTCATCTCTGTGGCCTCAATCAGTTGCCCGTCAATAAACGCGTCATACCCTTTCAGAGACACTTCTATAAGATCCCCAACACTCAGGTTGCGATAAGGTTTGACCCATAATGAAGTGCCTTCTGTCACCGCAGGCAGTCGCAACGTATGGGTAGTGTCGGCGTCCACGAATACGGCACCGGCCAACCCGCACTCACCACCAGGTAATTGCGCCTGGTTCACCACCCGCACAGGTTGCGTCGAAGAGTATGAAGTGTTGGGGTTGTCCGCTCGGGTGACGGTGTAATGCAAAGGAATCGCACGGCCGGGGCCTTCACCGACAATCAGCTTGTTGGGCAGGCAGATCACCAGGTCGGCACCGGCATCGACATCGTTTTGATCAAGTGTCCGCATAACCGGGAGTGGCCATGTTCCCCAGAACAACGCGATCTGATCAAACGCCTTGAAGCCCGTTTGCCAAGGAACGATCACATCCGCGTCGAGGCGGTAATCGTCTTGATCAAGAACGTTGTGCTCACGGTTGGCCTGCTCGCTTCTACCTCGCACCGTAGGCGCTGCCAGTTGCTCGTTGATCAAGGTGGCGGGTGTCGGGTCTTGTGGGCCGGGCAAGGTGACGAAGACATTCACCTGCGCAGCGGGAGAGGTGCCGCCCAACACGCCATTGCGGTACACCTCATACCGGACCTCAACGAGCCCGTCTCCGGCGGCCTGCACCGTGGCGTAGGGCACATGCCACGACAGAATCATCGGCTGTAAAACGGAGGTGTCGTTCAGCAACTGGCCGTGCAGCGTCACCTTGCCCCAGTGCAGCACGACCTCATCGCCCTGCTGCACATTGTCATAACGGGGAATATCCACCCGTACACCATGGCGAGCGTCGTTGTGGTCCAGCAAGCCGTCGGTGGCGGAAGGCACCTCAGGCGCCAACAACGCCTGCGGCAGGTTACGCAGTTGCAGGCTCAGCAGCGCCGGTTCCGACACCCTGGAGAGATTACCCGCGCGGTCGGTGACGGTGTAGGTCACGACGACCTCGCCGTCTTTCAATTGCTCTAGAAAATCCCGCGTGAAGCTGAACACGATGTTGCCGCCGCCCAGTTCATCCGCCTTGAGGGTGCGTTCCGGCCCTGGCTGCTCGCCCCAGTAGGTGCGCACCACATCGCCCCATTTGGCGTCGAAGTAACTGGGCAGCCGGGCGGTCAGCACATCGCCCGCCAGCGCCAGGGCCTCTTCGGTCAACGGCTGCTGGTGGGCCTCGAACAACAGCGGCGCCAGCAGATCACCACCGGGTGGGGTGCGGTCGACGATCAACGGGGATACGGGTGAGTAGGCGGTTTGTCCACCCGGTTCGTTCTTGGGTACGTAACCAACGGCATAGGTGCCCTCTTCCTCCAGCAGGCTTGCAGGAATGACCAGCGTCAACGGATCGCCGGGACGTTCATCGCGAATGTATTTTTTCTCACCCGCCTCTCTACCGTTCCAAACCAGTTGATAAGAATGGCCAGGCAAGGCCTGTGCCCATGCCACCAGATTGATGATGATCGGCTGTTGCAGGGCCTCCAGGGTCAATAGTCCATCTACCGGGTCGGCTTGAGGGATGAGTGGTGGTTTCAACATATGCTTTGGCCTCTTGTTGGATGATGCAGGTTATGGTTTTTTATTGTTGCTTCGTCTTCACAGATACAAGTGCCTTCCTGCGTATTGACGCGTCATTAACAGCAGGCTTCATTCACGCGTAAAACGCGCGGTATGTGAGTGGCACTTCTTAACTAATAGCGGTTTCGTCGGGTTGTCAATGGTGGGCGTGCAAATATAGGGGGGCAGTTTTTATTTGGAGTAAAAATACGGACTCACGAATGATCTGGCTCAAGTCAGTTGCGAGTGGCTTTTCTGATTTAGGGCAATTGCTGGAAGCTAACGCGCATAGTTAAAGGTCTTTTTTTCATCTGAGGAGTAATTGTCACTCAATGGGTCTTGGCTCGGTCACTTAATCAAGCGTTGGTCGAAATGAGGTAGCTCACCCCTGCGTTCTGAACATCCGGGCAGTCGTCTTGTTTGTTTGTACAAAACATCACAATAAGCGTTTTTTCCGTAGGAAAGGTATGACACTCATTTGGGAGTGAGTAACGCTGTCCTATATCCATTTTAATTGCTGGAAGAAAGTCTCTCTGTCGCAATCTGTCGTTCTTTTAAAAGAAGGGCGTATAGCGTGAACGATAAATGCAGTGTATTTCAGGGCGCAGGCACCCATTGGCAACTTTTGGGGGTGTTATGTGGCATGTCGATCACAATACAGAGCGTGGCACAGGAGCAACCTCTCAGGTTATTGCCGGGCGCCATAACTATTCCGGCGGGGGCCGTCGAAACCGTTGATCAGGCCACAGGCCTGGAGTATCTGCTGAACCGGGGCGCTACGCTGAACCTGCTTGAGGGAGGGGTGATCAACAACATTCAAGCGGGTTTTTTTGATGGGCTCGTAAATATCACAGGGGGCGTAGTCGAGCAAACGATCGATGCCCCCAGCATATCGGCCGCCATTTTGGTGAGCGCCGGTACGCTGAATGCGACCGATGCGATTGTATGGAGCGATACCAAGACGGCGATAGACCTCGTTGCTGCTGGCGAGTCGAGCAATGCGATGAATCTGAACAACAGTTTCGTATCGGGCGTTGGTAACGCGATAAAAATGGCGAGAAGCGACGCCGTTTTGACCGCTACCCACGTGCTTGGCGTAGGGGGTGCTGGCGGGCCCGGGGTAGGCGTGCAGACCGGTGGTTCGAATCTCACTATCGAAAATAACAGCCTTATCGAGGGTGAACGGGTGGGGCTGACGGTCACCACCTCTGGTCCAATACCTGGTTCCGGCAATCTTCCCCCCCCCCCAGACGTCGTGATGATCGATCACTCCATGGTGGTGGGGCACTTCGGGCCCGCGATAGAGCTTTTTGACAATGCTACTTCGCCCGCCGTTGCCACTATCACGCTGCAAAACAACACCGAACTGGTGGCTGGCAATGGCAATCTGGTGGAGGTCAAGGATAAGGGTCAGCTTGACCTGATCGTCGACGACAGCCGCCTCAAGGGCGATCTGCTGGCTGCAGAGGGCGCTCGTCTTGATGTCGTATTGCAAAACGACGCGCGATTGAGCGGGAATGTGACCAACGTCAACAGCATGACCATCAACTCCGATGCGCGCTGGAAGTTGCTGGCCGATAACCAGGTGCCGACGCTGAAGATGGGGGCTGGCCGTGTCAGCTTCCGCGGTGACGCCTTCAATACCCTTACGGTGGGCGAGTTGTCTGGCCGCGGTGTATTCGACATGCGCATCAACCTGGACAACGCCACGGGCGACATGCTGAACGTCACTGGACAGGCCACCGGCTTTCACCACGTTAACGTCGAGAATACCGGCGCAGAGGTCGTGCCTGCGGAGTTCGACGCGCTGCGAATCATTCATACAGAGAGCGGTAACGCGGTTTTCGAGTTGGCGGGTGACCGTGGCCGTGCCGACCTCGGCGTCTACTCCTACGCGCTGGAGCAGCAAGGCAACGACTGGTTCATCGTCGGCTCCGGCAAGATCGTCAGCCCGTCGACGCAGAGTGCGTTGGCGTTGTTCAGCGCAGGGCCGACCATCTGGAACAGTGAATTGACCACCTTGCGCAGCCGCATGGGTGAGGTGCGTGGTCAGGAGCAGGGTGGTGGCTGGATTCGCAGTTACGGTAACCGCTTCAACGCGTCGCTGGATGCGGGCGTGGATTATCAGCAGAAGCAGCAAGGGCTGTCGTTCGGTGCGGATGCGCCGATTCCGGTCAACGACGGGCATCTGTTGGTGGGGTTGATGGGGGGTTACAGCAAATCCGATCTGGACATGAGCCGTGGCACCTCGGGGGAGGTGGACAGCTACTACGTCGGCGCTTATGGCACCTGGCTGTCGGACGAGGGTTACTACGTGGACGGCGTGTTGAAGCTGAACCAATTTCACAACGCGTCCAAGGTGGCGATGAGCGGTGGCAGCAAGGCCAAAGGCGACTACAGCAACAAGGCGGTAGGCGGCTCTGTAGAGTTCGGCAAGCACATCAAGCTGCCTGACGATTACTTCGTGGCGCCTTATGCGCAGTTGTCGAGCGTTTGGATCGAGGGCGACAGCTACACGCTGGACAATGGCCTGCAGGCCAGGACCAGCCAGACTCAATCGGTACTGGGTAAAGTGGGTAGCACCGTAGGGCGTCAGTTTGCGCTCAAGGACGGTGGTGTGGTTCAACCCTATGTGCGTGTGGCTTTGGCTCATGAGTTTTCCCGTAGCAATGACGTGAGCGTCAACGATCAGCGTTTCGATAACGACCTGTTCGGTTCCCGGGCTGAGCTGGGAGCCGGTGTTTCGGTAGCGTTGTCTGAACGCCTGCAGGTGCATGCCGACTTCGATTACATGAAGGGCGAGCATGTCGAGCAGCCGTGGGGCGCAAACGTCGGTTTACGCCTTGCGTTCTGATCGTCGGGCATTCGATCGTCTGATCTGATGCGTCTGTTGTTTTTGTTGTAAGCGCCCCGGTTACATCGCTGTAACCGGGGCTTTTTCATGCCCGGCGTCAGCCGTTCCGGTCAGCACCCATCAAGGGTGCGGATTGCCTCGACGAAGGACGCGGTTGCGACTTGATCGCCGTTTGGCACTGCCCTTCAAAACGACGGTCAGCACTTCGGAAACGCCCACCAGACGCGAGCGACGAACGACTTCGTAGCTGACCTCGACAAAGCCGTTCTTGTAGTCCGCCAGCGCCGCATGGGCCAGGTACTGCGTCAAGCGCGGCCCGTTACGGCCCTTGGTCTCGCCGACCGTGGTGAGGAAGGTGTTGTAACCCCAGCGCATCTTCAATTGATCACCTGCCCAAAGCTTGGGTGAACGGGGAACCTCGATGAAAATGCCATCGATGAGCTGCTCCCGGGTCACGACGCCGCTCTTGTTGTTGACGAGTGTCGGGGCTGCGAACACCGGCGTGGCGTCCATGGTTGCTTCATGGGGCTGCCAGGGAAAGCTGGGGACACTGCGCAGATAGTGTTCAAAAATGATCGCGGTTTCGTTTGCAATGACGTCCGCAGAGGGCACCGCCTGAAACTCTTCAAAGTGCGGAATCGAAGGCGTATAACCTGCCCGCTGTTTCGGTTCGTCACTGTTTCCCATTACTGGATTTTCCTTAGACTCCTTATCGCTGTCGGGTGTATTTGCTTGTGATTCAACGGGTGGCGGGATGTCCATTTCATCTTCCATGGAAACTCCTTGGTTAGCGGGCTGTGATGATGTTTAAAAGCTCGGGTCTATCAACGGGGTGTGTAGACCCGTCCGCTTTCCGCATATGTTCAGTTGCAAAATAATTACTGTCAATCGCTTCAAATGCAGAGGTTTTACATGACTTTTAAAGTGTAAAAAGGTTATTGAACATTGCCTGGAAATGTGTTTTCCGCCATTTTTTGCCGATTTATTGAGGTTAAAAATATTTATTTATATACACGCGTCACAAAAAATCTGCTGCCTCTCGGAAACTTCCGACAAACTTGTAGGGAATGAGGAAGTAAAAGTGCTGAAGAAAATTGTAACCGCGCGCCGATTTTTTCTGAAAGGATCGGACCTCCACGCAAATGCGTGGAGGCTTTCTCGTCAGATATCCGGATGGATCGTGAAAATAATCCGTTACAATTGCAGAAAAAGCTTAACAGGCAGGGAAATGATCGACTCGTTGCCCGCCCGGTCGGTCACGAAGTACTCGATCGTGACGTTTTCGCTCCCGACGCTTTGCAAAAATTCACGCTTAAAGGTGATCTCGATCGGTCGCAGGGAGAGCTCATCGGCATGGACGAGATGGATCGGGCCTGGGGTTTTGTTGCACAAGGTCTGGATGACGTCGCCTTGCTCCATGCCGGCGTAGCCGGGGACCAGGCCAGTCACTTCATCGCCGAACGGCTCAGATGGAAACACCATTGCCGCAAGAAGTGCTGCACCTGGAGCGGTGCGGTCAATTCGAATTGGGACGGACTCAGAGGTTGCCGAGACTTGGCCTATGACATTAGTGGCTTTGTAGGCAACCCTATACATGCCGTCATGCTCGAGATACTCCCGAGCCAGCGTAAGCATCAATTCTGAACCTTCTTCAGGCACAGGATCTGGAAGTGCTTCAATCGGGCCTATCGGATTACCGTCAAGCATTAGTTGATACGTGTCCCCCGGGTCGGAGGAGAGCCAAACTTCAAGAAGAACAGTAATGTCGTCTTGAGAGTCTGCAAGAGAAATCAGGCCGTCCGGTGCGGCAACCGGGATAAAAGGTATTGCAAGTTTCTTATTAATTATTTGGATTCCTTTGTTTTGCTAGTAGTGAGTCGCAATTGTCCGGATCAAACGCTGGAATGCATTCTTCGAGAACAAGCGCTCTAGATCAGCGCCAACACCATCATGGTGTTATTTGATTTCGCTATCTGAATTTCAACTAATAGCGATTGTTCTGCTCTGTCAACCCGACATTCCTCAATAATTCGGCGAAAAATGCAGCTGTGTGCAACTTTCGGAAACTTCCTACTTTCTCGCAAACAATAAAAAAGCCCCGACAGTAGCACTGTCGGGGCTCGGGGTATTGCGTGAAGAGGTTAGCGGTTGAATCGCTCCACCAAGGAGTATTGGGTGTTGGCGGTGTGGGTCAGTTCGGCGCTGAGGGTGGCTGAGCGGCGGGCTTCGTCGGAGGTCTGGTCGGCCAAGTGGGCGATGGTGCTGATGTTGCGGCTGACTTCTTCGGCCACGGAGCTCTGTTCTTCGGTGGCGGCGGCGATCTGGGTGGCCATGTCGGTGATGTTGGCGACGGCATCGCTGATGCCCACCAGCGCCTTGTCGGCTTCCATGACCTGCTCGACGCCTTCTTCGGCCTGACGGCGACCGACTTCCATGGTCTGCACGGCGTTGTTGGCGGTCTGTTGCAGTTTGGCGATCAGCGAATGGATCTGACCGGTGGATTCGGTGGTGCGCTGCGCCAACTGACGAACTTCGTCGGCGACCACGGCAAAACCACGGCCCATTTCACCGGCACGGGCAGCCTCGATGGCGGCGTTGAGGGCGAGCAGGTTGGTCTGGTCGGCGATGCCTTTGATCACGTCGACCACGCCGCCGATCTCGTCGCTGTCCTTGGCCAGTTGAGTCACGGTCAGGCCGGTTTCGCCGACCGAGGCGGACAGACGCTGAATGGCTTCACGGGTTTCGCTGGCGATGTTGCGCCCGCGACGGGTCAGTTCGTTCGCTTGCTGGGTGGCGTCGGCGGTGCGTTGTACGTGGCTGGCGACTTCCTGAGTGGTCGAGGCCATCTGATTGATCGCCGTGGCGACTTGCTCGGTTTCCACGCGTTGGCGTTCCAGGCCGCTGGAGCTGGCCTGGGCCAGGGTGTCGGACTGCCGGGCTTGTGAGTTCAGGTGTTCGGCCGTGTCCTGCAGCCGGGTCAGGCAGGTTTTCAGGCGCGCTTCCTGGCTCAGGATGGACATTTCCAGGCGCGCTTGCGGGCCGCGGCTGTCGGTGTACATCTGCGCGATTAACGGGTCGGACGTGGTCTGTTCTGCCAGACGCAGCAGTCGCTTGAGGCCACGTTGCTGCCAGCTCAGGCCGAGCAGGCCCAGCGGCACGGAGAGGGCGGCAGCCAGCGCAAAGCCCCAGTGGGAGTTGAGCCACACGCCGATCAGGAAGCTCAGTTGGCTGACCATGATGAACGGCAACCAGTCCTGCAGCACCGGCAGCCATTTATCGCGGCCCGGCACGGCGGCCTTGCCGCTGTTCAGGCGTTGATAGAGCGCTTCCGCCCGACGGATCTGTTCGGCTGTGGGCTTGATGCGCACCGATTCAAAGCCGACGACCTGCTTGTTCTCAAAGATCGGCGTGACGTAAGCGTTGACCCAGTAATGATCGCCGTTTTTGCAGCGATTCTTGACGATGCCCATCCACGGCAGACCCTGTTTGAGGGTGCCCCACATGTGTTCGAACACCGCGGATGGTACGTCAGGGTGGCGCACGGTGTTGTGTGGCGCTTTGATCAGTTCATCGTGGGAAAAACCACTGATTTCAACGAACGCTTCGTTGCAATAGGTGATCACGCCGCGCGCGTCGGTGGTCGAGATCAACCGTTGTTGCGCCGGGAACGTCCGTTCGCGTTGGGTGATGGGCTGGTTATTTCGCATGCGCTGTTCAATCCGGAAAGGCTTTGATGAGTTATCGGCCCGTCAGTCAGGAAATTAAGCGTTTTGTGAACTGCGTCATGGGAAGGGTTGGCGCGGATGTCGCTCAGCGATCGAACATCGGGTACGTGAATAGACTGAAATGCGCGAGATTGAGCCCGAAGTGGGTAACGACCGCAGCCGCAAGCCCGCCAGAACGGTAGGCGATTCCATAGCCGAGCCCCGCGATGCCCGCCAGCACGGCCCATTGCCAGCCTGCGCCGAGGTGGGACAGACCAAACGCCAGCGAGGCGAGGAGCAGGGCCAGCGTCTGGTGATATGGCACGCGTTTGAGCAAACGGGTCAGCCCTCCCTGCAGGTAACCCCGGAAAATCAGCTCTTCGGTGAGGGTGACCAGCAACAGGTTGTTCAACGCCCAGATACCGCCTTGCGCGGGCCATTTCGGTGTCCAGCCAATCAGGCTCATCGACATTGCGGTGATCAGGCAGAGGACGGTGGTGACAGGCAGCATCACGGACGTGGCGATCACGGCACGGCGCAGGGCAACGGCGGTGAACACCCAGGGACAGGCCAGCGCTACCCAGAAGCCAATCAAGGGTTTATCGAGGTTGAGGTACATCGAAAAGGGCGCGGCTTCCGGGGTGAAGCGTACGGCCGTGATCACACGGGCACTGAAAAAGCCGGGCAACCAATGACTGGCCAGGCCCGCAGCGAGTGCGACGAACAGCGCATGACCCAACGTGCGCACACCCAGGTGTGGGAAATGACTGACGCAAATCCCGGCCATGATCAACAGCCCGAATGTGACGACCACGGGCGTGCTCAATTGCCCGTACACCAGCGCGATGCAGTAACCGAGGGTGAGCAGCGTCAGTGTGCTCCAGCGGAGCGCCGGCATGAGGTCGTCCTTGAGGGTGGGATAAGGCCGGCGATTTTAGCGTTGATTAAACGAGGATGCTTGTGGGAATCGGCTGAAAGTGAGGGGATGAAAAGCGTTTCGAGGGTGGAGGGTGTTTATCGAGAAGGCAGACTTCAAGGGTGAGCCTGTAGGAACGAGCTTGCTCGCGAATGCATTGGATCAATGAGTAGAGAGGTCTCTGATCTGACGCCTTCGCGAGCAAGCTCGCTCCTACAGGGTTTGCGTGTCTGCGGCCTCGATTACGAAGCGATCAACTGCCGCAATACGTAATGCAGAATGCCGCCGGCCTTGAAGTATTCCACCTCGTTCAAGGTGTCGATGCGGCACAGCACCTCGACGCTCTCCTGTTCGCCATTCTCGCGGGTGATCTGCAGGGTCAGGTTCATGCCCGGTTGCAGGGTGGCGCCGGTCAGGCCGGTGATGTTCAGCACCTCCTTACCGGTCAGCTCCAGCGTTTTACGGCTTTGGCCATTCTTGAATTGCAACGGCAATACGCCCATGCCGACGAGGTTAGAGCGGTGGATGCGCTCGAAGCTCTCGGCGATCACCGCTTTGACGCCCAGCAGGTTAGTGCCTTTGGCCGCCCAGTCGCGGCTGGAGCCAGTCCCGTATTCCTGACCCGCGATGACCACCAACGGCGTGCCTTCCTGCTGATAGCGCATGGCGGCGTCGTAAATCGGCAGTTTCTCGCCAGTCGGGACGTGCAAGGTGTAGCCACCTTCTTCGTTACCCAGCATTTCGTTGCGAATGCGGATGTTGGCGAAGGTGCCGCGCATCATCACTTCGTGGTTGCCGCGCCGCGAGCCATAGGAGTTGAAGTCTTTCGGCTCTACACCCTTGCTGCGCAGGTAACGGCCCGCCGGGCTGTCGGCCTTGATGTTACCGGCCGGGGAGATGTGGTCGGTGGTCACCGAGTCGCCGAGGATCGCCAGAACACGCGCTTTCTGCACGTCGGCAATCACAGGCAATGGCCCGGCCACGTCTTCGAAGAACGGCGGATGTTGAATGTAGGTGGAATCGTCTTGCCAGACGTAGGTCGGGTCTTTCGACACCTGAATCGCCTGCCATTGCTCATCACCGGCAAACACCTCGGCGTATTCCTTGTGGAACATGCCCGTGCTGACGTTCATCACCGCGTCGGCGATTTCCTTTTGCGTCGGCCAGATGTCGCGCAGGTACACCGGTTGGCCGTCGCTGCCTTCGCCCAGCGGCTCGCTGCTCAGGTCGATGCGCACGGTGCCCGCCAACGCGTACGCCACCACCAGCGGCGGGGACGCGAGCCAGTTGGTTTTCACCAGCGGATGCACGCGCCCCTCGAAGTTGCGGTTGCCTGACAGCACCGATGCAACGGTCAGGTCAGACTGCTGGATGGCTTTTTCGATCGGGTCACGGAGCGGGCCGGAGTTGCCGATGCAGGTCGTGCAGCCGTAACCCACCAGATCAAAACCCAAAGCATCCAGGTACTCGGTCAACCCAGCGGCGTTGTAGTAATCGGTCACCACCTTCGAACCGGGCGCCAGTGAACTCTTCACCCACGGCTTGCGCTGCAGGCCTTTCTCCACGGCCTTTTTCGCCAGCAGCCCTGCGGCCATCATGACGCTCGGGTTTGACGTGTTGGTGCAGGACGTAATCGCGGCAATCACCACTGCGCCGTTTTTCAGGCGATAGGTGCTGCCCTCGAATTCGTATTCCGCCTCGCCCACTTGTTCGGCGTTACCGACCGCCACGCCACCGCCGCCTTCACTTTCAAGGCGACTTTCTTCATGTTTGGTGGGTTTCAGGGCGAGACCGAGGAAATCGCTGAACGCTTGGGCAACATCCGGCAGCGCAACGCGGTCTTGCGGACGCTTCGGACCGGCAAGGCTGGCAACCACCGAGCCCATGTCCAGCTCAAGCGCGTCCGTGAACACCGGCTCCTGGCCGGGCAGACGCCACAGGCCCTGAGCCTTGCAATAGGCCTCGACCAGCTTGACCGTATCGTCCGGGCGTCCCGACAGGCGCAGGTATTCCAGCGTCACGTCATCAACCGGGAAGAAACCGCAGGTGGCGCCGTATTCCGGCGCCATGTTGGCGATGGTCGCGCGGTCCGCCAAGGGCAGGTCGGCCAGGCCGTCGCCGTAGAATTCGACGAATTTGCCGACCACGCCTTTCTTGCGCAGCATCTGGGTCACGGTCAGCACCAGGTCGGTGGCGGTGATGCCTTCTTTGAGCTTGCCGGTCAGCTTGAAGCCGATCACTTCGGGAATCAGCATCGACACCGGCTGGCCCAGCATGGCGGCTTCCGCCTCGATCCCGCCCACGCCCCAGCCCAATACGCCGAGGCCGTTGATCATGGTGGTGTGGGAATCGGTGCCGACGAGGGTGTCCGGGAAGGCATAGGTGCGGCCGTCTTCTTCCTTGGTCCACACCGTGCGGCCCAGGTATTCGAGGTTGACCTGATGGCAGATACCGGTGCCCGGCGGCACCACGCTGAAGTTATCGAAGGCACTTTGACCCCAGCGCAGGAACGCATAACGCTCGCCGTTGCGCTGCATTTCGATGTCGACGTTTTCGCCGAAGGCCTTGTCATCGCCGAACTTGTCGACCATCACCGAGTGGTCGATCACCAGGTCCACCGGAGACAGTGGGTTGATGCGTTGCGGATCGCCGCCTGCTTTGGCGACGGCGGCGCGCATCGCCGCCAGGTCGACCACGGCTGGCACGCCGGTGAAGTCCTGCATCAGTACGCGCGCGGGACGGTACTGGATTTCCCGGTCGGATTTGCGCTCGCTCAGCCAGGCGGCGATGGATTTCAGGTCTTCGCCAGTCACGGTCTGGTTGTCTTCCCAGCGCAGCAGGTTTTCCAGCAGCACTTTGAGCGACATGGGCAGTTTGTCCAGATCGCCCAGCGCCTTCGCGGCGTCAGGCAGGCTGAAGTAGTGATAGGTCTTGTTGTTGACGTCGAGTGTCTTGAGGCTTTTCAGGCTATCGAGGGAGGGCATGACTAACTCCTTGACGGGTCCGCACGGTACGGACGGGCGAAACGGACTAACGGAACGGGCGGTAAGACGATGTCGTCGAGCGCTCTGGTCGGCGCCTGTTAATGCGCATTGAGTAGTACTGGACCCTCTGGCCAAGCCAGTGGTTCCTGATTCGGCTATCATGCGCCGCTTTCGAGTCATTGAGGTTAATCCTCAAGTATAGGTTGCGCCCGGCCATTGTCCGGTGCGCGAGGAGACCGTCCAGTGAACACCCTTTTTATGCACTGCCGCCCCGGCTTCGAAGGCGAAGTCTGCTCGGAAATCAGCGAGCATGCCGCGCGGCTGAACGTGTCGGGTTATGCCAAGGCCAAACCCAATGCCGCCTGCGCCGAGTTCATCTGCACCGAGCCGGATGGCGCCGAACGCCTGATGAACGGCGTGCGCTTCACCGATTTGATTTTCCCTCGGCAATGGGCCCGCGGCGTGTTCGTCGAGCTGCCGGAAACCGACCGCATCAGCGTCATCCTTGAGCACATGGCCGGCTTTGGCACGTGCGGCAGTCTGTGGCTGGAGGTGGTCGATACCAACGACGGCAAGGAGCTTTCGACGTTTTGTCGCAAGTTCGAAGGCCCGCTGCGCAAAGCGCTGGAGAAAGCCGGGAAACTGGTGGAAAACCCAAGCCTGCCGCGCCTGCTGCTGACCTTCAAAAGCGGCCGGGAAGTGTTTCTCGGCCTGGCCGATGGCGACAACTCAGCGATGTGGCCGATGGGCATTCCCCGCCTGAAATTCCCGCGTGAGGCGCCGAGCCGTTCGACGCTGAAACTGGAAGAGGCCTGGCATCACTTCATTCCGCGTGATCAGTGGGACGAGCGGTTGTCGGGCGACATGACCGGCGTCGACCTCGGTGCAGCGCCCGGTGGCTGGACGTATCAGCTGGTCAGGCGCGGTATGCTGGTGACCGCCATCGACAACGGTCCGATGGCCGAGAGCCTGATGGACACGGGGCTGGTGCAGCACTTGATGGCCGACGGTTTCACCTACAAGCCGCGTCAGCCCGTGGACTGGATGGTGTGCGACATCGTCGAAAAACCGGCGCGCAACGCGGCCTTGCTGGAGACCTGGCTGGGCGAGGGCCTGTGCCGCGAGGCGGTGGTCAACCTCAAACTGCCGATGAAGCAGCGGTATGCCGAGGTGCGTCGCTTGCTCGATCGCATCGAGGAAGGCTTCAAGGCGCGGGGCGTCAAGGTTTCGATTGGCTGCAAACAGCTCTACCACGATCGTGAGGAAGTGACCTGCCACCTGCGACGGCTGGATATGAAGCGCAAAGCGTGAGACAGGGGTTTCAAGCCGTCTGTTGAAGGAGTTGATCGAGTGCCCAAGGAAAATTTACCCCGCGCCTCGGTGCTGCAACACGTCAGCCTCAATGTACGGCGCCTGCGGCATGAGGCGGACTTGAGTCAGACCGTGTTGTCGGAAAAATCCGGGGTCAGCCGGCGCATGCTGGTGGCCATTGAGGCGGGCGAGAGGAACGTCAGCCTGGCGACTCTGGACCGGGTGGCCGAGGCTCTGAACGTGGCGTTCAGTGACCTGATCCAGGCGCCGGACGAGCGTGATCCAAGCCGTATCAACGAAGTCGCCTGGGCCGGGTCGTTGCCGGGGAGCAAGGCGGTTTTGCTGGCCAAGGCGGTCGCGCGGCGTGAGGTGGAACTGTGGGAATTCAGTCTCGCCCCAGGCGAGTCCTATGTTTCCGAGGCCGATCCCGATGGTTGGAGCGAGCAGGTCTACGTGATCGAGGGTTGCCTGACCGTCGCCTTGCCGGATGAAACACGGCAGGTCGCCGCCAGTGAGTTTTTCATGTTCGCCAGCAACCGGCCCCATGCTTATCGCAACGATGGCGACCAGGTGCTGCGGTTTGTGCGCAATGTGGTGCTGTAGAAGGTCGGTGCATCCCATCATCAACATTCGCCAGCAAGCCGGCTCCCACAGATTGAGTCTCCACCGCGAATTCTGGTAACCCCGCACTATTTGTAGGAGACGTCGGAGGTTACGACGGCAGCGAACGCGGTGTGTCATTCAGCATGGATGTCGCTGACCCACCGAATTCGTCGGAATGCCGCCCAGACCAAGCTCGCTCCCACGGGGATCACTTTCGGCCTCAGTGCTGTTGCAAGCGGGACAGCTGATCAACAGTTTGCCCGCGTTGAATCACCAAACCCCGCCAAAACCCGGCATGCGCCGTGCCTTGCATCCTTCGTACCGCAACGGACCGACCAAGGTCCTGCTTGAATCCCTTTGCACGCTCTTCATAATCAGGCGTGCGCGCCCGTGCTGATGGCATGGCAATGAGTAATGCGAAAAAGGCGAAGAATAATGAGTTCAGAGAACACGCAAGCGGGCGCCGATGTCCTCATCGTTGGCGGCGGCCTGAGCGGCACGATGCTGGCGGTGCAGCTGCTGCGTCTGCCGGGCAGGCGGCACATCGTGATCGTCGAGTCGCGCAGCGAACTGGGGCGCGGCGAGGCCTATAGTGCGACCGAACTGGGTCACACGCTGAACGGCAACGCCGCGCGCATGAGTGTCGATCCGGACAACGCGGACGACCTGACCCAATGGCTCGGTGATTACATCGCCGCAGGCGGCTGGCCCGAGTCTGACGAACAGCATGTCCCGGTGGCCGAACTGTTTCCGCCGCGCGGCATTTTCGGGCTCTATGTGCAGCAGCGTCTGGCCGAAGCCAAGGCCGTCGGCGCGCTTCACGGCTCGACGGTCGAGCACGTGCGTGGCGAAGTCACCGATCTGCAAAGCGATACTTCAGGTGTTGTCCTCACGCTGGCGGACGGTGCTCGGTTGAAGGGCGATCTCGGCGTTCTGGCCACCGGCATGTTCGCGGCCGCTCGAACGCCACAACGCGACTCCAACGCGCTCAATGCCGCAGCGGTCGATCCTTGGGATGTCGAGGCGATGCATCACCTTGATCCGGGCGGGCGGGTGTTGATCATCGGATCGGGTTTGACCATGGTCGATGCGGTGGTGTCGTTGGAACAGGCCGGGCATCGCGGCCCGATCGACGTGTTTTCTCGCCACGGGTTGTTGCCCCACGTGCGCCGCCAACCGCCGGCCTGGCCGGATTTTCTCGGCGCCGATCACAGCATTCGCAGCACCCGGCAGTTGGTCCGGGCACTGCGCGAGCAATGCGAGCAGGCGATTGCGCAGGGCATCGACTGGCAAGCGCCGCTGGACACCGTTCGGGTGCACATCCCGCGGTTGTGGAGTCAGGCGAGCGATCTGCAGCGACGTCAATTCGTTCGCCATGTGCGTCCCTGGTGGGAGAGCCATCACCACCGCTCGCCACCGCCCAGCGCACGGTTGCTGGACCGGCTGGTGGAGGAGGGGCGATTGAACATTCACGCCGCTTCTTTGCTGAGCGTTGAGGAGGCGCACGCGGGGCAGGTGCGGATCAGCGTGCGCTATCGTGGCGATGATCATTCAACGGTAGAAAGCGGTGCGGCGCTGATCAATTCGACCGGCATTCAATACGACTGGCGCCGAGTCGACCGCGCCTTGCCCCGCCAGTTGCTGGCGCGCGGGCTCATTCAGCCTGGACCCTTGGCGCTGGGGATCGCGGCCGATCCCGGCGGCGCGGTCGTTGACGCACAGGGACGGGTGTCTTCCCGCCTGTTCGCCATGGGCCCGCCGTTGCGCGGTCTGTGGTGGGAAAGCACCGCGGTGACCGACGTGGCGTTGCAGGCCAAGGCATTGGCTGCACGGCTGGTTGCTGGTTGAAACGAACTCGCACAGGGAGCCCGGCGTCGAAACTGAGTCGTCTTTCTGGGGGGCGGTTTTGCAGCGGAATCAATGGGGAATGACCGACCGCATTCGTCCGAAGTGCGGCCCATACCCTCGTAACCTCGGACGTCTCCCACAGGGTTTGAGGACATGTGTAAATCTGTGTCCAAACCTCAGAACTGTGGGAGCGAGCTTGGTTTGGGCGGCATTCCGACGAATAAGCAGGGTCAGACATATCAATGTTGAACGACCCACCGCATGGCCCCCGATTGTGTCGACTTCGACACAAATTTTGCTGTTTGCTCTAAAGCCCTATCCGAACGAGCCGAAAGCCCGATATCGCCCCGGTTATACCGTTTGAAGCGGCCGGGTGGATCGATGCGATGATCAGGGCTATGGAGGCGTTCAGTCATGTTGAGCTTGAATTTCAGGAACCCGGCGGACGCCGCGACGCTGGTGCAGCAAACCTTCGTTAAAAATCAGCAGGCTGTCGAAGAAACTCCCACGCCCAGCGCGGCCGACCAGGTGCGTCAGGGCATCGAGGTGTTGCTGTCGCCCGAGGCGCAACAGGCAGCGAAGACCGGTGATAAAAACGCGGACATCGACGCAACCAACCTGCCCAAGCGCATCAAGGAACAGTTGAAGATGATCCGCTCGATTCAGGAGCGCATCGCCAAACGCATGAAAGACATGCAGGCGTTCATGAAAGACCGTTCGCTGTCGCCGAGGGCGCGCGAGGGCAAGATCCGTCAATTGCAGATGGAAATCATGGCCATGACCAACTCACTGATTCAGGCGACCAATCAGCTGAACGAGGCGATGCAGCAAATGAAACTGTCATTGGATGACCGTACATTGGCGGCAACGCTGGTCAGTCCGCAAAACCTTCAGTCCTGATCCAGCAGGCGCGGTCCGGCGCCGCTTTCGCCCAGGCTGTCGCCCCAGTTGCGCAGCGGGCAGGCTTCCATGGACAGGCAGCCGCAGCCGATACAACCGTTGAGTTGATCGCGCAGCGCCGTCAGGCGATTGATCCGTTCGTCCAGGTCGGCTTTCCAGCGCTCGGACAGCCTGTTCCAGTCCTCGGTGGTCGGCGGGCGATCGGCGGGCAATGTGTCCAGGGCCGATTGGATGCTGGCCAGCGGGATCCCCAGGCGTTGTGCGGTCTTGATCAGCGCCACGCGACGAAGCATGTCGCGAGGGTATCGACGTTGATTGCCGGCGTTGCGCTGGCTGCTGATCAGACCCTTGGCTTCGTAGAACCGCAGCGCGGTAATGGCCACGCCGCTGCGCGCCGAGAGTTGGCCGACAGTGAGTTCGCGGTTGACCAGCGGGGTATCGGCGCTTCGCATGTCGCTGTGGGCTCCATTGTTGATTGCCAAATCGCACTTGACCTCTAGTTAGGTGGAGGTTTTACCCTTCGTGGCCTCGGTTCGCAACAGGGAGTCCCGCGAAACCCATCGGTAACAGCACCGCAAGATTCGTAGTTCGCACGATCAGGCCATGAAGCATTCTGTTCAGCGACACCCGTCATCAGTGGAGAGCGTCCATGACGTCACAAGACTCAAACCTTCCGTTCAGTCAGTTCGTCGAGTTTATGGTTGATCCGCGTCATCAATCGGGCCTGGTGACGGCGCTCAATGAGCGCTTCGAGCGATTCACCCGCACCTACCCCGGCTTCATCCGCGCCAGTCTGCACGTCAGTGAGGATCAGCAGCGCGTCCTCAGCCATGTGCTGTGGCGGTCCAAATCCGATTGTGAGAAGGCGTTCGAGAATGCCGAGCAGGGCGAGGGTGATCTGTGGGGGCTGATTCGTGCTCATCGCACCACGGCGATGACCTTCAATGCCTATGAGCTGGTGAGCGAAACGGTCGGGCCGCGCTGACCCTCGGCGCAGATGAACGCTGTTGAGCGTTGCAACCTGTGGCAGCACGCTCACTGCCACAGCTAAGAGGCGAGCCTTCAAGCCATGCGTGTCACACCGACAACTGCATCATCCGGTCACCCTGAGTCTGTTCGCCAGGGCGGCGTTTATTCACGGCCAGCTCGCCAATCTTGATCAGCCGAGCGCGAATCACATTGCGGCTCAAACCCAGCAACTGCGCGGTATGAACCTGGTTGTAGTGGCTGAAGCGATAGGCCGCACGCAGCAGGGCATCTTCGACCTTCTCGTGCAGCGCACCGGCCTGCTCTTCAAACAGCTTTTGAAATGCCCGAGCGAGTAACGCGTCCGTCGAGTCATCGACGATGGGCGACGGCTCATCCTGACGTTCCAGCCTCAGGTTCGACAGGCGCAGGTCATTGGCTTGGATCACGCCATTGCGGCAAATCAACAGCGTGTGATGGATAACGTTTTCCAGCTCACGGATATTGCCGGGCCAGCTGTAGGTGCGCAGCTTGTGCTCCGCCTCGCTGCTGATCTGGATCGGCCCGCAGCCCAGACGCTGGCTGTAGACCTCGATGAAGTGACGGGTCAGCGGCATGATGTCGCCTGGCCGTTCACGCAAGGTGCTCAGCTCCAGATTGACCACGTTTAGGCGATAGAACAGGTCCTCGCGGAAATGTCCGGCATTGATTGCCCGTTCCAGTTGCACGTTGGTGGCCGCTAGGACGCGCACGTTGATCGGGGTACTTTTGCGCGAACCCAGCCGCACCACCTCACGCTCCTGCAACACCCTCAACAGCTTGACCTGGATCGCCAAGGGCAGGTCGCCGATTTCGTCGAGAAACAGCGTGCCGCCGTTGGCTTCTTCGAACCAGCCGGCCTTGGCGGTCAGCGCGCCGGTGAATGCGCCTTTCTCATGACCGAACAGCTCGGCTTCCACCAGCGATTCGGAGAATGCACCGCAGTTCACCGCCACGAACGGCTGATGACGACGGCTGCTGAGGTTGTGCACGTGACGCGCGACCAATTCCTTGCCCGTGCCCGTTTCGCCAATGATGAGGACGCTGGCATCGCTGGGCGCCACTTGCTGGATATGGGCCAGCAACGCCTGGGATTTCGGGTCCTCGAACACCTGCGCGGTGGCCCGGATCGAGGTGGCCAGGGCGGGAGAGGGTGGGAGTGTCAGTAGCTGCATGGGGATCACTTGTGGTTGAAACGGTACGCTGGCGGTCATGGATGACTCCTTGTCGCCGTGGGGGACGCCCGCCGGCTGAGCATTACGCTAACGCCCGGCAAACGGGATTCCCGGTGGGAGTGAGCTTGCTCGCGAAGGCTGCGGTACATCCACTGAAGGAGGGATGGATGTACCGGCCTCTTCGTGAGCAAGCTCACTCCCACATAAGGTGGTAGGGGACTTACTTTTGCGGCGGCAGGTCGTTGGCGATCATTTCGCCGAACGGGCCCGTCAGGTTGGTGATGCCGCGACCGGCCAGACTGCGGTAAGGCTCAGGCAGCAACGGGAACACCAGTTCGGCGAAGCGGTACGCTTCCTCCAGATGCGGGTAGCCGGAGAAGATGAAACTCTCGATGCCCAGGTCCGCGTATTCCTTGATGCGGGCCGCGACCTCTTGCGGGTTGCCGACCAGCGCGGTGCCTGCGCCGCCACGGACCAGACCGACGCCGGCCCACAGGTTCGGGGCGATTTCCAGGTTGTCGCGGCGACCGTCATGCAGCGCGGCCATGCGACGCTGGCCTTCGGAGTCAAACCGGGAGAAGGACTTTTGCGCGGCGGCGATGGTTTCGTCGCTGATGTGCTCGATCAGCGTGTCGGCGGCTTTCCATGCCTCTTCGCTGGTCTCGCGCACGATGACATGCAGGCGAATCCCGAACTTCACGGTGCGACCGTTGCGGGCAGCGCGTTCGCGGATGTCAGCCAGTTTCTCGGCGACAGCGGCCGGCGGCTCGCCCCAGGTCAGGTACACGTCCACTTGCTCGGCGGCCAGTTCGTGCGCGGCCTCGGAGGAACCCCCGAAGTACAGCGGCGGGTAGGGTTTCTGGATCGGTGGGTACAGCGCCTTGGCGTTCTGCACCTTCAGGTGCTTGCCTTCGAAATCCACCGCTTCACCTTGCAACACGCGACGCCAGATTTTGAGGAATTCGTCAGTGACTTCGTAACGCTCGCTGTGACTCAGGAAACTGCCGTCGCCACGGTTTTCGTCAGGGTCGCCACCGGTCACCACGTTGATCAGCAGACGCCCGCCTGACAGCCGATCCAGCGTCGCCGCCATGCGCGCCGACACAGTCGGCGAGATGATGCCCGGGCGGATCGCGACCAGATAACGCAGGCGTTCGGTGAGCGGCACCAAGGCCGAGGCGATCACCCAGGAGTCTTCACAGGAGCGGCCGGTAGGAATCAGCACGCCGTGATAACCCAGGTCGTCGGCGGCCTGGGCGACTTGTTTCAGGTAATTGAGGGTGACAGGGCGCGCGCCCTTGGTGGTGCCTAGAAAATGGCCGTCGCCGTGGGTCGGTAGAAACCAGAAAACATCCATGAAGAGTCCTTCGAGCAGAATCGGTGGCTTTTGTCGGGGTCGGCTGTGTAGGCCAAGTGGGGACTATTTATAGAGGTTGTGATTTATTCCGTAAAAGAACTGAATTCCATATTTTTAGAACGTAAAGAGATATGCCGGATTTTAAGTGTTGAAACGATTGTCCATGCCGCGGTGGTATCCTCAGCCGCACGCAACCTGCCGTAGCGTGGCTTGTCTCTGGGCCGCTCCTACAGGTGAGAAAAACGAAAAACGTGAAAGAAGCCGCATGACCTCAAAAAAAGAAGTGGCGCCACTCCCCGAAGACCTGCGGGTTTTCCTCACCGTGATTCGCAAAGCCGGATTCGCCGCCGCAGCGGACGAACTCGGGCTGTCCCCGGCTTACGTCAGCAAGCGCATTCAGATTCTGGAATCGACCCTGGCCACACGCCTGCTGCATCGCACCAGTCGCAAGGTCGCGCTGACCGAAGACGGCGAGCGCGTGCAGCGTTGGGCGGTGCGGATTCTTGAGGACTTTCAACTGCTGCATGACGAGTTGTCCGACGCGCATTCGGCACCGCGCGGCAAGTTGCACCTGTGCAGCTCGTTCGGGTTCGGGCGCAATCACGTGGCGCCGGCGATTTCGAAACTGGCCGAGGCTTACCCCGACCTGGAGGTGCGCCTGGACCTGTTCGACCGGGTGGTGGACATCGTCAGCGAGGGGTTCGACCTGGAGATACGCGTCGGCGATGACATTCCCGGCCAGCACATCGGCCGACAACTGGTCAGTAACCGGCGGGTGCTGTGCGCTGCGCCGGATTACCTGGCACGCCGTGGCACGCCGCAGCAGCTTGCGGACCTCGAACAGCATGATTGCCTGGTGATCAAGGAGCGCGACAATGCCTTCGGCATCTGGCACGTCGAGCGCGACGGGGCGCAGGAAAGCGTGAGGGTCAGCGGACCGCTGTCGTCCAACAGCGGCGAGATCGTCTTGCAGTGGGGGCTCGACGGGCGAGGGGTCTTGCAGCGTTCGTTGTGGGACGTCAAACCGTTCCTCGAACAGGGACGGCTGGTGCAAGTGCTGCCGGAGTACACCGAAAGCGCCAACGTCTGGGCGGTCTACCCGACACGGCTGGCCAATTCAGGGAAGCTGCGCGTGTGCGTGGAGTTTCTGCAGGCGCATTTTCGGGGGTTGTCGTTGTAACTCAGCACGACCACCTTGTAGGAGCGTGGCTTGTCCCGCGATCTGGCGCGAAGCGGCAGCAAACCCGGCAAATGCGGTGTGTCAGGTAGACAAAGGTGCCTGATTTTGCTGCCGGTTCCCGGCAGATCGCGGGACAAGCCACGCTCCTACACGTCTGAGTAACCTGGTGAGCGTCTACAGGTATTCAAGGTGTGTTAGAGCCAAGGATTCTCGGCCAGGTGTTTCTGCTGAAACGCCAATATCTGCTCGCGTTTCTGCAACGTGCTGCCGATCGCATCCAGCCCCAGCAAGAGTGCGTCTTTCCTCAATTCATCGATCTTGAACGGCAGGACCCGGCCGTCCTGCAAACGAATCTCCTGGGCCTGCAGATCCACCTCGATCTGTGCCGTCGCCGCCTGGCTGATCAGTTTGCCCAACAGCTGGACCTGCGCCTCTTCCAGCACGATGGTCAGCACGCCATTGCGCTGGCAGTTGTCGTAAAAAATCCCGGCGAAGCTGCTGCCGATCAACGCCTTGATCCCCATCTGCTTGAGGCCCCAGACCGCGTGCTCGCGGCTTGACCCGCAGCCGAAGTTCGGCCCGGTCACCAGGAACTTCGCGCCTTGCCAGCCTGGCTGGTTGAGGATGAAGTCGGGGTTGGGTTCGCCCGACGGCAGAAAGCGCAGGTCGAAAAACAGACCCCGGTCCAGCCCTGCCCGGTCAATCCCTTTGAGGAACTGCTTGGGCATGATCACGTCGGTGTCGATGTTGGCCGCCAGCATTGGCGCGGCCTTGCCGCTGACTTGGATGAAAGGCTCCATCTCAGAAACTCCCTTGCAGGCTGCGAACGTCGGTCAGGTGACCGGTAATGGCGGCTGCGGCGACCATCGCCGGACTCATCAAGTGGGTGCGCGCGCCGGCGCCCTGGCGGCCTTCGAAATTGCGGTTGGTGCTGGAGGCGCAACGGTCGCCGGGTGCGAGCACGTCGTCGTTCATCGCCAGGCACATCGAGCAACCCGACTGACGCCACTCGAAGCCGGCGTCGCGGAAAATCGCGGCCAGCCCTTCGGCTTCGGCCTGGTCACGCACGGCGGTGGAACCGGGGACGATCATCGCCCGCACATGGTCGGCGACGTGCTTGCCGCGCACCACCTTCGCGGCGTCGCGCAGATCTTCGATCCGGGCGTTGGTGCAGGAGCCGATAAACGCGTGGCTGATGACGATATCGCTCAGCGGCATGCCAGCCTCAAGGCCCATGTAAGTCAGGGCGCGACGCATGTCCTGGCGCAGGATCGGGTCGGCAATGGCCTCCGGGTCCGGCACGCTGCCATTGATCGCGGTCGCCTGATCCGGGCTTGTGCCCCAGGTGACCATCGGTTGGAGGTCGCGGGCGTCGAGCTGGATCTCACGGTCGAACACCGCGCCGGGGTCGCTGTGCAGGTGTTTCCAGCGGGCCACGGCGCGCGCCCAGAGCTCGCCTTTCGGCGCGCGGGGTTTGTCTTTGAGGTAGGCAAAGACCTTGTCGTCCGGCGCCATGAAGGCACCGCGTGCGCCAGCTTCGACGGCCATGTTGCAGATGGTCATGCGCGCTTCGACGCTCAGCGCCGCAATGGTCGAGCCGGTGAACTCGATGGCGTACCCAGTGGCGCCCGATGCGCCGATCTTGCCGATCAGCGCCATGATCACGTCCTTCGACGTCAGCCCGCTGGACAGGCCGCCATCGACCGTCACGCGCAGGGTTTTCAGGCGTTTGTAAACGAGTGTCTGCGAGGCCAGCAGGTGTTCGATTTCCGAGGTGCCAATGCCGAAGCCAAACGCACCCAGCGCGCCATAGGTGGTGGTGTGGCTGTCGCCAGCCGCAATCACCATGCCGGGCAGAATGAAGCCCTGCTCAGGAGCGATCACGTGTTCGATGCCCTGACGTTTATCGAGCACGTCGAACAGTTCGATGCCGAATTTTTCGCAGTTGTCGGCCAGGTACGACACTTGCAGCGCGCCACCCGGATCGGCCATGGCGGCGACACGTTGCGGCGCGGTGGGGTTGACGTGATCGACCACCGCCAGCGCGGTTTCAGGCCGCCAGACATCGCGCCCCGCTTCGCGCAAACCGCTGAAGGCCTGCGGGCTGGTGTATTCGTTGATCACCTGACGATCGATATAGAGCAGCACATGGCCCTGATCATCAAGCGTGCACACGGTGTGTGAGTCGATGTGTTTGTCGTACAGGGTTCTTGAGGTCGGTCTTGTTGGCGTCATCAGCAGGCTCACTTGAAAGAAATCACGGCCTTGAAGGCTTGCTGACATCTTAAGCAGGCGAGGGTGGCCATCAATGGCCGAACGGTGAGGGCTTGAAACATGGATCGTGTTTGATGGGTCGGGTTAGGCGCCAGGGCGGGCGCGTTATGACGGGCAAAAAAACAGGCGCCGAAGCGCCTGTGAAGGAGAGCACGTGAAGCGCTGATCATCAGAAAATCTGGGTGAAGAACCAGTACAGCCCACCCGACAGCAGGATGGCGGCCGGCAGGGTCAGGACCCAGGCCATCGCCAGGTTGCGCAGGGTGCGCATCTGCAGGCCGGAGCCGTTGGCGGTCATGCTGCCCGCCACGCCTGAGGACAAAACGTGGGTGGTCGACACCGGCAGGCCGTACATGTCAGCCGCGCCGATGGTCAGCATGGCGACGACTTCCGCAGAGGCGCCTTGGGCGTAGGTCATGTGGGTTTTGCCGATCTTCTCACCGACGGTGACCACGATGCGTTTCCAGCCCACCATGGTGCCCAGGCCCAGCGCGATGGCCACGGCGATCTTGACCCACAGCGGAATGAAGCGCGTGGCATTGTCGATCTGCTGCTTGAAGAGCTGCACCTTGCCTTGGGTGTCCGCGTCGAAATTGCCGACCTTGTTCTTGTCCATCAAACGGATGGCCTCGGAGGTCAGGTACATGTCGTTACGCACGTTGGCGGTCGCTTCGGCGGGCACTTTGGACAGTGACCCGTAGCTGCCAACCTGATCGCCGATCTTGCCGGCCATGACCGCCAGCGCCGGAATCAATTCTGGCGTTGCCTGTTTGTCGCGAATGTAGTTGGACAGCGTCTGGCGCGAGTCGGCCGGCGCGGGCAGCGGCGCGGTCTTGATCAGTGCCTGTTGGGTGACCTGCGCGACCGCGGCGAACTGCACCGACTGATCGGCAGGCATCGCACGGTTCAGCGCGTAGGCCATCGGCAGTGTGCCGACGAGAATCAGCATGATCAGGCCCATGCCTTTCTGACCGTCGTTGGAGCCGTGGGCGAACGACACGCCGGTGCAGGTCAGGATCAGCAGGCCACGAATCCACAGGGGCGGCGGCTGGTTACCTTCCGGCGCCTTGTACAGCGCGCGGTTTTTCACGAACGCGCGCAGCGCCAGCAGCAACAGCGCCGCGCAGGTGAAGCCCACCAGTGGCGACAGCAGCAGCGAGTAGCCGATTTTGGTGGCTTGCGACCAGTCCACGCCGCTGGTGCCGTCACGGCCGTGCATCAGCGCGTTGGCAACGCCGACGCCGATGATCGAGCCGATCAGCGTGTGCGACGACGACGCCGGCAGGCCGAGCCACCAGGTGCCGAGGTTCCACAGGATCGCCGCGATCAACAGGGCGAAGATCATCGCGTAACCCGCCGAGGAACCGACCTGCAGAATCAGTTCCACCGGCAGCAGGGCGATGATGCCGAACGCCACCGCGCCGCTGGAAAACAGCACGCCAAGAAAGTTGAACACGCCCGACCAGACCACCGCGAAGTTCGGCGGCAGGGAGTGGGTATAGATGACGGTTGCCACTGCGTTGGCGGTGTCGTGAAAGCCGTTGACGAATTCGAAACCCAACGCGATCAGCAGTGCTACACCGAGCAGCAGGAAAGGCGTCCAGGTCAGCACGACCGTGCCCAGTTCATCCATGTCCTGCTTGAGGCTATAGGCGGTGAACAACAAGCCCAGGCCGAGCACGGCGAAGAAGATCACCATCGTCAGAACGCCGGGCTTGCGCCCGAATTGGGAACTCAGCCCGGCACCTTGTTGCAAGGAGCCTTGAGCCAGTGTTGGGGTCGCCATGATTCACATTCCTGTTGAGATGGGATGGCAATCATGATCATTTCAAAATGTGACAGAGATGCGACGCAGGTCAGGCAAGCGACGGATTTGTTGCGCTAAGGGACAGATGGCATTGGCAAAATGGGTTTCGCCCGATCACTTCGGAAACGCAACCCCGCCTTTTATTCTGCCGAGGGCTCCTACAAGGGATTGCGCAACGCCACGCTCAATAATCCCGACTCTTGCGAAACGCCCAGCGCCCGGCGATGAACGTGAACGTGGCCACCAGTGCCACCAACACCCAGAACCCGTGAGGGTCCCCGGCCAGCGGGATGCCACCGACGTTCATGCCAAAGAAACCGGCGACGATGTTGATCGGCAGTGCCAGCACGGTCACAACGGTCAGGGTGAACAGCGTGCGGTTGGTCTGTTCGTTGAGGTTGGCGGCGATTTCTTCCTGCAACAGCTTGATACGTTCACCCAGCGCCGTGAGGTCGCTGATCACCAGCGCCGACTCTTCAGTGGACTGTCGCAGTTCCTGTAAGTCGTCTTCCAGCAACCAAGTAGGCGGGCGGTGCAGCAAGCGCATCAGGGAGCCGGGTTCCAGCGCCAGCAGGCGTTGCAGGCGCACCAGCACCCGACGCATGGTCCCCAGTTCGGTGCGGTTGTTGCTCAGCCGCTGCGAGAGCAACTGGTCCTCGATCTTATCGACGCTGATGCTGGTCTTGCGCATGAACTGCGCCAGGACTTCGCTCTGATCACGCAGCAGGTGCGCGAGCAGCTCAAGGGGCGAGCGGAAGATTTCCCCGTGCTTGACCGAAGAGCGCAGCTTGTCCACGGAGCGCAACGGCTGATGCCGGGCCGAGATCATCAGGTTGCTGCGCACGCAGACCCACAAGGTGGCGATGTCGGTGGACACCCGATTGAAGTCGAACACCACGTCGTTGACCACCGCCAGCAGGGCGGAGTCGACGTGCTCAATCCGCGTCGAGCGCGAGCCCTCATGCAGGGCTTCGAGGAATTCGTCGGGCAATTCGAAATTGGTTTTCATCCAGCGTTCGCAACTGGCGTGGGCCAGATTCAAGTGCAGCCAGACGAATTCTTGGGGATCGGCAGGGGCCCGCAGGCATTCGAGGGCAGTACTGGAGTCGATTTCTCGACCGGGTTCACCAGGGCGAAAGCGAAAACCGTACAGCAGCCCGAACAGGTCGGATTCCTGATGAGGAGCAATGCGTTGATTCATGAAGGCTCACAAGCGAAGAGGCCGCTAAAGACACAGGATCTGAAGCGGCATCATCGCAAGCGGTTTTGACAGTTTTGTGACGGTTTGTATCGACGCGTTACAGCAACGCTTTTGTAGGAGCGCGCTTGCCCGCGAAGGTGCCGACTCAGATACCTTGATGCCGACTGACACGCTGCAATCGCGGGCAAGCGCGCTCCTACATAAAGGAATGGGTCACACCATGGACAGACGCTTCTTGCGAATCGGCGCGGGCCATGAGGTGTCGATCAGCAGCTCATCCTCGATGCTCAGCTCAATGTCTGCGGCGGCAGCGTTCAACTGAAGGTGATGCGGATCGACCGCTTTCGGAATCGCGATCACACCGTCCTGCCTCAACACCCACGCCAGGCTGATCTGCGCGGGCGTGGCGTCATGGCGTTCGGCGACTTCGAGGATCGCGGGATTCATCAGCAGGTTCCCGGCCTGACCGATCGGGCAGTAGGCCATGAGCGGCATCCCGGCGCTCTGCATCCAGGGCAGCAAGTCGTATTCGATGCCGCGCTCCTCCGGGTTATAGAGCACCTGGTTGGTAGCGCAGCGCGGGTTGTTAAGCTCGAGCATGTCTGACACGTCGAAATTCGACACGCCCCAGCGCCCGATCTTGCCCGCTTCGCGCAACCGTTCGAAGGCCTCGACGGTTTCTTCGAGCGGGTAAGAACCCGGCCAGTGCAGCAGATAAAGGTCGATGTAGTCGGTCTTCATGCGTTGCAGGCTGCGTTCGCATGCGGCGGGAATGCCCGTGCGGCTGGCGTTGTGCGGGTAGACCTTGCTCACCAGCATGACCTTATCGCGCCGACCGGCAATGGCTTGACCGACCACCTCCTCAGCGCCACCTTCGCCATACATTTCGGCGGTGTCGATCAGGGTCAGGCCCAGATCAATCCCCTGCTGCAGCGCTGACACCTCTGCGTCACGCTGGTGCCGATCCTCCCCCATGCGCCAGGTGCCCTGACCGATGACGGGGACGGTTTGGTCTGCCAGTTGAAGCGTACGCATGGGATGCCTCCTGCCGAATGGGGTAATGAGAGATCAGGCAGTTCAGGCGGGCAGGGGTTCAATTTGGTAAGCAGGTTCGGACTTCACGCTTGGAGCTTCACGCCCAACTGAGGGGCCGACGCATAAGCCCTGTGGGAGCGAATTCATTCGCGAGAGGCCTTACAGTCGATACATTTCTGTCGCCGGGACCTACGTTTCGCGAATGAATTCGCTCCCACAGTCTGATCTCCATCAGACAGTCATTTCTGTGCCTGCGCCTGTTCCGGACTCTGCGCCGGCCTGGAATTCTCCCAACCGCCACCCAGCGCCAGGAACAAATCGATCTGTCCCATCGCCACCTGCGTGTTCGCCGCCGCCAGTTGCGCGGTAACGTCGGTGTAGGTGCGTGTGGCCTGCAAGTCCGCCAGGAACGATTCGCGGCCTGCCAGGAAGAAGCGATGGGTCTGGTCCGCCGCCTGTTTTGCCGATTCTTCGGTGTCGGCCAGTGCATCGCGGCGTTCCAGCAGCGCGGTGTATTGCGACAGGCCGGTCTGGGCTTCGCGGATGGCATTGAGCACCACGCCATCAAAGTGCGCGAGCGCGGCCTGGTTCGAGGCCTCCGCCATGTGAATCCGGGCGCGGGCGCCGTTGGACGGGATGGTCCAGTTGATCACGCCGCCGAAACCCCAGCGGTTGGTCGAGGGTTCGCCCAGTTCCTTGAGGATACCGACGGTCCCGACGGTGGCACCGATGCTGATGTCCGGATACAGCTCGCCGGTGGCCACGCCGATCGCAGCGCTGGAGACGGCCAGGCGACGCTCGGCCTGACGCACGTCCGGACGACGCTTGAGCAGTGCCGCGCCGTCGCCCACGGGCATGACCTGAGCAATGCGTGGCAGCTCGGCGCAGTCAGCGACGCCCTGCGGCAGTTGATTCAATGGTCGGGCCAGCAGCATCGACAGGCGATACAGCCCGGCGCGACGTGCCGCCTCATAGCGCGGCAAGTCGGCGCGCAGGGATTTGAACTGGGTTTCAGAACGGGTGACCTGGGTTTCGTCACCACGACCGGCATCGCGCAGGCGTTGGGTCAGCGACAGGCTTTGCTTTTGCAAGTCCAGCGAGTGCAGGGCGATTTCGTGTTCTTCGTTGGCGGCGCAGATTTGCGTGTACGAACGCACCACATCGGCGACCAAGGTGATGCGTGCGGTGTCCGCCGCTGCCTGAGCCGCGTCGGCGTTGGCCTCGGACGCTTCGATACCGCGCTGCAAAACACCGAACAGGTCGAACTGATAGGACGTGGTCAGGCTGGCGTCGCCGACGTTGGAGACCGGAACTTTTTCTGGCAGCAGAAACGCCTGTCCGGCCTCCTGCAGACGCTGTGCGCCCGCCTTGGCGGTGTTGGTGAATCCGCCGGCGGCATCGGCCTCGCTCACTTGGTAACGCGCACGCTGCAAGTTGGCGGCGGCCACGCGCAGGTCGGTGCTGGACACCAGTGCCTGAGCCACCAGTTGGTCGAGTTTCGGATCGTTGTACAGGCGCCACCAGTCGGCAGGCACGGGCGCCGACACCACGTTGGCTGAGGTGCCTGCAAGTTCGCCCTGCAAGTCCTGACGATTGACCGCCGCGTCTTTGGGCAGCGAGTAATCCGGCCCGACCACGGTGCAGGCCGAGAGCAACATGCCCAACCCAACGGTTAACAGGCGTGCGCCGGGTTTCATTGAGCGACTCCTTTATCAGTGGCCTTGGCGTCGGTCCTGCGGGCCGTCACGTCATCAATGATCGAGACCGTGGCGGTACGGCCGGCAATCATGCGGAAGTCTTCGGGCACTTCATCGAAGGCGATCCGCACGGGAATCCGCTGCGCCAGACGCACCCAGCTGAACGCCGGGTTGACGTTGGGTAGCAGGTTCGAGCCGCTGCTGCGGTCGCGGTCTTCGATACCGGCCACGATGCTCACCACATGGCCACGCAGGCGAGCGTTGTCGCCGATCACGCGGATGTCCACCGCCGAGCCAATGTGAATGCCGTCCAGTTTGGTTTCTTCGAAGTAGCCATCCACGTGGTACGACGCACTGTCGACCACCGACAACACGGGGCGCCCGGCGCTGACGAACTCGCGGTCGCGCGGCGCGCGGTCGTTGAGGTAGCCGTCGACCGGGCTGCGGATCACCGAACGGTCGAGGTTGAGCTGCGCGGCATCGACCGCCACCTGGGCTTCGTTCATCGCCGACAGGGCGCGGGCTTCCTTGGACTGGCTTTCCTCCAGTTGCTCGCGAGCGACCAGGTTGCCCAGGCCACGGTTACGCCTGTTCTCGCGTTGTGCCTGCTCCCAGGTTTCCTTGCGCTCGGACAAGGTGGCCTGTGCCTGACGCAGCGCCAGACGGAAGCGGTCCTGATCGATGGTGAACAGCACCTGGCCCTTGGTGATCGCCTGGTTGTCGCTCACCGAGACTTTTTCGATCAGGCCGGACACGTCCGGGGCAATCTGGATCACGTCGGCGCGGATGTGGCCGTCGCGGGTCCAGGGGGCGTACATGTAATACATCACCATGCGCCAGACGACGATCGCGGCGAGGATGACAACCAGCAGTGTCAGGACCACACGGCCCAGCGTCAGTAGAGGTTTTTTCATTTCATCAGGTATCGACTAAGGGTATCCACGACGCCGAGCAGCAGAGCGTATAGACCGACGTTGAACAAAGCCCGGTGCCAGACCAGGCGGTAAAAGTGCACACGCGTGAGGACCGCGTGGACCACCAGAAAAATCACGTAAGCGATGCCCATCAGCACCAGGAACGTGGGCAGGAAAATCCCGCTGATATCCAGATCACCGATCACAGTGGCGCTCCATCGATGCCATACGGCGGTTGTTCTGCCTGCTCGGCTCGCACATCGACGATCTCCACGCCCGGCAGCAGGGCCAGACGCAAGCCGCTCAAGGCGTGCAGCAGGTGCAGACGGGAGGCGTCATCGCCCATCCAGTCATAGGTCAGTGAGCGGCGCGCGCGGTCCATGGTCATCAACAGACCTTTGGGGGCGGGCAAACGCTCACGGGCCTTGAGGCAGGCACGGAAATAGCTGCCGACTTCGGTCGCCACATTGCGCAGAAGCTGGCGCGGAACCGCATCGACCCGCGGCATGTACGCCAGCAGGTCGAGCATGTTCAGCGCCACGCGCACCTCGCGCAGGGCGATGGTGGTGTCTTGCGCGGTGATCGCCAGACGCGGCAGGTGCTGCATCAGACGGTCGAGCATGCGCACGCCCATCCGACGGTGTTCGGCCAGCGTCGCTTCTTCGCTGAGCGAAACAATGTCGCCCCAACTGAAACGGGTCAGACGCCGGGCCGCAGTTTCAGTGCCGAAAGGCCTGACGATGAGTGTCCAGACGAAGGCAAAGGCCAAGCCTGCCGGGCCCGCCAGGTTGGAATTCACAAAGTTGAGGAAGTCGGCGTCGTAAGCACTCTGGATGCTGATAAAGGACGAGGTGTTGACGATGGTCAGCAACGTGCCCAGGTAAAACTTCGGCTGCACGGTCAGTGTTCCGACGCAGATGAACGGCACGGCGAAGGCCAGCACCAGCATCGGAAAGTCATGCAGGTTCGGCAGCACCACGAACAGATAGAGGCTGGCGAAGATCACCGACATCAGCGTCCAGAAGAAAAAGCGGTAGATCTGTGGCGCGGGGTCGTCCATTGCGGCGAAGAAGCTGCACGAAACCGCCGCCAGCGCCACGGCACTGGCGCCGTCTTGCCAGCCCAGCAGAATCCACAGTACCGACGCGACGATGATTGCACTGACGGAGGTCGCCACCGAGTACAGCATCATGCCCTTGTCGAGGAACGGCGAAAGACGGGCGAGGCGCCAGTGGCGATAGACCGCCTTCCAGGGCCGATGATCACCGGTTTCGATGGCGCATTGCAGGCTGCGGCAGTCCTGCCACAGGTCAATCCACTCACGCAGACGATACAGCGCGTTGGACAACAGCAACTGGCGGCGGTCATCCAGTTGCGCCGGTGTTGGTTGCAGCCGATCCAGTTCGCTGTGCAGCGCTTCCCAATAGCGGACCGGTGCGCCCTCGGCGGTTTTTTCCACCCAGTCGCGGCATTCGATGATCAGCGGCGCCAGGTCGGCGACCAGCTCCGGTGTGCGGCGCTCCAACGCCCATAGCGCGTCATCGAGGGCATCAATGACGGGCAGCAGGTGAATCATGCGGCCACGCAGTTCCTTGGCGTTGCGCACGGTCTGGCGATGGGTGCCTTCGTGGGGCAACTGGCCGATCATCAGCTCCAGGCTGTTGAAGGTGCCGACCATGGCTGTGCGCAGTGCGCCGACCGCTTCCGGCGTGGCGCTGCGCGAGAGGAACAGGTCGCTGTAGGTCGAGGCGTCCTTGAACCACTTGCCCATCGAATCGACCAGCACCGGCGCCAGGCGACGCGGCCAGAACATCGCGCCCACCACGGCCGCACAGACGATGCCCAGCAGGATTTCTTCTGTCCGCGACACGGCGATGTCGAACACCGCTTGCGGGTTGTCCACCACCGGAAAGGAAATCAGCGGCATGGTGTAACCCGCCAGCATCAGCGCATAGCTGTTGGCGGTGCGCAGGTGCAGGGAAAGGAAAAGCAGGGTGCCGGTCCACAGCGCGATGACGATGGCCAGCAAAAACGGCGTCTGCACGAACATCGGCACCACCAGCACCGAAGCGGCCGCGCCGAGAAAAGTCCCCGCAGCGCGGTACAGCGCCTTGGAGCTGGTCGGTGCCACGAACGGGCTGGAGACGATATAGACCGTGGCCATCGCCCAATACGGACGCGGCAACTCGAAGATCAGTGCGATGTACAGCGCAAGCATCGACGCAGCAAAGGTACGGATGCCGTAAAACCAGTCGCGGGACGGCGGAACACCGTCGAAGAAGCCTTTGAATATGCCGTTCAAGATGACAGCTCCGGCCCCACGGGGCTGGCGTTGGCGAAGGCTTTGAAGACCCGCAGCGTGGCTTCCAGGTCGGCCGGATCAATGCTGCTGAACACATCGCGACGCAGGCGGATCAGTTCTTCTTCTATTGAGTTGGCCAACGCGCGGCCCTCGTTGGTCAGGCTCAGGGCCTTGGCACGGCGGTCGGTCGGGTCTTCGGTCCGCTGCACAAGATTGGCCTTGCCCAGTTGGTCGAGTAAACGCACCAGCGAAGGACTTTCCAGGCCACAGGCCTGAGCCACCGTGACCTGGCGCACGCCTTCACCCAGCCGCGCGATCATCAGCAAGGGACCTGCGCACGCCTCGGACACGCCATAGTTCATCAGCGTGGTCTGACACACGCGCCGCCATTGACGGGACGCCGCGACGACGCCGCCGGTGATGTGCATTTGCAGTGAGTCTAGAGTCATGAAGGTGCCACTGGGTTGATTCACGAAAAGGATTTTGGTTAGGCAGTGAATGATTAGTCTCAGTATTATTAGGTTGCTAACTATTAATATCCGGTAACAAAGTTGATTCGTCAAATGAAAAGTGGACGAGCGGTGGGGCGAAGTTGTCGCGTTGAGATCGCCCGTATGCTCTCCGTGGCGTGGCCACGTCGAAATTAGAGACCGTCTGTCGGACTTTTCCGTGGCGTTTGAACTTAATTTCGGATTTCTGATCTCGCCAAACCAAAAAAATGGCGGGGTAAGAAAGGACGACCGTGTCCAGAAATCGGGACGTTGATCAAACTTTGTTCAATCCGGCGTTAAAACTGGTTGATGTTGTAATAGTGGCATTGGCTATTTTTCGCGCAATTTCGGCGGTTTCTTGACTGTGTGGACACGTTAAAGAACAACCGATTCAGCCGATAGCAAAGGCGACAGGAATCCGGGCTTAAAACCCCGTTCCAGACACCTCCCTTTGCTGGTGCGCAGTGCGCACCCACGAGTGCAACATGATCGATCTCGCCACCTGGAATCTTTCCGTACCTGTCGGTACGCCCGCCGTCACCGTCGATACCCCAAAATTGGTCGGCGGCTACCAGGATGGTTACTTCCGCTCCGGAGACACCTTGTTCTTCTGGGCGCCAGTGACCGGGTCACGGACTGACAACGCTATCTACCCGCGCACGGAATTACGCGAAACCTACGCCAACGGTGCGGTCCACAACTGGACGTACACCCAGGCGGACAATTTCCTGCGCGCGGCGCTGACCGTGGATCAAGTGCCGTCGACGGGCAAGATCGTTATCGGCCAGATCCATTGCTATGGCAGCACCGAGCCGTTGATCAAGCTGGAGTATCAGTACAAGGAGAAGACCAAAAACGGCAACATCGTCGCCAAGTTTCGCCTGACACCGACATCGGAACCCGAGGTGATTCAAATCGCCACGGGCGTGCTGCTCAAGGAGCGCTTCACGTACACCATCCACCTGACGCCGTCCGGCAACCTGACGGTGAATGCGCACGAGATGCAGTGGGGCACCAAGCTTGATCCGAGCTGGAACGGCAAACAGCTTTATTTCAAGGCAGGCGTGTATACCCAGGACAACACCGGGTACGCGACGGAGGGTGGGGCGGCGACGTTTTACAAACTGCAGATCTCGCACGATAAGAAGGCATAAACCCGATGCAGCTCAACTCATTGTAGGAGCCGGCTGACGAACGCGGTGGGTCGGTGATTACGAGGGTGAATGACACCCCGCATTCGTCCGAAGTGCGGCCCAGACCCTCGTAACCTCGGACGGCTCCTACACGTGCTGCTTGGTTCCGATGATTTGTGGTTGACATCAAACCTGTGGGAGCCGGCTTGCTGGCGAATGCGGTGGGTCAGTCAACATTGATTTGACTGACCCACCGCATTCGCGGCCCTCGTAACCTCGGACGGCTCCTACACGTGCTGCTTGGTTCCGATGATTTGTGGTCGACATCAAACCTGTGGGAGCTGGCTTGCTGGCGAACGCGGTGGGTCGGTGATTACGAGGGTGAATGACACCCCGCATTCGTCCGAAGTGCGGCCCAGACCCTCGTAACCTCGGACGGCTCCTACACGTGCTGCTTCGTTCCGATGATTTGTGGTTGACATCAAACCTGTGGGAGCCGGCTTGCTGGCGAATGCGGTGGGTCAGTCAACATTGATTTGACTGACCCACCGCATTCGCGGCCCTCGTAACCTCGGACGGCTCCTACACGTGCTGCTTCGTTCCGATGATTTGTGGTTGACATCAAACCTGTGGGAGCCGGCTTGCTGGCGAATGCGGTGTATCAGTCAACTTTGATTTGACTGACCCACCGCGTTCGCGGCCCTCGTAACCTCGGACGGCTCCTACATGTACTGCTTCGTTCCGATGATTTGTGGTCGACATCAAACCTGTGGGAGCCGGCTTGGTGCGGGCCGCGTTCGGACGAATGCGGTGTATCAGTCAACATTGATTTCACTGACCCACCGCATTCGCGGCCCTCGTAACCTCGGACGGCTCCTACACGTGCTGCTTCGTTCCGATGATTTGTGGTTGACATCAAACCTGTGTGGCCGGCTTGCTGGCGAATGCGGTGTATCAGTCAACATTGATTTGACTGACCCACCGCATTCGCGGCCCTCGTAACCTCGGACGGCTTCTACATGTACTGCTTCGTTCCGATGATTTGTGGTTGAAATCAAACCTGTGGGAGCCGGCTTGCTGGCGAATGCGCTGTATCAGGTAGCACTGATTTGACTGACCCACCGCATTCGCGGCCCTCGTAACCTCGGACGGCTCCTACATGTACTGCGTCCGCCCGAGAACGTGCGGCAGCCATCGAATGATTATCGAGCAGAGAAGACCAGCGCGAAGCAGATCCGGCCAGGCACGGGCTGGCTCACTGTCACTTCGCCCCCGTGCAACTGCATGATCGCGGCGACGATGGCCAGGCCGAGGCCGTTGGAGTCGGAGCTTTGGTGGCGTGAAGCGTCGCCGCGATAGAAACGGTCAAACAGCTTGCCCAGGGCCGAGTCACTCAGAACGGGGCCCTGGTTCTCCACCTCGATGCGGCAGGTCTTCTCTGCGTTGACCACGCGGATCTCGATCTCGCTGCTTTCATCGGCATACCGGATCGCGTTAGCCACCAGATTGCTCAGTGCCCTGCGCAACAGCAGAGGATCAGCATCCAGTTGGCCGCCGCCCTCAGTGCGCAACGTCATCTGTCGCTCTTCGGCCAGGCCTTCGAAATACCCCGTCACCCGCTGCAATTCGTCCTCCAGACTCAACGTCTGGCGATTGAGCGCCGCCTGCGCATCGTCGGCGCGGGCCAGGAACAGAATGCTTTCGACCATCCGTGAGATACGCTCCAGTTCCTCAAGGTTCGAGGCCAGCAGCGCCTGGTATTCATCAGCAGTTCGGGGCTGACGCAGGGCGACCTGACAGTGGCCCATCAGGGAGCCTACGGGCGTGCGGATCTCGTGCGCCAGGTCAGCCGAAAATTGGGTAAGACGCTGATACCCGTCGGCAAGACGATCGAGCATGCCGTTGTAGGCGTCGCTCAATTGCTGCAACTCCACCGGTGTGTCGCGACTGTCCATGCGGCTGTCCAGTCGGGCCGGGGTGATGGCGGCGGCGTGATCGGCCATTCTGCGAAGGGGGCGTAAGCCCCGCCGCAGCAACAGGTAACCCAGCAATGCCGTGAGCACGAACGCCAGCGCAACGGCAAACAGAATGCGGTTGCGAAAATTCGCCAGCGTGGCCATTTCCTTGACTGCAAGGTGCGCGGCGGTCAGGTGCACGACTTTGCCGCCGGAGATCGCCTCGACCGTGGCGGCGCGCATGGGCACGTCTGGCGCCGGTCCGGCGTTGACCCTGCCGCTGCGCAGGGCATCGGCGCTGAGCGGTGCATTGGCTTTGACCACCGGCATGTCCGGTAACGGCGCATGCAGTGGGTTGACCATGATCACCGGGGACTTGCCAGGCTCGGTGATGATGAAAATATCGTCCTCGCTGTCGAGCATGTTTTCGAACAGCTGAGGGCTGCTGCGCAAGGTGTCGAGCGTCAGGTCGTACTGCAGCAATTTGCGAAAGTGATCGAGCCGCGCCAGCACCGCGTGGTCGCTGCGAGTCATGACCGCAGCTTTCATGGTTTCGTAGAGGTACATCCCGGCGCTGGCTACGGCGAGCATCGCCACCACGGAAAACGCCAGGGTCGAGCGCAGGGTCAGGGAAGGCTGGCGTCGGGCTCGCATGGCCGCACCTCGCAGACGTAACCGATGCCGCGCACGGTGTGAATCAGTTTGACGGGATAGGGCAGGTCGATCTTGCTGCGCAGGCGTTTGATCGCCACGTCGACCACGTTGGTGTCGCTGTCGAAATTCATGTCCCAGACTTCCGAGGCAATCTGCGCGCGGGACAGGACGTCACCTTCGCGCCGCAGGAACAGATGCAGCAGAGAGAACTCCTTGTTGGTCAGGGTGATCACCTGTTGCTGGCGCGTGACCCGGCGTCGCAGCAGGTCGAGTTCCAGATCGGCAAGATGAAAATGGTCGGCCTCGCGCACCACGCCACGGCGCAGAATCGTGCGGATACGCAGCAGCAGTTCGGTGAAGGAAAACGGCTTGACCAGGTAATCGTCGGCGCCCAGTTCCAGCCCGCGAATGCGGTCCTGCAGTTGATCGCGCGCGGTGAGAAACAGCACCGGTACGTCTTGTTTGGCGCGCAGGATTTCGATGATCTGCCAGCCGTCGATGCCCGGCAGCATGACGTCCAGCACCAGCAGGTCATAGCGCTGCTCCAGCGCCATGTGCAGGCCGTCGGTGCCGTGTTGTGTCCAATCCACCTTGTAGCCGGACTCGCTGAGGCCCTTTTTCAGGTACTCGCCGGTCTTGGTGTCGTCTTCGATAAGCAGGATGTGCATCGTCTGTCTGGCTCGCTTCACGTCATTGGCGGCGCGGCCGACACGTGGCATCAGGTGTTGATTTGAAGGGCAACTAAACGGCTGAGCACCGTGTCGAACGTGGAGTGTAACCAACTGGCGCTGTCCGGTCGGTTACATTTTTGTCATCGGCGCAGCGTGTTCGAGGCGTCCCGGGTGAATGACAAAAATGTCATCGGCCGGTCATCGTGCAGTGCCGGTTCGGGGCACAGGATGATCGCCATTCAACCCGCACCTCCAATCGACAAGGATCCTCACAATGAAGATGAAGACTGCTCTGTCCACCACCTTCGGCATGCTGATGCTCAGCGCTGCCGTCATGGCCTCGGCCGCCGACATGCCGGTGGTCAAACCGTTGCGTGGCACGGTCGACAGCGTCGAAAACAACACCTTGAACTTCACCACCCGTTCCGGCGCTCACCAGAGCATTGGCCTGACGGACAAAACGGGCATCCGTTCGGTGTCCAAGACCAGCATCGACACCATCAAGTCGGACAGCTTCATCGGTTCGGCCGCCACCCCGCAAGCTGACGGCACGCTGAAAGCGCTGGAAGTGACGGTGTTCGAAGCGAGCCTCAAAGGCAGCGGCGAAGGTCACTACGGCTGGCAGAACGCCGATGGCAGCACCGGCACCATGACCAACGGCACCGTGGGCAAGCTGACCCAGGCCAACGGCCGTACCTTGAGCGTGAGCTACAAAGGCGGTGAGAAGCAGCTGGTCGTACCGGACGATGTGCCTATCGCTTACGTGCAGGCAGGCAAGGTGGACGAGTTGGTCAAAGGCGCCAAGGTCGTGGTCTTCCCGGCCGAAGACGGCAAGACTGCTCGCGGTGTCGCCGTCGGCAAGGATGGCTTCCAGCCTCCGATGTAAGCGATTGCGGTGTGTCATCAGCACCGCATTGCCTCATTCGCGAGCAAGCTCGCTCCCACAGGGTTCGTTGTCGCTGACCCGGTCCGGTGAAACCACCTCGGACCTGTGGGAGTGAGCTTGCTCACGAAGACATCTGTCCGGGCACCACTACACTTGGGATTGGATGCTTTCCCGAGATCTCCGTGATGAGCCTTACACCATGAAAAAAACCAGAATTCACCCATGGCCCATTCGCCTGACGCACTGGATCAATGCCTTCGGCATGGTCTGCATGTTCATGAGCGGGTGGGGCATCTATAACGCATCGCCGTTGTTTCGTTTTTCTTTCCCTCGGGATTTCACCTTGGGTGGCTGGCTCGGCGGCGCGCTGGCCTGGCACTTCGCGGTCATGTGGCTGCTGGTGATCAACGGCCTGATCTACGTGCTCTACAGCCTGTTCAGCAAACACTTTAAACGCGACTTTCTTCCGGTCACGCCGGCCGCGGTCAAGCGCGACTTGGTCGATGCCTTGCGCTTTCGCCTCAAGCACGAGAAGGGCGTGTACAACGCCGTCCAGCGCTTGATGTACTGGCTGGTCCTGGCGGCCGGCGTGTTGATCGTGGTCTCGGGGCTCGCGATCTGGAAGCCGATTCAGCTGCAGGAATTGACCGCACTGTTCGGCGGGTATGACTTCGCCCGATTCGTTCATTTTGCGGCGATGGCGGCGATCGGGGCGTTCGTCGTGGTGCACCTGGCATTGGTGCTGTTGGTCCCCAAAACCCTGTTGCCAATGATCACCGGTGGCGTCAAAACGGTTGAAAGCGGGAAGGTCGAACATGATTGAACCGAAGAAACGCGCCATTCAGCGCATCACGCTGGAACCGGCGCAACAGACCCAGCTGGAAAGCATCCAGCGCCGGAATTTCCTGAGAGGCGGGCTGACCGTGGGCGCGATGGCGATGCTCACCGGCTGTAACCTGCAGGATGGCGATCAGGTGGACAAGGTGCTCTGGGCCATGTCGCGCTGGAACGACCGGGTGCAGGCGTGGCTGTTCAGCGGACAGAAGCTGGCGCCGACGTTCCGCAAGGAGCAGATCCGCAATCCGTTTCCGTTCAACGCGTTTTATAGCGAGGACGACATCCCTGATCTGGACGTGGCGGACTGGAAACTCGGTGTCTCCGGGCTGGTGCGTGACAAGGCGCCGTGGACGCTGGACGGCCTGCGCAAACTGCCACAGCGGACTGACATTACGCGGTTGATCTGTGTCGAGGGCTGGAGTGCGATCGGGCAGTGGGGCGGTGTCCCGCTGAGGACGTTCCTTGAGCATGTGGGGGCGGACACGACGGCGAAGTTTGTCGGGTTCAAGTGCGCTGACCGCTATTACTCGAGTCTGGACATGCCGACCGCGTTGCACCCTCAGACGCTGCTGGCGCTGGATTTCGGCGAGGTGGCGTTGCCGCCCGACTATGGATATCCGTTGCGGGTGAGGGTGCCGACCAAGCTGGGGTTCAAGAACCCCAAGCACATTGTCGAGATCTTCGTGACCAATGATTATCCGGGTGGGTATTGGGAGGATCAGGGTTACAACTGGTTTAGTGGGATTTGAGGCTTTGTCGGGCGTAGAAGCGCGCTTGCTCGGGGCCGCACTCGAGCGATCTGCCGGGGACCGGCAGCAAGGCCTGCGCATGCGGTGTTCTGATCGTTCCCAAGCTCCGCGTGTTAATGCGTGGCAAGACGCTCTGCGTCCAAGTCGACGCGGAGCGTCAATCGATGCGTTACCACGCGGAGCGTGGGAGCGATCAAAAACCCCAATAAAAAGCCCGCCAATCGGCGGGCTTTTCATTGCGTCCAGACTCAGTTCAAACCGAGTTTGCCACGCATCTGCGACAGGTCTTCTGCCAGGGTGTTAACCGGACCGGCCAGTGCCTTGCGATCGTTTTCCTTGACCTTGTCATAGGTCTCGTAACCGCCGTCCTTGGTGTTGTACTTGGCCAGGATCTTGTCCACGGTGGCGAAGTTCTTCTCGACCTTGCCCACGAACGCCTTGTCCGACTTCTCCAGCTGCGGCTTGAACAGGTCGACGATTTTCTTGGAACCGTCAACGTTGCCCTGGAAGTCATACAGGTCGGTGTGGCTGTAACGGTCTTCCTCACCGGATAGCTTGGTCGCGGCCACTTCTTCCATCAGCGCGGCAGCACCGCCGACCACTTTCTCCGGCGGGAAGGTCATATCGGCAATGCGCGATTGCAGCTCTTTGACGTCGGCCAGCAGCTTGTCGGCGAACACGGCCTGATCCTTGGTGGTGTTCTGCGAGAACAGCGCGTATTCCAGACGGTGGAAACCGGTGAAGTCGTCGGCTTTCACGCCGTTTTCGTGGTCGTCTTCACGGGAGTCGATCGAGGCGTCCAGGTCGCTGAACAGTTCGGCGATCGGCTCGATGGACTCGTAGGAGAGGCGAGTGGTCGGGAACAGTTTCTTGGCAGTCGCCAGGTCGCCTTTCTTGATGGCATCGGTGAACTTCTGGGTATCTTCGGCCAGCTTGTCGACGTTTTCAGTGACGTAGATCTTGTAGTCCGAAACCGGGGTCACCAGGTCCAGCGGCGCGGTGGCCGCGAACACGGACATTGGGGTCTGCAACAAGCCAAAAGTAAGCAACAACGCGAGAGGCGACTTTTTCATGGAGCTCTTCCTGTGAGGTAAGGGTTGTCAGGCAGTTTTTGTTGTTGGAGCAGAGGCGGCCAGCAGCGACCGGCCAATGAAATCGTTGCTGTCCACGACGCCCGGCAGGGTGAAGAAATACCCGCCGCCGATGGGCTTGAGGTATTCCTCCAGCGGCTCGCCGTTGAGGCGGGTCTGGACGGTGATGAAGCCTTTTTCCAGGTCCGACTGGTAGCAGATGAACAGCAGGCCCATGTCCAACTGGCCGTTCTTGTTCACGCCGTTGGAGTAGTTGAACGGGCGACGCAGGATCAGGTTGCGCTGGCTTTCCGGGGTGCGCGGGTTCGCCAGACGAATGTGCGAATCCAGTCGGGTGATTTTGCCTTCCGGGTCCTTCGCGTAATCCGGGACGTCGGTTTCGGTCTTGCCGTCCATCGGCGCACCCGAGGCTTTGCTGCGGCCGAAGATGGATTCCTGTTCCTGCAGCGGGGTACGGTCCCAGCGCTCGACGAAGTTGCGGATGATGCGCACGGCCTGATAGCTGCCGTTGGCAGCCCAGGCCGGTTCGTCGCTGCCCGGCTGCACCCAGACCAGCTCGTTCATGGTCTTCTGGTTGTTCGAATCGGGGTTGGCCGAGCCGTCACGGAAACCGAGGAAGTTGCGGGCGCTTTCCGGTGGCTGGCCGGGCTTGAGCGGCGCCTGGGCCGGTACGGTGCCTTCCTGTTTCCAGCGCACCAGCAGCAGGTCCGGCAGGTTTTTCACGATGTCACGCAGGGCGTGGATGTTGCTGTCCGGGGCGTTAGAGCAGAACTGAATGCTCAGGTCGCCATGGCAGCAGTCCGCTTCCAGCGCGTCATTGGGAAACCCGACCATGCGTTGCAGGCGCTTGGGTTTGACGTGCTCCAGGCCGAAACGCTCGTCGAACAGCGAGTCGCCCACGGACACCGTGATGGTCAGGTTATCCGGGGTGACGACTGGGCCGAGGATGCCGGAGTCCAGCGGCGGCAGTTTCGGGTCGACCTGTGGCACCGGGCCGCCAGTCATCAGGAACGCGATGCGCTCGTTCAGGGTGCGGAACAGACGCTCCAGGTCCTCGCGATCCTGCGCCAGCACATCGAAGGAAACCATCATGCCGGCCGTCGGGCGCGGGGTGACGATGCCGGTCTGATGCACACCATGGAATGCGTTGTGGTCTTGGGTCTTTTCGCTTTTCGGGGCTTCGGTCACTTGCGCCGGGGCCGTGGCGGCCAGGGCGTTACCGGTCAGGCTGGCGCCAGCGATGGCCGCGCCGGCTGCGCCCAGGCCCATCAGGACACGGCGGCGTTCAACGGAAACAGGGGCGTTGGATGAATCGGAGTCTTTCATGTGAATGCTTACTTCGCTCTGGTTTCAGGGCCGGGCGGGCGCGTCGGGCACCCGCCAGGGCACGCTTACAGGCCGGTGAGGCCCAAGGCCGGATCGATTCCTTCGAGTGCATCGGCCAGCGCCTTGGCCTTGTCTGCGATCTGTTTTCGTTGTTCGGTGCTGACCTGGTCGTACGGCTTGAAGCCGTTGTCGGTCTTGAGCATCAGCAACTGGTCGTCCAGCGCGGTGGTCGCGTCGTCGATCTTTTTCAGCACCTCGCCCGAGGTCTTGGCCAGAAGGGGACGCAGCAGTTCGATGACCTTACGGGTGCCTTCTAGGTTGGCGGCGAAACCGTTGACATCGAGGTGGCTGTAGCGCTCTTCTTCGCCGTTGCTGCGGATGTCGGCCAGGCTGCGCATGTTGCGCACGACCATGCTCGCCAGTTGCTCAGGGGCGATGCTCTGGGCCAGCAGTTGTTCTTTCAGGGACGCGATGTCGGCCTGCAGTTTCTGTACGACCGGCGCCAGGCCATCGACAGACTTCTGCGAGAACAGACCGAACTCGATGCGATGGAAGCCGCTGAAGCCCGGATCCTGTTCGCGTTTTTCGAAGTAGTCGGCACGGGCGTTGATCGCGTTGTCCAGTTCAGCCAGACGCTGAGCCGCCGGGGCGATGCGCTGATAGGCTGCGCGCGCTGGCGCATAGGCTTGCTGCGCCGCTGCCAGGTTGCCGCTCTCGATGGCTTGCTGCAGGTCGTTCACGGCGCGGATCAGGGCGCTGCTCCTGGTGCTCAGGTACACCCGGTATTCCGACAACGGGCCGATGAACGCGACCATCGAAGGACGCGCCTTGGCGGCAGCGTCGGATTCGGCGGTTGCGGTCACGTGCAGGGTACCGCGCGGGTTGCTGAGCAGGCCGCAGGTGATCGCGTAATCACCCGGTTGCAGATTGGCATTGATGACCTGGCTCAGACCGGGTGCGATATTCTCGCGCTCTTCGATCACCAGCACGCCGTCCAGAATTTCCCATTCCACCGCACGCTCCGAGGCGTTGACGATGCGGAAGGCATTCTTCCCGGCAGGCACCGTAATCGCGTTCGGCTCACAGCTTTTGGGGTGGATGGTGACCACGGTCTCGGCGCTGTTGTTGGCCTGACGCTTTTTCTGCGCCTGCTGTGAAGCGTAGTAAAACATGGCACCGGCGCCGATCATCAGGATCACCGATCCGGCGACGGCCATCCGCAATGCGCGAGGAGGCTTGGCTTGCTGGGGAGGAAGCCCGGAGGGACGACTGGTCATGAAAGCCCTTATTTATTCGTAACTGAAGAAGAGTGGCCGTGTGCGTGCGCAGGTCGCGTGGGAAGGCTCACCACGCGTGGCTGCGGCAGGAAGAACAACACCAGCGCGAAGATCAGGTAGGCGACGTACACGGTCAGCACGCTGACGGTCGGTGCGTCCTGATAACCGAACATGCCGGCAAGCACCGAGCCGGTCGGGCCGTCCATTGGCAGCACTGCGCTGATGTCAAAAACCACGGTCTGGAAGTGGTTCCAGAGGCCAGCCTCATGCAGGGCTTGAACCGAGTTGGCCAGAATGCCCGCCGCGACCACCAGAATGAACAAGCCGGTCCAGCGGAAGAAGCGTCCGAGATTCAGGCGCATGCTGCCTTTGTAGATCGCAAAGCCGATGCCCACGGCAATGATCAGGCCGAGGAGAGCGCCAATCGGAGCGCTGGCCCCTTCGCTTTGCTGGAAAATCGCCAGCAGAAAGAACACGGTTTCCAGACCTTCGCGAGCGACGGCGAAGAACACCATGCCGATCAGGGCGTACGTCTGGTTTTTCGAGCCAGCGAGGGCGGCGTCCAGTGATTCGTGGAGCTCATGCTTGATGGAGCGCGCGACCTTGCGCATCCAGAAGACCATGGAGCTGAGGATGATCACCGCCAGCAGTCCAACCAGGCCTTCGAACAGTTCCTGTTGCTTTTGCGGGAATTCGGCACTGACCAGTTCCAGGCCGCCACCGACAAACAGTGCGAGCGCAGCGGCGAGGAAAACCCCGATCCAGACGGCGGGCATCCACTCGCCACGGCCGGTCTGACGGAGGTAGCTGGCAATGATGCCAACGATAAGCGCGGCTTCAATCCCTTCGCGCAACATGATCAAAAAAGGAACGAGCATTTATCACCGGTGTAAATCTGATAGGGTGTGAGCCGTGAACGCTTCGGTAAGTCATTCGCATTCAGGCATGTGTAACATAATGATACTCATTATTGAATGAGCATACTTGTTTTTTTGCTTTTTCCCGGTTTTGTGCAGGTGTTCAGGTGGCGTTCAGCTACTGCGTTTTGCAGGACCTGTGTAGGAGCGCGCTTGCCCGCGGTTGCGGTGTTTCAACCAATGAAGAAGTGGCAGGGCGGACGCCATCGCGGGCAAGCGCGTTCCTACACGGGTTGCGTTGACATGTCGTCTCTCATCATCTCGATGAACCTCCCCGCCGCAGGACTCAACCCGAACCCCGCGCGCGTGATCAAACCGATCTCTCGATTCACCCCAGCATGGTCGATACGCACCTGGACCAGGTCGCCACGGCCTTCATCGGCAGACTCCGGTAACAACGTCATCCCCAATCCCTGACGCACCAACGCCATGACCGTCGACATGTAGTTCGCTTCCAGGCCCGGCGTCAGCATCAGCCCTTCTTCTGAAAACAAGTGTTCAACCCGTTCGCGCACGCTGCTGTCTCGCCCCGTGAGAATGATCGGCTCGCCCGCCAGTTCTGACAGGCTGATCGACTGGCGTTTGGCGAGTGGGTGATGAGCCGGCACGAACAGACTCAGGCGATCAACCATCACCACCTGAAAATCCAGCCCGTGGCTCATTCGCGCACGAACGCCCACGCCGAAATCCACCTCCCCGTCGCGCACCAGCGCGTCAATGCGCTGCGCCACGACATCGCGCAGGCGTATTTCGACGCCGGGGAATTGTTCGCGGAAGGTTTTAAGGATCGGTGGCAGCGCCCCAGAGCACAGCGAAGGCAGGGCGGCGATGGTGACCACGCCTCGGCGCAACGCTGCCAGATCCCGCGAGCCGCTGACGATGTTGTCCAGGTCCAGCAGCAGTTTTTCCATGGGGCCGCGGTTGTTCTGGCCGGCGGCGGTCAAGCTGACCTGACGCGGGCTGCGTTCGAGCAGCGTGACGCCGAGCCATTCTTCCAGTTGCTGGATTTGCACGGTCAGGGCCGAGGGCGACAGGTTCAGCTCGATGGCGGCCTTGGCAAAGCTGCCGCTGTTGGCCACGGCCAGAAAGGCGCGGATGTGCTGGATGGCGTTCTTCATGATGAGCTTCCGTGAGGTGACCAGCGCATCTACGTTCGTATTTTCTGAACGTAAGGCCCTGAACATTTCAATTTACAAAGCTTACCCCCGTTTCGATACTCGCTGAAAACAACAACAGCTCATTCCGCCGCCTGCCGGTCAGGAATGACGAAAGGATCTCTGCATGCTCGCCATTCTGGGTGTCATCACCATTCTTTGTTTGCTCGCCGCTGTCATGAGCAAACGTCTCTCGCCTCTGGTTGCGTTGATTGCCTTGCCGATCATCGCGGCATTGATCGGTGGCTTCGGTCTGCAAACCAGCGGTTTCATCATCACCGGTATCAAGAACGTCGCGCCCGTGGTCGGCATGTTCGTGTTTGCCATCCTATTTTTCGGGGTGATGACCGACGCCGGCATGCTCGACCCGATCATCGACCGAATCCTGCGCACCGTGGGCACACGTCCTACACGCATTGTCGTGGGTACGGCACTGCTCGCCTTGCTGGTGCACCTGGACGGTTCGGGCGCCGTGACCTTTCTGGTGACCATCCCTGCCATGCTGCCGTTGTACACGCGGCTTGGCATTGATCGGCGGATTCTGGCGTGCGTCGCCGCGATGGCGGCGGGGGTCAACTTCCTGCCGTGGACCGGCCCGGTGCTGCGCTCTTCCGCAGCGCTGCATGTGCCTGTGGCCGACCTGTTCCAGCCATTGATTCCCGTGCAGATCGTCGGCCTGGCGTTCGTGTTCTTCAGTGCCTGGTGGTTGGGACATCGTGAGGAAAAACGCCTGGGGTTGGGTGCCGGCGCCAAGGTCGATGTCGTGCCGGAGCGGACCCTGACCGAGCAGGAAGAGGTGCTGCGCCGCCCGCGCCTGTTCTGGCTCAACCTGCTGCTGACTATTGTGGTCATGGCGGTGATGATCGCCGGTTGGGTCGATCCGGTGGTGATGTTCATGGTCGGCACGGTGCTGGCGCTGTGCATCAACTACCCGAATGTGGACGCGCAACGCGCGCGTATTGATGCCCATGCCAAAACCGCGCTGACCATGGCCAGCATTCTTCTGGCGGCGGGCGTGTTCACCGGCATCATGCAGGGCACCGGCATGCTCAAGGCCATGGCCGAGGTGGCGGTGGCGCAGATCCCGGCGGGTCACGGCAAGCTGATTCCGATGGTGGTGGGTTTTCTGTCCATGCCGCTGAGCCTGTTGTTCGACCCTGACTCGTTCTATTTCGGCGTGATGCCGGTGATCGCGGAAGTCGGACGCGCGCTGGGTGTCGATCCTTTGCAGGTGGCGCAAGCGTCCTTGCTGGGCGTCCACACCACCGGATTCCCGGTCAGCCCGCTCACACCCGCGACCTTTCTGTTGGTGGGGTTGTGCAAGGTCGAACTGGCCGACCATCAACGCTTCACCATCCCTTTTCTGTTCGGCGCATCGGTGCTGATGACCCTGACCGCATTGCTGCTGGGAGTGTTCTGAATGACAACCTTACGTATCGGCTCCGGCGCCGGGTATTCCGGTGACCGCATCGAGCCAGCGGTGGAACTGGCCGATAAGGGCGATCTGGATTTCCTGGTGTTCGAATGCCTCGCCGAACGCACCATCGCCCTTGCGCAACAGGCTCGGTTGACCGACCCCGACGCCGGGTTCGACCCGTTGCTCAGTGAGCGCATGCGCCGTGTGCTGCCGTTCGTGGCTCGAGGACGTCAAGCCGGGCGGCGACGTCTGCGCATCATCAGCAACATGGGCGCGGCCAATCCCTTGTCGGCGGCGCGTGAGGTGCGGCGTATCGCGGCCGAGCTGGGCCTGCAGGGGCTGAAGGTCGCTGCACTGACCGGTGACGACGTGCTGGCGACGCTGCAATCCGACCCTCAGGCGTTGCTGGACAACGGCGCGACGGTGGAGTCGTTGGGGGATCGGTTGATTTCCGCCAACGCCTATCTGGGGGCCGACGGCATCGTTGAGGCGTTGAATGCTGATGCCGATGTGGTGATCACCGGCCGCGTGGCTGACCCATCACTGTTTCTCGCGCCACAGCTGTTCACCTTTGGCTGGGCTCAGGATGACTGGACGCGCATCGGGCGCGGCACGCTGATCGGGCATCTGCTCGAATGTGCCGGGCAGATCACCGGCGGTTACTTTGCCGATCCGGGCGTCAAGGATGTGCCGGACCTCGCCCGACTGGGTTTTCCGCTGGCCGAAGTGGACGCCGAGGGCAGGGCGGTGATCAGCAAAGTTGCAGGCTCTGGCGGACGAATCGACACCGCCACCTGTACCGAGCAGATGATTTACGAGGTGCACGATCCCGAGGCGTATCTGACACCGGACGTGACCGCCGACTTTTCAAACGTGTCGTTCACCGCCGTGGGGGCAAACGAAGTCCGTGCCGACGGTGCAGAGGGGCGCGCGCGACCCGACACCCTGAAAGTATCGGTCGGCTACCTCGACGGCTGGATCGGCGAAGGGCAGATGTCCTACGGCGGGCCGGGCGCGTTGGCGCGCGCCCGGCTGGCGCGGGAAGTCGTCCTGGAACGCTTGAAACTGACCGGCGTGGTTGTCGATGACGTCCGCGCCGAATTGATCGGTGTGGATTCACTGCATGGGGCGACATTGGGTTCGCGCACGACGGCTGAACCGTGGGAAGTGCGTTTGCGCGTAGCGGCCCGGTGCGCCGACAAATCCGAAGCCATACGCATCGGCAACGAAGTTGAAACCCTCTACACCAACGGCCCGTATGGCGGTGGCGGTGCAACCAAGGGCGTGCGGCAGGTGGTGGCGGTGGCGTCCTTGTTGCTGCCCCGTGGTTCGGTCACACCCCACGTTCATCTGGAGGACGCCTCGTGAGCACAATCAAACTGCGCGAACTCGCGCATTCGCGGACCGGGGACAAGGGCGATACGTCGAACATCTCGGTGATTGCCTTCAAACCCGAAGACTACCGGCGTCTGGTTCAACAACTGACGTTGGAACGGGTCACGGCGCACTTTGCCGAGTTACTCGACCCAGCAGCAGGACCGGTGCGGCGCTATGAATTGCCCAACGTACACGCCCTGAATTTCGTGCTGCCCGGCATCCTCAAAGGCGGTGTGACCCGCTCGCTGGCGCTCGATGCCCATGGCAAGGCATTAGGCGCGGCGTTGCTGGATATCGAGATCGAATAGAAGGAGGCCTACAAGCGCGAGCCGCATTTGATTCTGGCCCGGGGCGTGGAAGATTCTATGGTTCTTAAACCCGTGGTGTCAGTCCGTTTCTTGAGTGGCGCAAAGCCTGACAGCATGCGCCACATCCCGGATGACGCAGAGCGTCCTTTAATGCGTTACCACGCAGAGCGTGGGAACCATCGGCTTGCTCGCGATGGGATTAAGCCAGTTTCCTCAAAGGTGAATGACACACTGCATTCGTCAGCAAGCTAACTCCCACAGGTTTTATGTTTATTCAACGATTCAGGTGTTGAATCTAGACAGCGCAAAGCGCGCTGTGGCTTTTGATCTTCATACCGCAGCAGCCCAGACACCACAAAACGCGACTTGGGTGCAGGCTGAACGCAGGCGTCGCGCAGTGGGCCGAGCGGCATGGATGTCGCGAGAGCGCCGTCAGGACATGGATGTCCGTTCGGCGCGTGCCCAGGGAGCGTCGCCGGAGTGAAGGAACCCGACGAAGTCGGGCCCAACCGGGAGCAGACCCTTGGTTACTTGGGGTCTTTTCAAGTAACCCGCCGAAGGCGGAACAGTTTGGACGTTAGGACAAACCAAACCAGCAGCGTCACCACAAATAGTGAATGCACACCATAAAAGTAGCTCGCCCCCACGCCCTCCGGGCAGAAGCGAAATTGCGCTCAATCCTGATTACGCAAAAACACCACATACCCCCGAAACCACGGGCTGTCTTTCAGGTAATCCGGCGCCGTCCATTCTCCGCCCTGAATCAAGCCGATCTTGAACGGCACTCCCAACCGACTTATGCGCGGCAGGTACGCGGCATAGTCCGGGATGCTGTGGCGACCCTGATAGGTCTGCACCACCACTTCATCGACCACGCCTGTGAGTTGGCCGATGGCCTGTGGGTCTGCGTTGCTGCTCCAGTCCATCAAGCCGGTGATGCTGAGCTTCAGTGACGGTGGCAGGCGCAACCTCAGGTCTTTGAGAAACGCCACATAGTCCTGCAGGTAACGGGTTCGGGCATCGAAATCGATCTGAATGCCGGTCACCGCATTTCCCGCCTGCTGCCAACGCTCGACCTGGCCGAATAACTGTCGGTAGACCGTCTCGGACCAGCGCAAGGTGTGGGCGCGGTAGACGATCCACAACGCCTGCTGCGGCAGGCGTGCCACGCTCATGCCTTGGGCGATCAGCGTGGGATGCTGGCGGTCGGTGCGAGGCGCGCTGATCTGGCCTTGCAGCACATAGAGCGTTTTCGCCTGATGCAGGACCGGCTGACTGGCGACGCCGCTCCACAGCCAGAAGGCGTCGTAGTCCCGTGCATCGACGGTGGCGGACGCCGGTTGGCTGCCCAGCAGGGCGAGCAGTGCGAACAGTAACCGCGCCCGGCGCTTCACCAGTAATACTGCAACGACTTGCCCCACGAAGTGCTGCCATACGTGGTTTTCAATTGCTTGAACCACGCCTTGCGCACCGACTGCGCGACGTCCTTGCCGCCGCAGCTGTTGTAGCCCGAAGGCCCGTAGCAGTTGATTGCGCGGAAGAGGGCGTAGGCTTTGTCGTCACGTCCGGCCTTGGCGTCGGCGATGACCGTTTGATAACCATTGAGACGCGAGAACACGTCGCCCTTGAAACCCGGTTCGCTGCTGCCCAGCTGACCGCTGCCCGGTCGCTGGTCCAGCGGCATGCTGTCCAGGCCGTTGCGCCGAATGAACTCGCCCAGGCAATTCAGGCCTTTGGGGTCTTTGTCGTTCGCCTGAAGCAGAACCGCTGTTTCGCCGATGCTCGGGCAGGCGTAGTTCGATTCGGCCTTGTCGCCCTTCCAGCGGAACAACTGCAAGGTCTGCCCGGTGCCGTAGACATAGCCCAGGCTGGTGCCGAGTTTCTCTTCCCCGGACTTCTCAGGCAGCGCGTTGAAGTCTTCGGCGAACGCGGCGTACTGACCGTGCAGCAGGTCTTTATAAAGCAGGACGAATTGCGCGGTGTTCTTCTCGGTGTCGCTGATGCCTTGGGTGATCTGTCGACGCAACAAGGGAGCGCCCGCCACCTTGCCCAGCAGGATCAGCCGCACTTGGGCCGACTGGATCGGCGAATCGGAGGCGAAGACTTTTTCAAGCTGGCCGCTGCGCTCGAGGTTCATGGCCAGCGCCAGCTCCAACTGCTCACGTTGCAGTGGCTGTGTCGCCAGTGGCAGCAATTTCAGCCACAGACCTTGAGCCCCAGGCAGATCGTTGCTGGCTTCGAGTGCCAGGGCACGCAAGGTGTGCTGGCTGAACGCGAAATAGTCGAGCGTATCGGGAAGGTCCTTCGGCAACAGCTTCAGGGCTTCTTCCGGCTTCTGTTCCACATAGAAGGCGTACACCGCCTGCAAATAATCGAACATCGCCGGCTGTTCGGCGAACAGCGCTTTTTGCGCCGCCAGCTTCTCGCGGGTCAGCTTGGACTGAGCGTCCTTGCGCATCTGCATCAGGTCGCTGACGGCGGTGATCAAGGCGGACGGTGTTGCGTCAGCCATGCTCATCAGCAGCTTGTTGTCGGTCTCCTGGATCAAGGCATCGATCGGCAGGTTGCGTTGCGTGTCATTCGCCTGGGTCATTTGCCAGGTGTAGTCGTCGGCGAGTTTATCGGTGTCCCCGGACAGCCAGTGAACCCGGCGCATCAACCCTTTGGCCGACAAGGCGTAGGTGCCCTGCGGATAGGCGGTGAGGTAATGATCGAAGGCTTCGCCGGCCTGGGTGTAAGGCGCGATGTCGAGGGTGTCCTTGCGGGTGCCGTACTCATCGAATGCATCCTGCTGCGCCGCGTTGAGGCGGGTGCGGGCGACCATGTACAGCGACACCTCCTTGAGCCACGGCTGGGCGTTATCGTTGAGGCTGGCAAAGCCGTTTTCGGCTTCGTTGAATCGGCCGCTGTAAAAGTCCGACGCCGCTTGCAGGTAGGTGACAAACGCCTTGCCTTCAGCCGACTGAATGTCGCTCGGCAGCAGGCTTGCCTGTTTTGCCGCGTCCCAAGTGCAGCCATCGAGCAGTTGCAAACGACTGCGCGCCAGCGATTGACGTTCTGAATCGGAGAGCGACGGCGTGTCGACCAGTTGCCCGATGAACACGGCTGCGCTGTCGTCTCGATTACTGCGGCAGCGGCTGCCTTCCCCTTGCAGGAACGCCTGCCCGGCGCTGTCAGTGCTGTCGCGTTTTATCCCGAGCTTTTCCAGCAGACCGCTCAAAGCGGCCGCGCCGGATTCCTCACTTTCGTCTCCCTCGATCTGCGCGGTGTCGAGGCGCGCCACCGCAAATGGCACCGGGCCGTAACCCTCTGACAGCTCGTCCTCGGTCAGTGCATTGGGCTTGAGTTCCAGCGCCTTGCGGTCAGCCAGCAGCAAACGCAAGTTCACCCGGCTGTCGTTGCCAGGGTTGAGAAAGGCCAGGTTGTTGCAGACGTCCAGCGAGTCGCGCACCAGTGACCAGGCGGGATAACAGGAATCGTCACTGCTGGCCTGCGCCTGACCGCAAAGTGTTGCGCCAATGATCAATGCAAGAGGGGTCAGAACGCGCATACGCATGAACAATCCTTGATTTCGCTACGTAGAGAGAGGGTGAGGCGAGGGGGATGATACAGGGTGTTTCGGAAAACCGGATTGATAGCAGTTTGCTTATTTGTTTGGGGTTCGTGCCACGTTGGAGCCTCTGACGTGGCGTTTGAGATCCGCGCTTCGTGCAGCAACGGCTTGCCCGAGATTGCAGTACGTCAGTGAAGGAGATATCACCAACCGAACGCATTCGCGGGCAAGCGCGCTGCTACAGGTCGGATTAACCTGCCTTCTGCGGCAAGCGAAGCTCGGCGCATAAGCCACCGCCCTCACGGTTGGACAGACGCAACATACCGCCCAGCGCCGAGGCGAGTTGTTGCGAAATTGCCAGGCCCAATCCCGTGCCGCCGGTATCGCGGTTACGCGAACTCTCGACGCGATAGAACGGCTTGAGCACTTCCGGCAGCTCGGCTTCGGCGATCCCCGGCCCGCGATCCAGGACCTGGATCGACAATTCGTGGTCACCGTGGGTCTGCACCTTGATCTCCGCTGCACCGGCGAACTTCAGCGCGTTGTCAGTCAGGTTCACCAAGACCCGGCGCAAGGCGTGAGGGCGGGTGTCGATCACACAGCCTGTCTTGCCGCACAGCTGGACCTGCTTGTTCATGTCTTGATAATCGAACGTGAGGCTGTCGAGAAACGAATCCAGATCAACCCGTCGAACGGCTTCGGTGGAGGTGTCCATGCTGCGCGCATAGGCCACGCCTTCCTGAACCAGATGCTGCATTTCACTCAGGTCGCTCCACAGCTTGTCTTTTTCGACGCCTTCGTCCATGAATTCGGCGCGCAGCTTCATGCGGGTAATCGGGGTCTGCAGGTCGTGGGAGATGGCCGCCAACAGCTGCATGCGTTCCTTCACGTAGGTCGCGATGCGTTGCTGCATGGTGTTGAACGCCACCGCCGCGAACGCCACCTCGGTCGGGCCGCTCTCGTCGAGATGAGTACCTTCGCCGTTCGGGTCCAGGTTGTCGACGGCCTCGGACAGGCGAGTCAGCGGGCGGATCGCGGTTCTCACCGCCAGCCACGTGCAGGTAAACAGCAGCACCAGTTGCACGATCAGCAGCAGGGGCAACCAAGGCGACAAGGGCATGATCGAGGGGCGAACGTCGATCGTCAGCGGGGAGCCGTCCCTCAGCGTCAAATGCGCCTGGTAGTGCGGGCGGACATCCGGCACGTCCTGAAAGCTCAAGGTGTACTCGCGGCCGAGCGTAGCCTGCATCGAGCGCACCGACACCGGCGAATGCGTCATGTTCATCGCCGTGCCCGGCTGACCGGTGCCGAGGATGTAACGATAATTGGGGTGTTCGAAACGTGGCAGCCAGGCTTCACGTTCATTGGCGGGCAAACGTTCCAGCACGGCGACGGTGGTGGTCAGGTCCTGCTCCAGGTTGCCCAACATCAGGGTCATCGCGCTCTGATAGCGCTCGTAGAACTGCAACCCGAACGACAAGCCGTGAGCCAACACCAGACTGATCAGAAAGATCAGCGACAGCCGCGACGCCAGCGTCCGTGGCCATCCGAACGTCAGCTTCATGCCTCGTCCCCGAGGATTTCGACGGCGTACGTGAAGACATAGCCTTCACTGCGCACGGTCTTGATGTAGGCCGGATCCCGCGCGTCGTCTTGCAGGCGCTGGCGCAGGCGGCTGACCAGCAGGTCGATGGAGCGGTCGAACAGGTCGGCGTCACGGCCTTGGGTCAGGTTCAGCAGTTGATCGCGGCTCAGCACCCGTTGCGGATGATCGAGGAAGGTGCGCAGCAGGCGGTATTCCGCGCCGCTGAGCGTGACCACGGTGCCTTGGGCATCCAGCAGGTGACGGGCGGTGGTGTCCAGTTTCCATTTACCGAACGCCAACAGACGACCGCTCTCGCTGACGATCAGGTTGGGCGGCAGCATCCGTGTACGGCGCAGCACGGAGTTGATGCGCGCCAGCAGTTCACGGGCGGCGAAAGGCTTGACCAGGTAATCGTCGGCGCCCATTTCCAGACCGATGATGCGGTCGGTTTCGTCGCTGCGGGCCGTCAGCATCAACACAGGGGTGGTCTTGTGCTTGCCTGCGCGCAGTTCGCGGCACAGCAGCAGGCCGTCGTCACCGGGCATCATGATGTCCAGCACGATCAGGTCCACGGGGGTCGACTCCAGGAACGAGCGCATCTGGCGGCCGTCGGCGACTACCGTGGTGCGCAATCCGTTCTTCTTCAGGTAGTTGCCCACCAGCTCCCGAATCTCGCGATCGTCGTCGACAATCAGAATGTGGTCTACGTGCTCCATTGCCTCAGCTCCCCGTTTTCATTGACGTGTGGCGCATCTTAACCAGCCGCGCACGGCTTGCCTGCCGCCCTTTGTATTGCACTGTATCTGATCCTGCGACGAATACATCCGGATGCAAAAAGCGCATTTTTCAGTGCAAATGTATCGCTGTGTATCCAGACGACGCTATGACACTTAAAGATGATTTTCAGGCATTTCCCGACACATCCGGGACACCTGCGGGGCATTCATGGGACCCATCGAGACAACACAGCCACACCGTCTCGAACCAGACAACGGATCACCCATTGAACGCACGGAGAACACCATGAACATGAAGAAAATCGGAATCGCCACTCTGTTTGCTGCACTGAGCCTCGGTGCGCTCTCGGCTCAGGCCCAGGACAGCGTTTCAACACACAGCTACATGTATGGCGAACACTTGGACATCGCCCGGGCCCTGTCTACCGAAGTCGATGCAACACCCACCTGCGGTCTGGTCAACACGCACCTCAACTATGTTGATTCTCACGGCCAGAAGCAGACCCTGAACTACCGCACCATTGCTCAGGACTGCGCCGGGGACAACTGATCCCGACCTGGTCGGCCTTTTTGGCGAGCGCACGGGTGGTTGATGAATTTCTGATGCGGCGATGGCCAAAACGGGCGATGCGGTTGTACCTGATACGCCACATGCACAGGTCTTGCTGCCGGTTCCCGGCAGATCGCGGGACAAGCCACGCTCCTACAGCGTGTGGTTAGATGTCTCCAGAGACACTGCACAGGTGATGCGATGACGATAGTTGCTTCGCACTGCCGAATCGGCGTGACAACGTGGTGGGCGGCGGGGCGTCGGGAAGGGTAAGCTGTTGCGTCATCTTCCGCTGTTTCTGCCCCACGCCGTCGCGTTTATCAGGACGATTGCCCCGTAATGAGTTCACCCGGTCCGTTTGCTCCACCGCCCTCGCTGTTTTTGCCGCTGACCGAAGAGGCTGCCCAAGGCTTGGCCGCTGGCGAGTCGCTGGACGATTTTCTGGCCGACGCAACCCGGGCGCAGCTCGCTGCTCTCATGTTGCTGATCAACCTCAACGTATTGGTCCAGCAAAACACTCCCATCGAGAAACTGGAGCGCATGCTTGACGATGTCATGCGTGCGGCGCTGTCGATGGAAGAAGCGGGCGGGTCGTTCGCCGATCTGCTGCGTATGCGCTTCAACGCCGGCAACCTCGCGCAGAGCCTGAACGTCCTGGAAGTGGCCGGCATCAGCTTGCTCGAAGCCCACGAAGTCGATGATGAGCAATACCTCGACGAAAACGGTCATTGGGACTTCGGTTTTGGCAAGCGCCATCGCCAGACGCTCGAGCCCCTGACCCGCGGAGTGGTCCTGCCGACCGGCGATCTGTTGTATCTGAGCGACCAGCAGAGCCGGATCTTCGACGAGTTTCGTGGCTGCCAGGATGAGTCGTTTCATTTGCAGGCCTACGCGGGTGTGGGCAAGACCTTCCTGTTGGCGAAGTTCTTCGAGACACTGCCCGCTGAAACGACCTTGCTCATGGCGATTTATCCGCAACAGGTCAAAGCGCTGGAGGACCGCGTCAGGCAAAGCGATCCGGGCCGAAAGCTTCATGCCTGCACCTTCGGCCACATGGCCAACCTGCTGCTCAATCGCGACCAGACCTCGGCCGGATGGCGCAACACGGCCAGGCAGCGGACCGGCGCCGACTCGCTGGTGTCCGATCAGCAGATCGCCCAATGGCTGAACCTGCAAACAGTCGGAAATCTGCCTCCCCGGCAAGTGGCATGGGTGTGCCGCACCACGGTCTACAGTTTCTGTCTGTCGCCGCTGCCCACGATTGAGCCGCGGCATTTGCCGTCGCTGGGGTATGCCGCGAGTCAGGCGGACATCGCCATGTTGCTGGAATACAGCCGGCTGCTCTGGCGGGAAATCGTCAGGCCCTCCGCGCCGCACATCCGTTTGCCGGTGCGCAACAGTCATCGCATCAAGTTTCTCTCGATGACCTCGGAAGTGGTCTTCGAAAACTTCACCCACATCATCATCGATGAAAGCCACGAACTGACCGCGCCGATGGTGCAGATCCTGGACCGCAGCCCCCAGGCGGTGATCACGCTGGGTGACGAGTTTCAGCAACTGAGCGGCAAGGCCTCGCGCCATGGCGGCTCGATTCGTCAACGGTTCATGACTCAGTCGATTCGCGCCGGGCGGCAGATAGCTGACGTCCTCAACCCGTTGATTCAGCTGCACCCCAGCGACATCAAAGAAGGGTTCGTAGGACGGGCACCTTACCCGACGCGCATCATCGGCCACAGCGTCATGCCGATCCCGGACAAACCCACCACAATTCTGGTCGCCAACGAATGGGGCCTGTTCGCCTGGTTCAAGCGTCTGACCGAAGCCGGTGCGCGGTTTCAATTGCCGGCGGGCACGGCGCAGGACCTGACCCTGTTCATCAAAGGGCTGGTGCTGCTGTACCGTGAAGACCTGCGGCCCCAGCATCGCCTGATTTTTCGTTACACCCATTGGGACGCGCTGGCCTCGGCCATGGGCGGCAGTCACGAATTCAAAGCGGTGCACGAGTGGCTGGGGCAGGGCAATACGGAGCAGCAGTTTGCCGAGACGTTGCAACGCTTCTGCAGCGAGCCTGGCGCCATCCTCAAGCTGGCGAAGGTCGAAGACGTGAAGAACCAGGAGTTCGACACTGTGCTGTTGTCCCGCGACCTGATGCGTCCTCCGCGCACCGGCTCGCCGCATTCGCTGGCCAGCGTCTGCTCGCTGCTGTACACCGCCAGCTCTCGGGCGCGGCATGAACTGTTGTTGCCGGGGAACCTGAATGACTGGCTGCAGGACATCGGGCGTAAGGCGTCGTGAGTCCATCCCTTCTCTGATAGCGAAGCAAGGAGCGAACGTTGGGTAACGCGAGACTGAGCCACATCCTCAACCTGGATGATTTTCAGCAGGCGGCAAAACGGCATCTGCCGCGCCCGATCTACGAGTACGTCGCGGGCGCCGTCGAAGACAACCGCTCCTCAATGGCCAATACCGAATCCTTCCAGCGCTATGCGTTCGTCCCTCGCGTGCTGCGCAACGTCTCGGGCCGCAGCGGCACGCGCCGGTTGTTCGGCCATGACTATGCCTGGCCATTCGGATTTGCGCCGATGGGCATCAGTGCATTGTCGGCCTATCGCGGCGATATCGTGCTGGCGAAGGCTGCCGGGCATTTGAACCTGCCGATGATCATGAGCGGCTCCTCGCTGATTCGTCTGGAGGAGGCGGTCAAGGTCAACCCCGATGCCTGGTTTCAGGCGTATCTGCCAGGGGATGAAGCCAATATTCGCGCCTTGATCGCACGGGTGCTCGCGGCCGGTTTCCGCACGCTGGTGATCACCGTCGACACGCCGGTCGCCGCCAATCGCGAGAACAACGTCAGGGCAGGCTTTTCCACGCCTCTGCGTCCCAGCGTGCGTCTGGCCTGGGACGGCATCAGTCATCCGCGCTGGTTGATTGCCACCTTCCTGCGCACCCTGGTCAAACACGGCATTCCGCATTTCGAGAACAACTACGCCCATCGCGGCGCGCCGATCATTTCATCGTCTGTGGAGCGCGACTTCTCCGATAGGGGGCATCTGGACTGGTCGCACCTGCAGCTCATTCGCGACCTGTGGCCTGGCACGTTGGTGGTCAAAGGCATTCTTCATCCCGACGATGCCAGACGCGCGGTGGAAACGGGCGCCAATGCTCTGATCGTCTCCAACCACGGCGGCCGTCAGCTGGACGGTTCGGTAGCACCTCTGCGTGTGCTGCCCTCGATCATCGCCGCCTGCCCGGGCGTACCCGTGATGCTCGACGGCGGCATCCGCCGTGGCAGCGACGTACTCAAGGCCCTGGCACTGGGCGCGGCCTTCGTCTTCGTCGGTCGCCCCTTCAATTTCGCCGCCTCGGTCGCAGGCGAAGAGGGCGTGCTCCACGCCGCCCGGCTGCTGTCACAGGAAATCAGCCGCAACATGGGCATGCTCGGCGTGTGCTCGCTGGACGAAGTGGACCGCGCGGTGCTGATGAGGGAAGGGGAAGAGTTCTTGTAGAGGGCCGAAGCCTGCCTGAATGAGCGGCGTGTCCTACGAATTGCCGTGGAATCGCCTGACTTACCGTTTGCCTTGGCGTTGTTAATTTGCTGACCGATCAATTCGGTGCAGGGATGAACGATGAACGAGGGCACTTCAGGTGATGTCAGGCCTGCAATACTTAATTGCGAGACCCCGTTAGGGCAGGCGTTGATTTCGATGTTCGGTTCTCTGGCGCGGGAACTGGACGCTGAAAATGCCCCGCCGGGCGCGCTCAGGGTTATCGTCTTCGGCGGATGTGCGGTTCACCTCTATACAAGCCATAGGGTGTCGATGGATGTTGATGCGGAGTTCTTCCCGGTGGCTATGCCGCAAGATGTCAACTTGCGCAAGATGCTGACAATGGCTCCACAGAAAAAATACATCACCGAGCCCGGCGGTCGACTTGTTGAGCTGTCCTACGATTTGAAGTTTTCCACGTCTCTGGGGCCTTTGCATGAAGATTACGTGGAGAGAGGGATACCCCTGGAGAGATTCTGCGCCAAGTCACCGCTCGAAGTGCTGATCGCATCGCCTGTTGACCTCGCGATTTCCAAGCTGGGACGGGCAACCGAGCAGGACATCAGCGATATCTTCGCTCTGCTGCGCACCGGCTTCATACTGGCCTCTGAATTCGAACGCTTGGCGCTGCAGGCCATTGATTGCTATGTTGGCAATCATGAACCACCCACATCAATCCTGAAAAATATTCTGCAGGACTATCTGGAGACAAATGATGGTGGAGCCGACTGACCGTCACGTTCTTTCCGAGACATTGAACACGTTAGGGCAAGAGCCGCTCGATCAGGCCGATGATGAGGCATTGGTAAGCCTGGCGCACGAGGTCTGGTACGAGCATTCGAGCGTAGACTCCGAGCTTCGTCTCTTTTTGGCGCGAGATCCTGATGAGGTCGCTGCACGGCGAGTCGGATATCTCCTGGAAAAACTGACTCGTTTTCCTTGCGCGACGGACGATCGGGCGTTTGAGACCCTGAATGCATTGGCGTTATTGTCAAAGCGCTTTCCTCGTCAGGACGAACTTGATCCACCCGAGGGCGTCCGACTGCGTGATCTTCGCGATGAACTCGCGGTGTCATGGGGCGTAAATGAAGGCCTTGGACCTAAAATCCAGACCCTGCTGCCTTACCAGACTCGACATTACGCAGCCTCTCGTAACAACGCGTTCAAGTAACTTCCGGGTTCTTGCCTGCCTTGCAATCGGTGTAAAGCGTTGCCCCCGTGCTTGTCACCCCCACCTTTGTTAAATTGCTCTGCGGCGCAGCGTTCACCCTCGCTGCGTCAACTCCCATGCGCTGAATCCGGAACTCTTCATGCCGAAAAAACCAGGCAGGTCTGCCGAGCACGTGTCGTCCGTGCCGAAGAAGGCCGCCAGTCTCACGTTGATCGATGTCGCCAAAGTCGCCGGCGTATCGCCCATGACGGTGTCGAGGGCGTTGCATCGTCCTGATCTGGTGAGTGAAGACACACGTGAAAAAGTACGTGAGGCGGTGCGTAAGACGGGTTATGTGCCGAACATGCTGGCGGGCGGACTGGCCAGTAACAAGAGTCGGCTGGTGGCGATTTTTCTGCCAACCATTGCCAACTCGATCTTTGCCGACACTGTGCAGGCGTTGATGGACCGCCTGACGCAGGCCGGTTACCAGACGCTGCTGGGCTTGACCGGCTATGACGCCGAGCAGGAGGAAAAATTGCTTGAAGCGGTGTTGGGGCGACGTCCCGACGGCATTGTGCTGACCGGCACACTGCACACCGAATCCAGCCGTATGCGGCTGGCTCAGGCAGGTATTCCCGTGGTCGAGGCGTGGGACTTGAGCGAAGAACCCATCGACATGCTGGTCGGCTTCTCCCACGAGCGGGTGGGTGAGGAAACCGCCCGGCACTTGCTCCAGAAAGGCTACAGACGCTTTTCGGTCATCACCATTGGCGACCCGCGCGGTCTGCGCCGTTGCAACAGCCTGATCGCCGAACTCAAGAAACACGGCATTGACGAGGTGCCGATGGAGTTGCTCGCGCCACCTGCCACCTTGCAGGTCGGGCGGGAAGGGCTGGCCGGCTTGCTGGATCGCGGGGTTTCGACCGACGTTGTGGTGTGCAGCTCGGACACGGTGGCTCAAGGCGTTCTGGCAGAGGCTGCGAGTCGGGGGTTGCGCGTACCTGAAGACCTGGCGGTGATGGGCTTCGGTGATTTGAGCAGCGCTGCACAGGTGTATCCGGCCCTGTCGACGGTTCGGGTTGACGGCAACCGGATTGGGTTGCAAGTCGCTCAGGCATTACTGGATCGCTTCCAGGAGCACACCTCTAGCGGTACGCCTGTACGCGTCGACACCGGCTTTACGTTGATCGACCGCGCCAGTACCTGATCCCTGATCCCTGATTTCGATTGCCCTTGCAGATTTACCGACGAACGCGGTGTTGAATGATTGCGCAATCAGTGTAGTATTTTCCTTCAGGGCAGATGCGGCGGCGTGGCATCGCCCTTTTTATTGCTTGCTGATGATTGCGCAATCATTGCGTTATCAGTGCGCAGATACGGGCGAAGCCAGCACAAGAGCCCGGGCTTCATCACAATAAGGAAAATAACAGTGATACCCACACCACCGGTTCCGGCGAAAACCAATGTTCGCTATCTCATCCTCGCGATGATCTTCATCGTGACCGTGTTCAACTATGTTGATCGCGCCACGTTGTCCATTGCTGCGCCTGCAATGCGCGGCGACCTTGGGTTCGATGCCATCACCATGGGTATCGCGTTCTCGGCGTTCGGTTGGGCCTACACCAGCATGCAGATTCCGGGCGGCATCGTGCTCGACCGTTTCGGTTCACGTCTGGTGCTGGGCATGAGCCTGATCATCTGGTCAGCCCTGACGTACTTGCAGGGGTACGTCGATATGTTCAGTTCGGCCTTCGTCGCGCTGTTCGTCCTGCGCTTTCTGATGGGGGTGGCCGAATCCCCAGCGTTCCCTGCCAACAACCGTCTGACCGTGATGTGGTTTCCGCGTCATGAACGGGGGCTGGCCACAGCGATCTTCCAGTCGGCCCAGTACTTCGCCTTGGCCGCGTTCACGCCGCTGATGGTGCTGCTGCTCAACAGCTTCGGCTGGCAGCACGTGTTTTTCTGGACGGGCGGGGCCGGCATCCTGATCGGTCTGCTCTGGTTTAAGCTGGTCCATGAGCCGAGAAAGGACAAACGCGCTAATCAAGCGGAGCTCGACTACATCGAAGCCGGCGGCGGTCTGCCGAACATCGGCGACGTGAAAACCCCGTTCAGCTGGAAGCGGGCCAAGGCCATCGGCGCCAATCGCATGATGGTGGGCGTTTATCTGGGGCAGTTCTGCCTGACGTCCATCACCTGGTTTTTCCTGACCTGGTTCCCGACCTATCTGATCGAAGCCAAGGGCATGACCATGCTCAAGGTCGGCCTCGTGGCGGCCATTCCGCCGATTGCAGGTTGCCTGGGCGGCATGATCGGTGGCGTCTGGTCCGACTGGATGCTGAAAAAAGGCTACAGCCTGACTGCCGCCCGCAAGACGCCGATCATCTGCGGTCTGTTGCTGTCCAGCACCATCGTCATCGCCAACTACACCCAGTCGATTCCGGTGGTGATCGGCGTGATGTCGCTGGCCTTTTTCGCCAAAGGCATCGGCAATCTGGGTTGGTGCATCGTTGGTGATGTCTCGCCGAAACGCTCGATGGGGATCAGCGGGGCGATGTTCAACTTCTGCGGCAACATCGCCAGCATCGTCACCCCGATTGCCATCGGCGTACTTGTCAATCAACTGGGATCGTTCGACTCCGCGTTGCTCTACGTCGGAGCGATGGGCCTGCTCGGCGCTTTCGCCTACCTGGTGATTGTCGGCCCCCTGAATCGCCTCGACATCGATGACCTGGAGGACGCTCCTGTGGCCGACGCGACCCAGCGCAGCCAGAACGACGACCTGTCCGGTCAGCGCATCTGATGACTCACCTCACAAGAACTCGAAAGGAGAATGCCATGTCTGTTCAATCCAATGTCCCCCTCAAGTCCGCCGATGATGATCAGATCGCCTGGGTCAAGGTGTCTTCGGTGTTTCTGCCGTTGGCCAACCCGATCAGTGACGCCAAGGTCCTGACCGGGCGGCAGAAGCCGATGACCGAAATCGCCATTCTCGTGGCGGAAATCGAAACCACCGACGGTCATCGCGGCATGGGCTTCAGCTATTCGAAACGCGCAGGCGGTCCGGGTCAGTTTGCTCACGCCAAGGAGATCGCGCCGGCGCTGATCGGCGAGAATCCCAGCGACATCGCCAAGTTGTGGACCAAGCTGTGCTGGGCAGGCGCCTCCGTTGGCCGCAGCGGTTTGTCGACCCAGGCGATTGGCGCGTTTGACGTCGCGCTCTGGGACCTCAAGGCCAAACGCGCCAACCTGTCGCTGGCCCGCCTCCTGGGCGCGCACCGCGATTCCGTGCGCTGTTACAACACCTCGGGTGGCTTCCTGCACACACCGCTGGAACAGTTGATGCACAACACCGACATGTCCAGAGAGAAGGGCATCGGTGGAATCAAGTTGAAGGTCGGTCAACCCGACTGTGCCATTGACTTGCACCGCGTCGCGACCGTTCGCAAGCACCTGGGGGATGACTTTCCCTTGATGGTCGACGCCAACCAACAATGGGATCGGCCGACCGCTCAGCGCATGTGCCGCCGATTCGAAGAATTCAACCTGATCTGGATCGAAGAGCCGCTGGATTGCTATGACGCCGAAGGGCACGCGGCGCTGGCGCAGCAGTTCGACACGCCCATCGCCACCGGTGAAATGCTCACCAGCGTTGCCGAGCATGCCGAGTTCATCAAGCTGCGCGGCGCAGACTTTCTGATGCCCGATGCCCCTCGCGTCGGCGGCATCACCCCTTACCTGAAAGTCGCGGCCATGGCCGAGCAAGCGGGAATGATGCTGGCGCCGCATTTCGCCATGGAACTGCACGTGCACCTCGCCGCAGCGTACCCGACCGAGCCATGGGTCGAGCATTTCGAGTGGATGGAGCCACTGTTCAACGAGCGTCTGGAAACCCGCAACGGTCGGATGCTGGTGCCGACCCGCCCAGGGCTCGGACTGTCGCTGAGCGAACAGGTCAAGGCCTGGACCGCGCAGACCGTCGAGGTCGGTTCTCGCCCCTGATTGACCCCTTCAACAGCGTTTGTGCATGACCGGGAGCGCCTCTGCCAAGGCGCTCTTGTGGCCGATCGACAACAACAAGATGAGGGCTTTCATGTGGAACATTCCAATACCGCAAGCGCAGCCGCCCCGGCTGCTGACGCAACGGCCGTGCGCAGCAAGGTGCGCTTCGGCATTCTTGCGATGCTGTTCATCGTCACCGCAATCAACGTCGGCGACCGCGCCACGCTCTCGATCACAGGCTCCGCGCTGACCGAAGTGCTGGGCATCAATTCCGTCACCCTTGGCTACATGTTCTCCGCGTTCGCCTGGGCCTATGTGCTCGGGCAGCTGCCGGGCGGCTGGTTGCTCGACAAGTTCGGCTCGGTGCGGGTCTACGGGCTGTCGTTGTTTCTCTGGTCCACCATCACCGTGGCGCAAGGGATGATCGGTTTCTTCTCGGTGCCGGTGGCCATTGGCACGCTGTTCCTGCTGCGGTTTCTACTGGGCTTGATCGAGGCCCCGGTGTATCCCGCCAACAGCCGCATCGTCGCCGCGTGGTTCCCGTTGCAGGAGCGCGGCCTGGCGACGGTGATCTTCAACTCGTCGATGTACATGTCGGTGGTATTACTGGCACCGGCCATGGGTTTCATCGCCCATCGCTACGGTTGGGAGCACGTCTATTGGTTCATGGGCGGGCTGGGAATCGTGGTCAGCCTGGTCTGGTTCAAGTTTGTGAAGACTCCGACCGAGCATCCCTCGGTCAACCGCGCCGAGCTTGAACACCTGCGTGAAGGCGGCGCTCAGGTGGACATGGACAAACCCAAGGAAAAGGGCGCGTTTGTGCCACGCTTCTCGGACCTGAAAGTCCTGCTGAAGAGCCCGATGATGTGGTCGATTTATCTGGGTAAATACTGCGACACCTCGTTGCAGTACTTCTTCCTGACGTGGTTTCCGGTGTATCTCGTCAAGGGCCGCGGGCTGAACATCATGGAAGCGGGCGCCATCGCGGCGATCCCCGGTATCTGCGGATTGCTCGGCGCGTTGTGCGGTGGGGCGGTGTGCGATTACCTGATCCGCAAGGGCTTTTCGTTGTCGGTGGCGCGCAAGATTCCGCTGGTGTGCGGCATGACCATGGGCGCCACGCTGGTATTCTGCAACTTCACCGAGTCGATGTGGATCGTGACGATCCTGATGTCGCTGGCGATCTTCGGCAAAGGCGTGGTGGCGGTCGACTGGACGCTGGTATCGGACACTTCGCCCAAAGAAATCACCGGCATGGCGGGCGGCCTGTTCAACATGTTCGGCAACCTGTCGGGCATCTTCACCCCGATTGTGATCGGCTACATCGTGCAGTCCACCGGGTCCTTTTCCGGAGCGATGTACGTGGTGGCGGCGCATGCGCTGGTGGGGGCGCTGGCGTTTTTGAGCATGGGCAGCCTTCGGCGGTTGGAGTTGCAGCGTCGGTAGTTTTTCAAGCGGTCCAGGCTACTGCGGTATGAAGATCATGAGCGGAGCGCGCGGTGCGCTTTTTGGGTACAAAACGCCTGTTGCTGACTGAACATAACACCTGTGGGAGCTGCAGGAGGTTACGACAGTGGCGAACGCGGTGGGTCCGCCACATCAATGTTGACGGATACACCGCGTTCGTTCAGAGGCGTCCTCATCAATCTTGCCTCGGAATCTCCAGTTCCACTTCCATCCGTTGGCCTTCCTGAAGAATGTGCTGGCGCATCAATTCACTGGCACCTGCGCTGTCCTTGTTGCGGATGGCGCGCACCAGCGCTTCGGTCTCTTTGAGGCGTGCTGCGAGGTGCTCGGGGGTGTTGCGCAGGGTGGGGGCGCAGTGTTTCAGCGCCTGGCTGGTCTGCTGCACCATGCTGCTGAAGATCGGGTTCGAGGTCAGGGTGAACAACTGCTCGTGAAACGCGATGTACGCGTTGCTGCCCGACTCGCTGTTCTGATCCTCCAGCGCTTCACGCATATCCATCAGGGTCAGGCGCAGTTCGGTAATTTCCTTCTGACTGATCGATTGAGCGAGCAGGCTGACAATGAACGGTTCCAGGGTGTAACGCAGTTGCATGACGTCGGCCAGTGTCGCGTCGGCGACGCCCGCGGCCGGGACCGGTGCGCTGGCAGGCGCCGAGGGTTCATCCAGCACCACCACGCCTTTGCCAGGCATCGAGCGCACCAGCCCCAGCGTCTCCAGCACGATGACGGCTTCGCGCAGGCTGGGACGGCTGATGCCCAGTTGCTCGGCCAGTTCGCGCTGGCCTGGCAGCATGTCGCCGCTACGCCATTGCCCGCGTGCCAAAGCTGCGCGCAGTTTTTCTACCACGGAGTTAACGACAGTCGATGAACTGATCATCCTGTTTTTCCTGAGTTGTCAGTGAGGCCGGGAGGGCGCCTTGTGAGCGCCCGATGACGCAGCGTCAGAATTCCTGTTGGTGAACGGGCGTTGCGGTTTTCTTCGCCTGGAAGACAAAACCCTGTTTGCTGGCCAGGACGTTGTTGGCACGTTTCACGTCGATGTCACGTTCCCAGCGAGCGATGGCGACGGTGGCCACGCAATTGCCGATCAGGTTGGTCAGCGCCCGACCAATGCCCATGAACCAGTCCACCGCCAACACCAGCACCAGACCGACCACGGGAATCGCCGGTACGGCCGTCAGGGTGGCGGCGAGGATAACCAGTGCCGAGCCCGGAATGCCATGGGCGCCTTTGGAGGTGATCAACGACACGAGCAGGATGGTCAGCAGGTCAGTGAACGCCAGCGGCGTGCCGGTGGCATTGGCGATGAACACGATGGCCAGGGTCAGGTAGATCGAGAAGCCGTCGAGGTTGAACGAATAGCCGGTGGGAATCACCAGGCCGACAGTGGAGCTGCCGATGCCCATGTGCTCCAGCTTGCGCATGACCTGTGGCAGCACGGCGTCAGACGAGGCGGTGCCCAGTACGATCAGCAGTTCTTCGCGCAGGTATTTCAGGAACGGCAGGATTTTCAGCCCCGAAGCACGCATGACGCCGCCCAGGATCAGCAGCACGAAGGCGGAGCAGGTCAGGTAGAACAGGGCCACCAGGCTGCCCAGATGCTGGAGCGACTGCACGCCGTATTTGCTGGTGGTGAACGCGATGGCGCCGAATACGCCGATAGGCGCCAGCCGCACGATCATGCCCATGATGCGGAAAATCACATGGCTCAGCTCATTGATCAGTCGCGAGATGCCGCTGGCCGATTCCCCCACCAGGTTCAACGCGCTGCCAAATAGCACGGCAAACAACAGCACTTGCAGGATGTTGTTGTCGGCAAAGGCGCCAATCACCGACGTCGGGATCAGGTCCATGAGGAAGGTGGATGCGCCATGGATCTGCCTGGTGCGTTCTGCGAGGTCGCCCATGTCCGCGACCGACAGCTGATCCAGATGAATGTTGGCGCCGTTGCCCAGCCCGGTGCCGTAGGCGACGATCAGGCCGATGATCAGTGCGATGGTGGTCAGGACTTCGAAATACAGCACGGATTTAAGGCCGATGCGGCCGACTTTTTTCAAGTCGCCAGCGCCGGAGATGCCGCTGACCACTACGCAGAACACGATCACGCCAATGAGCATCTTGATCAGCTTGATGAAGCCGTCACCCAAGGGTTTGAGCTGCGAAGAGAATTCGGGGAGGGCCAGGCCGCAGAGGATGCCGAGCATCAATCCAATGACAACCTGAAGGAAAATCGAACGGGAGCACCATTTGAGCATGATGAGGATCTCTAGTCGGTGTCCTGACCCAGACGCTGCGGCCTGATGCCCGGACTTAATTATTGTGGTCTTACCGGTATGTCCAATGCACGCGCAGTCTAGGCCCGAAGACAGCCACGGAACAAGAGATGGATGTAAGAAAGATCTTACCGGTCTGACCAGTGGTCGAAAGGTTGTCGCTTCGGCAGGAGGGAGCGGGAACGTCTGTGACGTTTTACTGAGTGCTGAAAGCCGCGCTGCGCCACTGCTTGGGGCTCAACCCGAACCAGCGCTTGAACGCGCGTGAGAAGGCGCTGGTTTCCGAATAACCCAGCATGGAGGCGAGTTGGGTGACGCTGAGGTGCTGTTGCTTGAGGTGGGCGATGGCTGAGTCCTGGCGGATCTGGTCCACCAGTTGCGTAAAGCTCAGGCCCTGTTCGCGCAGCTTGCGCTGCAAGGCCCATTCGGAAAGACCGAGGTGGTGGGCGATTTCGTCCAGTGCCGGTTCACCCAGGTGCAGCGTGGCGAGAATGGTCTGCCGTGCGCGTTCCAGCAGGCCGATTTCGTTGCCGTTGTCGCCCAACTGGCGAATGGCATCCTTGATCAACATCAGCAGGATCGGGTCGCTGCCCGGCATGGCCTTGCCGATCAGTTCTCGCTTGGGAATCAGCAGCGAATTGCAGCCTTGGCCGAAGCTGACGTCGGCACGGAACGTGTCGCGATGTTCGTGCCATTCCTGCGGCCGGCCGTGCTCGAACGCCACATGCCGAGGCGCCCAGTCCGGGCCCAGCACATGGCGCACCAGGTTCATGGCCATGCCCATGGTCAGTTCGGCGTCCTGGCGACGTTCATGGATCGCGCCGTGTCTGACCTGATAGTCGAAGCGGTAGCAATCCCCTTGGTCCACCAGCTCGATCAAGGTGCTGTGCTGGTGAAACGGAAAGGCTTGCGAGAAGTTGATGAGCGCGTCTTCCAGCGTGGTGGAGCACAACCCGATATAGCCCAGCAAACCCAGCGCCTGAGGCTGAAATTGCTGGCCGTAACGCAGGCCGAAGTTGTCGCAGCCGGTTTGCCGAGCGGCTTCTTCAAGCACTTTGCAGTAGTTGGTCAGAGGCAGGCTGAGCGTGGGGTGCAGCAGGTGTTCGGGGTCGATGCCGGCGCAGCCGAACACTCGATCCAGGTCGCCGCCGTGCTGCACGATGAAGCCATCCAGACCGTTGGCGGCAGCCGACAGCACGCCGCGATTGCTGGCGGCGGGGGAGGTCGGGGCAGCGCTGGGGATGAGGGTCTGGAGCATCGAGATGAAGGGCCGTCAGGGTCTGTATGAATTTCATTCAAGCAAATGTCGTACCTTGTTACGGTTTGACGCCGAGCTGTAAGAGCGCGATTGCCCGCGATTGCGGTCTATCTGCAACCCATTCTTCTGCTGACCCACCGCTTTCGCGGGCAAGCGCGCTCCTACAAAGAGCGTTTTGATTCGCTTTCATTGCTACCCATCGACTCACCTGCTGAATGCTGATCTGGGTAGAGCAGTGACCCTCTATAAAGCACACCCCCCATTTCACGCGCCGCCTTGGCGCACCCCGCGCAAATACCCGAAAAACTTGACCGCACATGACAACCTGCGTCCTGCGCGGTCAAGCCTTGGCGGTAACCCTGTGTCTATGCTCGACGTCAGGCAAATACCGTCGCTTGGCTACCGGGGTAACACTCATGACCGCTACACAACTCAAACCCACATTGGGAACCCTGCACCTGTGGGGACTGGCCGTCGGCCTGGTGATTTCCGGCGAATACTTCGGCTGGAGCTATGGCTGGGGCACGGCGGGGACGCTGGGCTTCCTGGTCACGACGCTGATGGTCGCCGTGATGTACACCTGTTTCATTTTCAGCTTCACGGAACTCACCACGGCGATCCCCAACGCGGGCGGTCCGTTCGCCTACAGCCTTCGTGCCTTCGGCGTGACCGGCGGAATGATTGCCGGCCTGGCGACCCTGATCGAATTCGTGTTCGCGCCACCGGCCATCGCCATGGCCATTGGCGCGTACCTCAATGTGCAGTATCCGTCCCTTGACCCGCGGGTCGCGGCGATCGGGGCGTACATCGTCTTCATGACCCTCAACATCCTCGGCGTCAGCATCGCCGCGACGTTCGAACTGGTCGTGACCGTGCTGGCCGTCGCCGAACTGCTGGTGTTCATGGGCGTGGTCGCGCCTGGCTTCAGTTTCAGCAATTTCGTGCTCGGCGGCTGGGCCGGTTCAGACACCTTCAGCCTGCCCGCGATCAGCGGGATTTTCGCGGCGATTCCGTTTGCGATCTGGTTCTTCCTCGCCATCGAAGGCGCGGCCATGGCCGCTGAAGAAGCCAAAGACCCTAAACGCACCATCCCGCGTGCCTACGTTGCGGGGATTCTGACCCTGGTGGTGCTGGCGATTGGCGTGATGATCTTCGCCGGTGGCGTGGGTGACTGGCGTACGCTGTCGAACATCAACGACCCGCTGCCACAGGCGATGAAGGCTGTCGTCGGCAACAACTCCAACTGGATGCACATGCTGGTGTGGATCGGCCTATTCGGTCTGGTCGCCAGTTTCCACGGCATCATCCTTGGTTACTCGCGTCAGTTCTTCGCCCTGGCCCGCGCCGGTTTCCTTCCGCCGAGCCTGGCCAAACTTTCGCGCTTCCAGACCCCGCACCGTGCCATTCTCGCCGGGGGCGTTGTGGGTATCCTGGCCATCCTCAGCGACGGCCTGGTCAACCTGCAGGGCATGACGTTGACGGCGGCGATGATCACCATGTCGGTATTTGGCGCTATCGTGATGTACATCGTCAGCATGCTGAGCCTGTTCAAACTGCGTCGCAGCGAACCGAATCTGGAACGCAGCTTCCGCGCACCGGGCTACCCGATCGTGCCGGGCATCGCGTTGGTGCTGGCGGTGGTGTGCCTGATCGCGATGGTCTGGTTCAATCTGGTGATCTGCGGCATCTTCCTGTGCCTGATGGCGGTGGGTGCGCTTTTCGTCAAAGGGGTGCGCAGCCGCGGCGCAGCGGTTGCAGTGGCTCGTTGAAGTCGCTGCGGTGGCCGGTTAATCAAGTAAGTCGATAGAAGGAAGGTTACGCATGAGCTTTTCCCACAGCATCGGTGGCATGGTCTGGCGCTTCGACAGCCTGCGGGAACTCATGGCCAAGGCCAGCCCTGCACGTTCCGGGGACTTCCTCGCCGAAGTCGCCGCCACCAGTGACGCCGAACGGGCAGCGGCGCAAATGGCCTTGGCCGAGGTGCCGCTCAAGCGCTTCCTCAACGAGGCATTGATTCCGTACGAGCAGGACGAGGTCACCCGGCTGATCGTGGACACTCACGACCTGGCGGCGTTTTCGGTGGTCAGTCACCTGACGGTCGGCGGTTTCCGCGACTGGTTGCTGGGCGATGAGGCCACCGAGGCCAGCCTCAAGGCGCTGGCACCGGGATTGACCCCGGAAATGGCGGCAGCGGTGTCGAAGATCATGCGCGTGCAGGATCTGGTGTTGGTGGCGCAGAAGATCCGCGTGGTCACCCGTTTTCGCAACACCGTGGGCCTGCGCGGGCGGATGTCCACCCGCTTGCAGCCCAATCACCCCACCGATGACCCAGCGGGCATCGCGGCCAGCGTGCTCGACGGTTTGCTGTACGGAAACGGCGACGCCATGATCGGCATCAACCCGGCCACCGACAGCATCAGCGCCATCACCGAATTGCTGAAAATGCTCGACGGCGTGCTTCGCCATTACGACATTCCCACCCAGTCCTGTGTGCTGACTCACGTCACTTCGTCGGTTGCGGCCATCGAGAAAGGCGTGCCGGTCGACCTGGTGTTTCAGTCCATCACCGGCACCGAGGCGGCCAACAGCAGCTTCGGCATCAGTCTGGACATACTGCGAGAAGGCTACGAAGCAGGGCTGAGCCTCAACCGCGGCACGCTGGGCAACAACCTGATGTATTTCGAAACGGGGCAGGGCAGCGCGCTGTCGGCCAACGCTCACCATGGCGTTGACCAGCAGACCTGCGAGGCCCGCGCCTACGCCGTGGCGCGGCATTTCAACCCGTTCCTGGTCAACACCGTGGTCGGTTTCATCGGCCCGGAATACCTGTACAACGGCAAGCAGATCATCCGCGCGGGCCTGGAGGATCACTTCTGCGGCAAGCTGCTGGGCGTGCCGATGGGCTGTGACATCTGCTACACCAATCATGCCGAGGCCGATCAGGACGACATGGACATGTTGCTGACACTGCTCGGTGTGGCCGGCATCAACTTCATCATGGGCATTCCCGGCTCCGACGACGTAATGCTGAATTACCAGACCACTTCGTTTCACGATGCCCTGTATGCGCGCAAGACGCTGGGGCTGCGTCCGGCACCGGAATTCGAGGCGTGGCTGACGCGCATGGACATCCTGCGTCAGGACGACGGTGGCGTGCGTCTGGGGCAGGGCGTGCCGCCGTTGTTTCGTCAGGCACTTGCGCAGTTGAAATAACCTCCGCCATCGACACAGCAATGGCAGTGAAAAGAGAGAAGGATGGGCCATGAGCGATGACCACAGTAAATCACCCGCGCAAGCCGATGCCTGGCGCCAGCTGCGCTCGCTGACCTCGGCGCGGATTGCCTTGGGGCATGCGGGCACGAGCCTTCCGACCGCTGCACAACTGGATTTCCAGTTCGCTCACGCGCAGGCCCGGGACGCGGTGCACTTGCCCTTCGATCACGCCGCCCTGAGTGAACAGCTGGCGGCGCGCCAGCGCGAAACGCTCACGGTCCACAGTTCTGCCTCTGACCGAAACGTCTACCTGCAACGGCCCGACCTGGGGCGTCGCCTGTCAGCGGACTCGGTCGAGCAACTGCGCACCTACGCCGAGGCGCATCCTGACGGCTTCGATCTGGCGGTGGTCGTGGCGGACGGCTTGTCGTCGTTGGCCGTGCAACGCCATAGCCCGGCCATGCTCGAACGCATCGATGAGCTGGCGGCTGCCGAGGGCTGGAGCGTTGCGCCTGTGGTGCTGGTCGAGCAGGGACGGGTCGCGGTGGGGGATGAAGTGGCCGAAGTGCTCAAGGCGCGGATGGTAGTGATCCTGATTGGTGAGCGGCCGGGCCTGAGTTCGCCGGACAGCCTGGGTCTGTATTTCACTTACGCGCCTCGGGTCGGGCTCAATGATGCGTCGCGCAATTGCATTTCCAACGTGCGGCTGGAAGGCATGAGCTACGCCATGGCCGCGCACAAGTTGCTGTACCTGATGCGCGAAGCCTGGCGGCGGCAGTTGTCCGGCGTGAATCTGAAGGATGACGCGCAGGTGCCGGTTCTCGAGGCGGACGAGGGCGTGCGTCCTGGAAACTTTCTGATCGGCGGGTGACGGTCGACAATCGGCTGCACCATTAGCTTTGTCAGAGCCGGTTTGCTGCGGGACGGCTCTGGCAAAGACGTGTCCACCCACGTTCAGACCGTCAACGCTGCAACACCCATATCCGCGACAGCAGCTCATCCCGATCCACGTAGCACCCCTGAAAATGCCGCGCGCCGCTGGCAGGATCGAAGGCGTCACGGGCGTGCAGGGTGCGGCGGTTGTCGAAACACCACAGTTGCCCGGCTTCCAGGCGCTGACGAAACTGAAAGCGTGGCTCGCGCGTCATTTCGATGAAGCGCCGATAGGCGCGGTAATACGGCAGCATCAATTCAGGCGTGAGGTTGAGCGGCCCGCGCAGGAAGTTCGCCATACGGATTTCCGCAACCTCACCCAGAGCGTCCAACGCGATCACGGGAGCCCGGCAGCGGTAGTCGCTGCGCCGGTCCTTGTTGCGAAACTCCACCGGGATTTCGCACAGCAAACGGTAGGCATTCGGGTCCTCCTGACGCAGCGTTTGCGCGATCGCGAAGCCATCGACGAAGCGGCTGTCGCCTCCCTCGGCGTCGTTCACCAGGCAATGCAGAAACTGCAAGCCGGGCTGCAACTCACGTGTCGGCAGGTCGGTGTGCAGCGGCAGGTTGAAGGCGGTGTAGGCGTTACTGTCGGCATCGGCTCTGGATTGCACGTTGAACAGCACGCCGAAATTGCTCTCGCGAATGAACGATATGCGCTGAGCCAACGTACTGAGCGAACCCGGCACGGTGGGCACGCCCCGTACCTGGGTCAGCCCGATGTCGCGTACCGCCAGCAGCCAGTCGAGCAGGGTCTCTGGGTCCTCCATCACTGCCTGGTACTCGAAAACCGGCAGCTCCAGTCCAGCCACCCAGTGCCGCTTGGTCGCACGTCTGGCCAGTTGTTCGCCGCGCGATGTTTCGTCATAGGCATGGGCGCGTAACCAACCGGGGTCGAAGCGGCTTTCGTGACCGTCATCCCATTGAACGTGCAGCGCGCCTTCGCAATCGACTTCCACGCTCAGCGGCTGAAGGTTTTCCGAGACGTCGGCGATCTCGAACACTTGCTCACGGGTGACGCTGTACACGCATTGCGGGCACGGACAATTGTCGCGCAGCCACAGGTGATGAAAGGGGCTGCGGCGATGATCCGCCCATGTCACCTCAACCAGATCGGGTGCCAGCGTGGCGCGGAGCAGCGGGCTGATCAGCGGGTAGGTGCGGTAGTCGGCGATGGCGTTCATGGGCAGTGCTCCTGAGTCTGTGGGTTGTGAAGCAGGCCGTGGTGCGAGGCTTACAGCGTGGCCGGTCGACCGCGCCCGGATCGGCGGGGCGCGAGAATGATGCGCACCGAATACACGGTGCCAAACAGGATCAGCGTCAGGCCGATGAATTCAGCCAGAGTGGGTAAGCGCCCGTGGAATGCGAGGCCCAATACGGTGGCGAAAAACGATTCGAGCGCGATCAATTGCCCGGACAGCACCATTGGCAGACGCCGGGAAGCGAGGTTCCAGGCCCAGGCGCCAATCACTGAAGAGAGCAACGCAATCAGCATGGCCCAGCCATAAAGTCGCAGCGCAGCGGGTGTGTCGACGCCTTGAAACGGCAGTTGCAGCCAATCCCAGGCCCACGCCAGCGGTGTCAGCAGTAGGGCCGCAAGCCCCGCGCCGATCATCATCAGGCAGGTCCAGGCGCTGGTGGAACGGGTGTGCAGGTGCTCCATGGCGGCCTGATTGACGACGCTGAACGAGAGCCAGATCAGCACGGCAGCCAGCGAAAAGGCCAGTCCGGCCCATAGATGAGTGTGGGGATCCGGCGGGTCGCCCAGCACCTGCAGGTTGATCAGGCCCAGACCCAGGCACAGCAGGGAAATCGGCATCACCAACTGGCCCCAGCGCAACGCCCGGTGTCTGGCGTTACCCAGCAACGCCTGCAACACCGGGACGGCGCCGATGAAGGCGGCGATCATCAACGGGCCGCCGTAGATCACGCCGCCCGCGATGCAACTGCTGTAGGCCAGATAACCCGATGCGCCCAGTCCCATGCCGGTCAGCCACTGACGCGGACGCAGGCCGCGCAGTTGCGAGCGATACAGGGGCAGCAGCAAGACGCCCAGCGCGCCGGCCATCATGAAACGCACCAGCATGAAGTCCTGAATGCTGTAGCCCTGTAGCCCATAGGGCGCGATGAAGTTGCACGCCCAGCACAACGTCGCCAGCACTGCGAATGCTACGCCTTGCAAGAGGATTGAACGGGGTGAGTTCATGTGGACTCCGGTGGATACCCGATTTTTAGGGCGCTGAATCATCTGTGGGAGTGAGCTTGCTCGCGAATGCTATATGCCAGTCGCCGTCATGGTGGCTGACCGGACGCCTTCGTGAGCAAGCTCACTCCCACAGGTTGGCGCATCAATCTGAAACCGCGCCGGACGCCGGATCTTTCTGTGGGAGCGAGCTTGCTCGCGAATGCGATATGCCGGTCGCCGTCATGGTGGCTGACCGGACACTTTCGTGAGCAAGCTCACTCCCACAGGTTGGCGCATCAATCTGAAACCGCGCCGGACGCTGGATCTCTCTGTGGGAGCGAGCTTGCTCGCGAATGCTATATGCCAGTCCCCGTCGCGGTGGCTGACCGGACGCCTTCGTGAGCAAGCTCCTTCCCACAGGTTTTGCGCGATGAGTGTGATCTTGCCGATCCACACGGCTGTGCTACAAATGATGTCTTCGTCACGATGCATTACGAGAAGTTATGAATAAGCTCGGCAAGTCACTGCCTCCGCTGGCCACGCTTCTGCCGTTCGAGGCTGCGGCTCGGTTGTTAAGCTTTTCCCGTGCGGCCGAAGAGCTGAACCTGACTCAGGCGGCGGTGAGCCGGCAGATCCGGGCATTGGAGGAGGATCTGGGGATCAGCCTGTTCCAGCGGCGCAATCGCGCGGTTTTCCTGACGGATGCCGGGCGCGATTTCAGCCTCACTCTGGGTAATGCATTGCGTGACGTGGGCAGCGCGGCGGATCGGCTGCGCGGGGTAGCACGGAAGAATGAAGTGGTGTTGCTGTGTCAGCCCTGCGAAGCCTTTCACTGGCTGATGCCCAGGTTGTCGAATTTCCACCAGCAGTACCCGGAAATCGAACTGAAAATGGTGACCTGGGCCAACCCGCTCACTGACTTCCAGGGCTACTTTGACGTCGCGATGCAAAGCAGCAACCGCGACCACGGCTTGCATCCTCTGTTGTTCACGGCCGCAGACGAGGTCTTTCCAGTGTGCAGCCCGCGTTATCTCGAAGGGCGTGCTTTACCCGTCACGCTCGATGAGCTGGGCGCTCACACCTTGCTGCATCACGACGCCTTGCCGGCTTATCAACTGGAGTGGGACACCTGGCTGGCGACGTTCGGCCATGACGTGCCACGCCAGGCCCGTGGGCTGGCGTTCGACAACTATTCACTGATGTTGCACGCCGCCGTTGAGGGACACGGCCTGGCCATGGGCTGGCGGCGCACCTCGCAACGCATGCTCGACAACGGCATGCTGGTTGCGCCGTTCGCCGAAAGCGTTCACCTCAGCGAAGCGTTGTCGGTCTACCGCCGTCATGGGCAGGCGCGCCGCGAAGAGGCGAACCTGCTGGTGGAATGGTTGCGGGCCGAATTGACCTGAGCGCTGATGCTCAGACACCAGCGATCATCAGGTCCAGGTTCTGCACGGCCGCGCCGGCAGCACCTTTGCCCAGGTTGTCGAACACGGCCGCCAGCAGCACGTGCCCGGCATTTTCGAACACCATCAGGCGCAGTTTGTCCGTGTCGTTCATGACCCGAGGATCCAGACCCGTCAGCGCCTGCGAGGCCTCCATCGGCATGACCTCGACGAAACCGCTGCCCGCATAATGCTGCTCCAGGCACGCGTGCAACCGGGCGCCCGTCACGCCGGATGGCAGCAAGCGCAGTTGCAGCGGGATGGTCAGCACGATGCCTTGACGAAACGAACCGTAGGCCGGGATGAACATCGGGCGTTCGCTAAGCCCGCTGTATTGCTGGATTTCAGGGATGTGTTTGTGCGCCAGGCTCAGGCCGTAGACCTGAAATGGCGTTGCCTGGGCGGCGTCCGGCCCCTCGAATTCATCGACACCGGCACGGCCTTTACCCGAGTAGCCTGACACCGCGTTGATGCTGATCGGGTAGTCCCGTGGCACCAGCCCGGCGTCCAGCAAGGGACGCAGCAGTCCGACAGCGCCGGTTGGGTAGCAGCCTGGGTTGGTCACACGGTTCGCGGTGGTGATGATCGTTTTCTGCTGTTCGCTCATCTGCGCAAACCCATAGACCCAGTCCGGGTGCGTACGGTGGGCAGAGCTGGCGTCGATCACCCGCACGGCAGGGTTTTCAATGCTCGCTGCGGCCTCACGGGCTGCATCGTCGGGCAGGCACAGGATCGCGATGTCGCAGGCGTTGATGGCCGCTGCACGGCTTCTCGCGTCCTTGCGCTGGTCGGCGGGCAACGTCACGAGTTTCAGGTCGGTGCGACCCAGCAGCCGCTGGTGGATTTGCAGGCCGGTCGTGCCTTGGTCACCGTCGATGAAAACAACAGGAAGGGTCATGTTGGGGCGCTCGCATAGAGTCATCAATGGCGAGCATCTTCGGTCAGGGCGTAAGATAGGAAAAGTTGAATTTACTAACCATCAAATTCAGATTTCATGAAGGAGAAGTGCGGTGCGTGAGATCAGTCTCGACCGTTTGCGCACGTTGGTGGCGATCGCCGACCACGGCTCGTTTGCCGAAGCGGCCAGGGTGTTGAACCTGGCGCCGCCGACGGTGAGCCTGCACATCGCCGATCTGGAGGAGCGTGTCGGTGGGTTGTTATTGTCGCGCACCCGAGGCCGCGTCCAGCCTTCGGCGATTGGGGAAACCCTGATCGAACGTGCGCGTCGCTTGCTGGCCGATGCCGAACAGGCGCTCGAAGACGTCGAGCGTCAGGTTCAGGGGTTGGCCGGGCGGGTCAGGCTCGGCGCGTCCACCGGCGTCATCGCGCAATTGATCCCGCAGGCGCTGGAAACCCTCAGCCAGGAGCACGCGGGGATCGACGTGCAGGTGGCGGTGCTCACCTCCCAGCAGACCTTGCAGAAACTGGCCGATGGCAGTCTCGACATCGGCGTGATTGCGTTGCCGCAATCGCCGGTCAAAGGCTTGCAGATCAAGCCGTGGAGACGTGACCCGGTGATGGCGTTTCTGCCTGCGCGGTGGGCGTGTCCGGACGTTATCTCGCCGGCCTGGCTGGCGGCCCAACCGTTGATTCTCAACGACAACAGCACGCGCCTGTCGCGTCAGGTGGGGGAGTGGTTCGCCACGGAAGGCCCGCAACCGACGCCGCGGATTCAGCTCAACTACAACGACGCGATCAAGAGTCTGGTGGCGGCCGGGTACGGTGCGACGGTACTGCCCCATGAAGCCTCCACGCCGGCGCCGGAGAGCCGCATCGTCATGCGTCCGCTGCAACCGTCGTTGTGGCGAGAGCTGGGCATTGCTCATCGGGCCGGAGAAGTCGAACGCTCGACCCGGCATGTGCTGGAGGTTTTGTGGGGACTGGAAGCGTTGTAAAGATGCAGAACCTGACCTGCGGGAGCACACGCCATCGTCGCTCCCACAGGTGAATCAGCGGTCGATCAGAACTTAAATGCCTGACGACCGATCAACAGCCAGTGGCCTTTCTGCTTCTGCCAGACCTGGAAGTTTTCGATCTCGGTCGGCACTTCGACGCCACTGTTCACGGCCTGGGCGGAGAAGTGGTTGCGAACCAGCGCGGTGTCGCCGTCCAGGGTGATTTTCTGGTTGAGCATCTGCAGGGTCTTGAAGCCGCTGCGGCCGGTTTCGATGTCGGCGATGAATTCCTGCTTGTTCTGAATCTTGCCGCTGGAGTGACCGTAGGTGACGTTGTCTGATGTCAGGGCGTTCAGGGCCTTGATGTCTTTGTGCAACATGGCCTGAGTCATCTGGTCGACGGCCTTGGCGACATTTTGCTCATCGGCAGACGGTGCAGCGGCGACATAGCCCGAAAACAGGCACACAAAACCTACCACCAGTTTGAATTTGGTCATTGATGTTTCCCTTTTTATTGTGATCGGATCGACACTGAATCCCCGTTCGGGCGCCGACATGGCCAGCCGGAAAACGAGTTTTCGTACGTTATCATACAACTGTGGTGAGCTGGCTAGTGCGAGGTGACGGTAGACGCGTTTAAGGCGCGCCAAACAGCATCGTCCAGTAGATGCCCAGATCGCTGCGCGTGTTGGTCGCATACGCCGCACCGACCTGAGTAAACATCGGGTTCATCAAGTTGGCGCAATGCCCGGGGCTCGCCAGCCAGCTCTGCATGGCCTGGCTGGGAGAGCCTTGACCGGCGGCGATGTTTTCGCCGATCTGCCGCCCGCGATAGCCCGCCACCCGCGCGCGGTCGGCCGGCGTGTCGCCGTCCGGGTCCTGGTGCGCAAAATAGTTGTCGTGGGCCATGGCCTTGCTGTGACCTTGTGCGGCAGTCCCCAGCGCGTTGCTCCAGCTCAACGGACGCGCTGCCGCGAAGCGCCTATAGCCGCACATGCGCGGGGTGGCGCGAGCGGCATTGACCTGCGCCAGCAACGCTTTGTCCGCTGCGCGCACGTCGGTGAGACGGACATCCACCAGCGGTTTGGCCAGCACCAGTTGCCACTGGCCCCCCGCATGGCTGATGCCGAGGTCGGCGGCCTGGCTGTCGAGCATCGAATCACAGTACTCGCGTTGCAGCATGGCGAATGCGGCACTGGCGTCACCTGCGCCGACCAGTTGAATACTCTGAACCGTCGCGGCCTGATAACCCGCCGCTTTCAAGCCTTCACGCAAGCTGCCGCCGTAGCCCACCGGCAGCGCAACGTTGGCCTTCAATGACAGCGGCGGCATCGGCGAAGCGGTCCGGCCCTCGCACCGCTGCGGGTGCGCCCGATAACTGTTGATGGCTTGCGCCAGTTGTCGCTCGCCGTCGGCGTGAACCGGTGGGGCAATGATGTAAAGCAAAGCAGCCAGGCTGAGCAGGGCAAATCGAGACAGACGAACAGGTGGACGCATGAGGCGGACAGCTCGGGTGATCAAACGGGGAGGTTGTGGAGCAGGATTTTCAGAGCGCGGATAGGACTGTGGGTTAAGGGACTAGTTGCATGAGGCACGGAAATTTTTATTAAAAAGCAGCGGACTGACGGCTGCCCTAAATTCCGGGAACACCGCAATTCCCGTGGGAGACGTCCGAGGTTACGAGGGTATGGGCCGCACTTCGCGAGCAAGCTCCCACAGTCTGAGGTCTGGACACAGGCTCATGCATCACTCCGGTTCCCGTGGGAGACGTCCGAGGTTACGAGGGTATGGGCCGCACTTCGGACGAATGCGGTGGGTCATTCAGCATTGGTGTGACTGACCTGCCGCATTCGCCAGCAAGCCGGCTCCCACAAAATTCAGCTTCGACGCAAAATACTCAGCGATCGCGCACTCTAAGGTCTGGACACAGACTCATGCATCACCCCGGTCTCTGTGGGAGACGTCCGAGGTTACGAGGGTATGGGCCGCACTTCGGACGAATGCGGTGGGTCATTCAGCATTGATGTGACTGATCTGCCGCATTCGCGAGCAAGCTCGCTCCCACAGTCTGAGGTCTGGACATAGACTCATGCATCAACCCGGTCCCTGTGGGAGACGTCCGAGGTTACGAGGGCAGCGAATGCGGTGGGTCATTCAGCATTGATGTGACTGACTGCCGCATTCGCCAGCAAGCCGGCTCCCACAAAATTCAGCTTCGACGCAACATACTCAGCGATCGCCCGCTCTGAGGTCTGGACACAGGCTCATGCATCACTCCGGTCCCTGTGGGAGACGTCCGAGGTTATGAGGGCAGCGAATGCGTTGGGTCATTGAGCATTGATGTCGCTGACGTATCACATTCGCGAGCAAGCTCGCTCCCACAAAACTCAGCTTCGACGCAAAATACTCAGCGATCGCGCACTCTGAGGTCTGGACACAGGCTCATGCGTCAACCCGGTCCCTGTGGGAGACGTCCGAGGTTACGAGGGTATGGGCCGCACTTCGGACGAATGCGGTGGGTCATTCAAAACGGATGTACCTGACCCACCGCATTTCCTTACCGACACCTCATTTCAAATCACTGGCAAACGGCATCAAAGGTCCATCGCTCGGACGGCGGCCTGTGGCGCCGACGGCGTTGAGCATGATCTCTAGGTCTTTGGCCCGTGGCGTGGTGGAGCTGGCGTCCACCGGCCGGACGGTCACGGCGTTCTCGTCACCGACTTCCCCTTGCGCGATCGTTAATGATGGGTGATCGAACGGCGCTTGTTCCCATGCCACCCGGGGATCAGTGAGGCCCACTTCCATGAATTTGACCAGCGCGTCTATTTCGCTTGGGGTCAGGTTCAGCGCGGTCATGTCCGGGTCCAGGTTCGAGGCGTTGTGCTGGTTCACGCTCGGATGGTCGAACCCGCTGGTATTGCTCGCATCCTGACCGCGCCGGTCGCCGCCACGGTTGTAAAACTCCACCACTTGCTTGAGCGTCGAGCGGCTGCCGTTGTGGAAATACGGCCCGGTGAGCGCAATGTTGCGCAGGGTCGGTGTCTTGAAGGCGCCATCGACCGAATCCCGGAACCCGACATTCGGTTTGAGCGTGGCATCACACGGAATCGCCGGGCTCAAGGGCGCTTCGAATTTGCACACGTCGACGTCGAACGGATCCGGCACGCTCAGACCTTGCAGCAGCGTGTTGTATTGACGGGTGAACGACAGCGGATTGCCCCAGGCGTCGCTGCCACCCAGCGCCAGGTCTTCCTCGGTCGGGCGCACGCCGGTGTTGTAGAAACCGTTGTCGTAGAGCGTGATCAGGTTGTCGGCCATCACCATCCGTTCAATGCGCTCACGGGGTTCGAGGCGCAGGCGCGTCGCGGCATTGGTCAGCTCGGGCCCGGCATGACATGCCACGCATTTGCCTTTGCCGGTGAACAGGTTCATCCCCTCGATCTGCTGCGCGTCCATCGCCTGGGTGTTGCCTTGCAGGTAGGCGTCGAGGGGCGTCTGATCGGATACCAGGGTCGACTCGTACAGTTGAATCGCCAGACCGAAGAACAACGGGAAATTCGCCTCGATCTGCGCATAGTCGACGCCGCCCAGCGACACAGGCTGCGTGGCGTTCCACAGGCGTGGGTGGAACGCGGCCTTGATCAGGTCGCGGTAGCTGGGGCGGCGCACGGCAATCGACGACAACACCGAGTCATTGGAAGCGATGCGCTGGTGACTGAGCACCAATGAATCCAGCATGCGTCGACCGATGTCGGCAAACGTCCGGCCTCCGCAGGACATTTCCACCGGGCTGCCGGGCGGGCCGACCGCCTGGGACGCGGCAGAGGCGTCATTGAGCGCCAGCCGGACCTTGGTCGCCACCGGGTTACGTTCAGTGGTCACAAAAATCGCCGCATCGGGGTCGCGATTGCCGAACGGCGAGAAGCCGTTGAACACGTTATTGGCCCGGCCATCCCAGAAGTTACGCACGTTGAAGGCGGCGTTGATCACGGTCGGGGCGTTGCGTCCGGTGCTGCGGCGCACACTGGTCTTGCCGACGGCAAACAGCGCATCGGTCTGCGGCGTGCAACGGTCAAAACGGGGCTGGCGCGGCCGGACGTAGTTGGCTTCGAACACGCCCTGAGAACCCACTACATCGTCCGAGGAATAAACGATCGCCGAGTTGCGGTCCAGCGGATCGGCCAGCACGTGGGTCGGGAAGTCGGTCTTCTTCAACGTGTAGTTAGGGCCGCCCTTACCGCCGGACAGGGTGGTGTAGGACGCCACATCCCCCGGAATGTTCGGCGCAATGAAGGGTTTGTTGAACAGCGACGCCACGTTAGCGTTGGTGTGGGCCTGCCCCGGATTGAGCTGGTTGGTGATGCGGTGATCCACGCCAGCGTGATAGTGACAGGACGCGCAGGCGGTGAAGCCGTCGCTGCCGAAGTCCTGATCCCAGAACATCGCCTTGCCCAGTCGAATCGCTGCGTCGCGGTTGAGGACGAAGTCGCCCATCAGGTCGACCTTGCGCCCGCCTTCGGTGCCGGACGGGTCGGGCGGCGTGACGCCGCGCATCGATTGCAACGTGGGGATGTCCGGGCCGGGGGCGACCACTTCCACGGGCGTCGCCGCACAGGCGAAGGGCATGAACAGGTATCCGGCAATCAGGCCACCCGCGAGGGTGCAGGTCAGACGCAGGGATCGAACGCTCATCAGGTCATTCATGATATCGGCACTCTCGGT